>NZ_SMKM01000124.1 GCF_004348665.1 Actinomadura sp. GC306 | reverse complement strand
ATGTGGGGGCTCCGCCCCCACGCCCCTCCGGGCTCAGGTTCGCGGGTCCCTGCACGTCCCCACGCGGTTCTGTTTTGGGGCTTCGCCCCTCGCCCCCTGCCAACTCAGGCTTGTGGATCCCAGTACGTCCCCGCGTGGTCCTGTTTTTGGGGCTCCGCCCCTCGCCCCCTCCTGCTCAAGTTCGCGAGTGCCTGCACATGCCCACGTGGTTCTGTTTTCGGGCTCGGCCCTTGCCCCCTCCTGGCTCAGGGGGTGGTCAGGTGGGCCAGGTTGGGGGGCGTTTTTCTAGGAAGGCCGTTATTCCTTCTTGGGCCTCTGGGGTTTGGCTGGAGGCTGCCATTACTTCTATGGCGTAGGTGTAGGCGTCTTGTTCGGGGCGGTCGAACTGGGCGTACATCGATTGTTTGCCCAGGGCCTTGCTGGCTCTGCTGCCTTGGGTGGCTCGTTGCAGCAGGTCTTGGGTTGCTTTTTCCAGAGTGTTGTCGGGGACTGCGTAGTTGATCAAGCCCCAGTCGGCGGCGGTTCGGGCGTCGAATATCTCGCCGGTCAGGGCCATTTCCGCTGCGCGCTTGCGGCCCACGTTGCGGGCTATCGCCACCAGGGGGGTGTGGCAGAACCAGCCGCCTTTGCCGCCGGGGGCTGCGAAACCGGCGCTTTCTGCCGCTACGGCCAGGTCGCAGCTTGCTACCAGTTGGCAGCCTGCGGCCGTCGCCAGGGCGTGGACGCGGGCCACTACCACTTGGGGGATCGACTGGATCGTCTGCATTAGTTCGGTGCAGGCCTGGAGCAGGGCGCGGACGTCGGCGTGGGAGGCGCCGGCCATGTCGGCGAAGTCGTGGCCGGCGGAGAAGACCGGGCCGTTCGCGGCGAGGATCACCCCGCGGGCGTCGGTGGCGCCCACCTCGCGGAACGCTTCGGTGAGGGTGATCAAGAAGTCGCGCGACAGGGCGTTGCGGCGGCGTGGGCGGTTCATGGTGATCGTGGCGAACGTGCCGTCGTTGTGGAGCAGGACGTCGTCTTCGCTCATGCCCTCGACGTTACGTCAGACCCCCGCCGTACGGTGGTCGGGTCCACGCCTAGGGGGTAATGGCCTTGAAGCTGCTCACCGCCACCAACTCCAGCCAGGGATTCCGCGCCAACGACTTCGACTGGTGCGTCGAAGGCGAACTCGTCCACATCGGGGTCGTGTGCGCCCGGGACCGGGACGATCCGGACGGCGGCTGCGGGTGCGGGCGCTCGTTCGCCGGGCTCAACTCGCACCGCGCCACGACGACCGCGATGGTCCGGGACGTCCCCGGGTTCACCCGCGAGGACTACGTGCTCGCGATCCGGTCCAGCCTCGAACAGCAGGGCTGCGACCCCTCGTTCGCCGAGCACGAGGCGGCGCTGCTGCGGACCCTCGTGCGGGACTGGCCGGCGGGGGCGATCGTCGAGCGGCGCCTCGATGAGATCGTGGTGAGGCAGGTCCTGCAACCCTGAGGCACGGAGGTCCACGATGCTCGTCGCGTTCTCGGTGACACCGCTCGGCGCCGGTGAGGAGGTCGGCGAACTCGTCGCGGAGGCCGTGCGCGTGGTCCGCGAAAGCGGGCTGCCGAACCGCACCGACGCCATGTTCACCACCATCGAGGGCGAATGGGACGAGGTGATGGCCGTGGTGAAGGCCGCCACCGACGCCGTCGCCGCGCGGGCCCCGCGGGTGAGTCTCGTCGTGAAGGCCGATCTCCGCCCCGGCGTCACCGGCGCCCTCGACGCCAAGGTCGAATCGGTGGAGCGCCACCTCCGCTGACCGCGCACAACCTGACGACCCGAATCCCGCTCGGAAAGCCTCGCCGGGCGGGGCCCGTTGTGCTCGCCACACAATCCGAATGGCGTTCGATTGGACGCCCGCCACGTCTTGCCCGCGCCCCATGGACGCAGGTCAGCGCCCCGTGTTGGGGTGCCAGCCACACGAATTGTGGAGGCGTGCATGGCGAACGGGACCCTCGCGGTCCGGAATCTGTCGGTGACCTACGGCCGGGCCGTGCGAGCGTTGCACGGCGTGTCGCTGGACGTCCCGGCCGGATCGGTGACGGCGGTGCTCGGCGCCAACGGGGCGGGCAAGTCGACGCTGCTCCGGGCGATCTCGGGCACGCTTCCGTTCCACCGCGGTGCGGTGGACGCGGGCTCGGTGCGGCTCGGCGACCGCTCCCTGATCGGGCTGCACCCCGCGACCGTCGTCGCGGCCGGGGTGGTGCAGGTGCCCGAAGGCCGGCGGGTGTTCGGCCGGCTCAGCGTCGAGGAGAACCTGCGGGCGGGCGCGCTCGGCGCGCCCAGCCGGGCCGAGGCCGCCAAGGCCCACGGGCGGGTGCTGGAGCTCTTCCCGGTGCTGGCGGAACGGGCGCGGCAGCGGGCCGGGCTGCTGTCCGGCGGCGAACAGCAGATGCTCGCGATCGGGCGGGCGCTGATGGCGTGCCCGTCGGTCCTGCTGCTGGACGAGCCGACCCTCGGCCTCGCGCCGCTGATGGCCGAGCGGATCGCCGAGACCGTCCGCGAGATCAACCTGCAGGGCACCGCGATCCTGCTGATCGAGCAGAACGCCGCGCTGGCGCTGGAGCTGTCGTCGCACGCGCACGTCCTGGAGGTCGGCGCCGTCGCGCTGCACGGCCCCTCGGCGGAACTCGCCGGCAGCGACGAGGTCCGGCGCCGCTACCTCGGGGTCGGTGACGACACCGCCGTCGAGGACGACGGCGAGACGTCCGGGAAGTTTCTCCCGCCCGCGCTCGGAAGGTGGACGGGATGAGCGAAGCGAACCGGGGAACGCGGGGGGTCGCCCCCTCGCAAGAGACGGAGCTGAGCGAAGCGAACCCGGGGGCGCGGGCGGCCGGCTCCGCGCAGGAGGCGGACGAGGGCGCGCTGGTCGTCAGCGGGCTCACGGTGCGGTTCGCCGGGCTCACGGCACTCGACGACGTCGGCTTCACGGTCGCGCCCGGCAGCGTCCACGCGATCATCGGGCCGAACGGCGCGGGCAAGTCGACGTGCTTCAACGTCCTGTCCGGGGTGTACCGGGCGAGCGCGGGCAGCGTCCGGTTCGGCGGCGCCGAGCTGACCTCGCTGCCGCCGCACCGGATCGCGGCCCTCGGCGTCGCCCGCACGTTCCAGAACATCGCGATGTCGCGGCACCAGAGCGCCGAGGACAACCTGATGCTCGGGCGGCACCGCCTCACCCGCGCCGGGTTCGTGTCCACCGGCCTGCGGCTGCCGTGGGCGCGCCGCGAGGAGGCCCGGCACCGCGAGCGGGTCCGCGAGATCGCCCGCTTCGTCGGCGTGGACCAGTACCTGGCCGCGCCCGCCGGGACGCTGTCCTACGGCGTCCAGAAGCGGCTGGAACTGGCCCGCGCGCTGGCGATGGAACCGAGGCTGCTGCTCCTGGACGAGCCCGTCGCCGGGATGAACGGCGGCGAGCGGCGCCGGATGGCCGAGGTCATCTCCCGCGCCCGCGCCGACCTCGGCCTGTCGATCCTGCTCGTCGAGCACGACATGGGCATGGTCATGCGGCTCGCCGACGAGGTGACCGTCCTCGACTTCGGCAAGCGGATCGCGGGCGGCGAACCGGAGCGGGTGCAGCGCGACCCGGCCGTGATCCGCGCCTATCTCGGTGCCGCGCACGAGCCGGCGGCGCCGTCCCACGGGGAAGGAAACCCTTGAGCACGTTCATCGAGCTGGTGATCAACGGGGTCTCGGCGGGATCGGTCTACGCGCTGATCGCCCTCGGCTTCGTGATCATCTTCAAGGCCACCGAGGTGGTCAACTTCGCGCACGCGTCACTGCTGCTGGCGGGCGGCTTCATCACGGCCGTGCTGCACGACGACATCGGCTTCCTCCCGGCGCTCGCCGCGGGCATCGCCGCCGCCGCCGTCCTCGGGGTGCTGGTCGAGGTGCTGGTGCTGCGGCGCGCCCGCGTGGAGGACCAGGCGGTGCTGGCGATCGTCACGATCGGCATCGACATCGTGCTGGCGACCGAGCTGACCCGGCGCATCGGCACGCAGGTCCTCTCCCTCGGCGACCCCTGGCAGGACAAGATCGTGTACGTGGGCGGCATCGGCATCGCCCAGACGCGCATCGCCGCGTTCCTCGTCGCGGCGGCCGTCATCACGGCGTTCATGCTGGCGTTCCGCTTCACCTCGTGGGGCGTGGCGATGCGGGCCGCCGCCGAGGACGGCGAGACCGCCTCGCTGATGGGCATCCGGCTGTCGCGGGTGTCGCTGGCCGCCTGGGCGATCGCGGGCGGGCTCGCGGCGATCGCCGCGCTGTTCCTCACGGTGTTCCCCACGCCGGGCCTCGACCGCGGCACCTCGTTCGCCGCGATGAAGGCGTTCCCCGCCGCGATCCTCGGCGGGCTCGACTCCACCACCGGCGCACTGGTCGGCGGGCTCCTCATCGGGCTCACCGAGTCGCTCGTGACCGGCTACCAGGGCGACCTGACGTTCCTCGGCCGCGGCATCGGCGGCGTCGCGCCGTTCGTGGTGATGCTCCTCGTGCTGCTGGTCCGGCCGGCGGGGCTCTTCGGGACTAGGGAGATGTCGCGTGTCTGACCGCCGTTTCCTCCCCCGGACCCGGATGACGCCGGGGGTACTCCTCACCGCCGGCCTCGTGTTCATGGTCGTGCCCCCCTTCTACCTGGACACGTTCTGGCTGCAGACGGGCCTGTTCGCGATCTCCGCCGCGATCGGCGCGATCGGCCTGAACCTGCTGACCGGGTCCACCGGGCAGCTGTCGATGGGCCACGCGTTCTTCCTCGCCGTCGGCGCCTACGGGTACGTGTACCTGGCGTCCCCCGCGGAGGACGACATGACCGGCCTCGGGCTGCCGACCGGCCTGGCGTTCCTCGGCGCGATCGTCCTCGCCGGCATCGCGGGCGGGCTGTTCAGCCCCATCGCGGGACGCCTCCGCGGGGTCTACCTCGGCATCGCCTCCCTCGCGCTGATCTTCATCGGGCAGCACGTGCTGTTCAACGCCGAGAGCGTCACCGGCGGGTTCAACGGGCGCAACGTCCCGCCGCTCCAGCTCGGCCCCGTCACCATGGCCGACACCCCCGAGATGGCGGCGCTCGGCGTGCCGCTGGGCGCGCCGGAACGGCTGTGGTTCTTCGCCGTCGCGCTGCTGATCCCGGCGGCGTGGATCGCGCGCGGCATCCTGCGCGGCCGCCCAGGACGGGCCATGAACACGATCCGCGACCACGAGATCGCCGCCTCGGTCATGGGCGTGCCGGTGGCGCGCTACCGGGCCGGGGTGTTCGTGCTGTCGTCGATGTACGCGGGGGCGGCGGGCGCGCTGCTCGCGCTGGTGTTCCAGCGGACCGTCCCCGAGTACTTCGGCATGTTCCTGGCCCTGGACTACCTCGCCATGATCGTCATCGGCGGGCTCGGCAGCGTCGGCGGCGCCGTCGCGGGGGCGGTGTTCGTCTCCGCCCTGCCGCAGCTCCTCACCCGGTTCGGCGACGACCTGCCGCTGGTCGCCGCCCCGGGCTCGGGCGGCGTCTCCCCCGCCGAGGCCGCCCGGATCCTGTACGGCGCCGCCGTGGTCGCCGTCGTCCTGTTCCTTCCCCGCGGCCTGGCCGGGGTGTGGCCGATGCTGCGCACCGCCGTGGCCCGCCGCCGGGCTTCCCGACATCTCACCACCCCCGAAAAAGAGGAGCAACCGGCATGAAACGAATGGCGCGTGTCACGGTGGCCGGCGCCCTGGCGCTGACCCTGCCGCTGGCCATGACGGCCTGCAGCGACAAGGCGACCGGCGGCGGCGGGGCGACCGGCGCCGACGGCGTGAAGCACGGTACCGGCGTCACCGATGACAAGATCAGCATCGGTGTCCAGACCGACATGACCGGGGTGTACGCCCCGCTCGGCAAGAGCCTCACCCAGGCGCAGAAGATGTACGTCGAGCAGGTCAACGCCGAGGGCGGCATCTGCGGCCGGACGCTCGAACTGGTCGTCCGCGACCACGGGTACGACGTGCAGAAGGCCGTGGCGAGCTACGGCGAGCTGGAGTCCAGCGTCATCGGCCTCTCCCAGTTCGTCGGGTCGCCGATGGTGACGGCGCTCGGCGACCGCATCACCTCCGACAAGATGTTCGTCATCCCCAACGCGTGGGCGACGACGCTGCTCGGCAACGAGTACATCCAGGTCACCGGCACGACGTACGACGTCGACATGATCAACGCCCTGGACTTCCTGACCGAGGAGAAGGGGATCAAGAAGGGCGACAAGGTCGGTCACGTGTACTTCGAAGGCGACTACGGAGAGAGCGCCCTCGCCGGGTCCAAGCACGCGGCGAAGGAACTCGGCCTGGAGATCGTCGAGCAGAAGATCAAGGCGACCGACAACGACATGAGCGCCCAGGTGTCGGCGCTGCAGAGCGCCGGCGTGTCGGCGATCCTGATGAGCGCCGGGCCGATGCAGTCGGCGTCGCTCGCGGGTGTCGCGCGCTCCAAGGGCGTGACCGCGCCGATCGTGGCGAGCAACTCCGGGTTCTCCCCGCAGCTGCTGAAGACCCCGGCGGCGCCCGCGCTGCTGAAGGGCTTCTACCTCGCCAGCGCCGGCGCGCCGATCTCCTCCGACCTGGAGAAGATCAAGAAGCTGGCCGACGACTACAAGAAGAAGTACCCGGGGCAGCCGCTGGACAACGCGGTCGTCAACGGCTACACCAGCGCGGTCGTCTTCGGTGACGCGCTGACGAAGGCGTGCGAGGCCAAGGACCTGACCCGGGAGGGCCTGATCAAGGCGCACCGGTCCACCACGGCCTACGACGACGGCTACGGCACCCCGATGGACTTCTCGAAGGTGAACGAGCCCGGCACCCGCAAGACCTACATCCTGCGGACCGACGAGAAGGCCGCCGGCGGGCTGGTCGTCGAGCGCGACGCCGCCGCATCGAAGATCGCCGAGGCGTACCAGGTCCCGGCGGGCAAGTGAGACCGGCGGCGGGGGCCGGGGTCGTGTGCGCCCGGTCCTCGCCGCTTCCAGCCCCGCCCGCGCCGGCCCGCCACCCCGGGTCAGCGCGCGGCGGGGGCCCGGGTGGGCGCGGCCGGGACGACCAGGGGCGTCCCGGCCTCGGGGCATTCGATCACCCGGCACGGCAGCCCGAAGACCTCCTCGACCAGCTCCGCGGTGACCACCGAGGACGGGTCGCCCTCCGCGACGATCCGGCCGTCCCGCATGGCGATCAGGTGGGTGGCGTAGCGGGCGGCGTGGTTCAGGTCGTGCAGGACGGCGACGACCGTCCGGCCCTCCTCGTGCAGCCGGGCGCACAGGTCGAGGACCTCGATCTGGTGGGCGATGTCGAGGTAGGTCGTCGGCTCGTCCAGGAGCAGCAGCGGTGTCTGCTGGGCCAGCGCCATCGCGATCCAGACCCGCTGCCGCTGGCCGCCCGACAGCTCGTCCACGTGCCGGCCGGCGAGGTCGGCGACGCCGGTCGCCGCCAGTGACCCGGCCACGACCCGCTCGTCCTCCCGCGACCACTGCCGCAGCAGGCTCTGGTGCGGGTACCGGCCGCGCGAGACCAGGTCGGCGACCGTGATGCCGTCCGGCGCGATCGACGACTGCGGCAGCAGGCCCAGGGTCCGGGCCAGCTTCTTCGCGGGCCAGGCCGCGATCGGCTCCCCGTCCAGCACGACCGTGCCGGCGGACGGCTTGAGTATCCGGGCCAGCGCCCGCAGCAGCGTCGACTTGCCGCACGCGTTCGGGCCGACGATCACCGTGAAGGAGCCGTCCAGGACGGCGACGTCGAGGTCCTCGGCGACGGTGCGCCCGTCGTAGCCGAGGGTCAGCCCCTTGCCGGTGAGCCGCGCGCCGGCCGGCCGCTTCTTGTCCATCAGATCCGTCCCGTCTTGCGTTCGGTCACGAGGAGCCAGACCAGGTATCCGCCGCCGAGGAGCCCGGTCACGACGCCGACCGGGAGCTGGTGCCCCGGGAAGGCGCGCTGCGCCGTCCAGTCGGCCGCCACCAGCAGCGCCGCGCCCATGCACATCGCGGGCAGCAGGTTGGGGCCGGTGGTGCGGGTCAGCCGGCGGGCGAGCTGCGGCGCGGTCAGCGCGACGAACGACACCGGCCCGGCCGCGGCGGCGGCGAACGAGGTGAGCAGCACCGCCGCGGTGAGCATGAGCAGCCGCACCCGCTCGATCGGGACGCCGAGCCCGTTCGCGGCGTCGTCGCCCATCTCCAGCATCCGCAGCGCGCGGCCGCAGCCGACCAGGACGAGCGGCCCGAGGACGGCGAGCCCGGCGAGGACCGGCGCGGCGTCCGACCAGTCGCGGCCGTCGAGGCTGCCGGTCAGCCACAGGACGGCGCGGGCCGCGTCGACGATGTTGGCCTGGGTGAGCAGGTAGCCGTTCACGCCGGTGAGGATGGCGGCGACCCCGATGCCGACGAGGATGAGCCGCTGGCCGTGGATCCCGCGCGGGCCCGCCACCGCGTACACGAGCAGCCCCGTCGTCAGCCCGCCGGCCGCGGCGCCCCCGGCGACGGCGGCGCTGCCGCCGCCGGTCAGCACGATCACCGCGAGGACGCCGGCCGACGCGCCCTGGGTGAAGCCGAGGATGTCGGGGCTGCCGAGGGGGTTGCGCGCCAAGGACTGGAAGATCGCCCCGGCGAGGCCGAGCGCCGCGCCCACCGCGAGCCCGGCCACCGTGCGCGGCAGCCTGATCTGGTTCACGATGAGCGTGTCGGCGGGCGCGCCCTGCCCGGCGAGGGTCCGGACGACCTCGGCGGGGCTCATCGGGAAGTCGCCCGTGCCGATCAGGAGCACGCCCATGCCGAGCGCCACGGCCAGGCACAGGACGGCGACGACCACGGCGCGCGGGCGGAAGCGGAGCGAGATCCCGGCGGCCCGCACGACGGCGAAGTGCGGGCCGCGGCGCTGGGGACGCCCCTTCCCGAGGCGGGTGCCGATCATGAGGCGGGCCTCCCGCGGCGGGGCCGGCGGACGAAGTAGAGGAACACCGGGCCGCCCGCCACGATCATCACGATGCCCACCTGGAGCTCGGCGGGGCGCACGACGACGCGTCCGATCACGTCCGCCGTCAGCATCAGCGCGGGCGCGAGGACCGCGCAGTACGGGAAGAGCCAGCGCAGGTCCGCCCCGGTCAGCGCGCGGACGAGGTGCGGCACCATCAGCCCGACGAAGATGATCGGCCCGCAGGCCGCGGTCGCCGCCCCGCACAGCAGCGTGACCGTGAGGATCGCGGCGACGGTCGCGCGCCCGGGGTCGGCGCCGAGCGCGCGGGCGGCGTCCTCGCCCATCGCCATCGCGTTCAGCGGGCGGGCCAGCAGCAGCGCCACCACCAGCCCGACGGCGATGAACGGGGCCACGCGCACGATCGTGTGCCCCTGCGCCGAGGCGAGGGAGCCGACCGTCCAGAAGCGCATCCGGTCGAGGGACGCGGTGTCGAGGAGCTGCACCGCGTTCACGTAGGAGTACAGCGCGGCGTTCAGCGCGGCCCCGGCGAGGACGAGCCGGGCGGGCGTGGCGGCGCGCCCGCCGCCGACGGCGTAGAGCAGCACCGCGACCGCTCCCGCGCCGGCGAACGCGAACCACACGAACCCGGTGAACGAGGTGACGCCGAGGAAGGAGATCGCCGAGACGACGGCGGCCGCGGCGCCGGCGTTGATGCCGAGCAGGCCGGGGTCGGCGAGCGGGTTGCGGGTGAGCGCCTGCATCACCGCGCCGGCGACGCCGAGCGCCAGGCCCGCGAGCAGCCCGAGCGCGGTCCGCGGCAGGCGCATGTCGTGGACGATCGAGTACGCGGGCGAGCCGGCGTGGAACAGCCCGTCCCACGCCTCGCCGGGCGATAGCGGCTTCGCGCCGACCGCGAGGCTGAGCAGCACGGCCGCGAGGAGGAACAGCAGCGCGCCGGCGAGCCCGGCCGCCCGTCTGCTGCCCGTAGGCCGTTCGGGGTGCGCCGTGACCGGCGGGGGCTTGGTCGACAACACCTGGCGGAGCTCCGGGGGGACGCACCGTGGAACCGGGTGATCGATCCCACCTTGTGGACAGCTACTTAGGTTAGGTTAACCTAAGCGCTGATCAAAACCCCGCAATAGGGGCCAGAATACGCGAATATTGGAGACGCCCGAAATGTCGAACCTCGACAGCCGGCACCGCACGACCGCAGCCCTCACCCGCCGGGGCTTCCTCGGCGCGAGCGGCGCCGTCGCCCTCGGCGCCCTGATCAGCGCGTGCGGCGGTGACGGCGGCGGCACGAACGACTCCGCCGGCGGCGCCTGGTCGTTCACCGACGACCGCGGCGAGAAGATCGACCTGAAGGCGCGGCCCCAGCGCGTCGTCGGCTACGTCGCAGCCGCCGCGGCGCTCTACGACTTCGGGGTGGACGAGCAGCTCGTCGGGGTGTTCGGGCCGACCAAGCTCAAGGACGGCAGCCCCGACCCGCAGGCCGGGGACCTCCCCGTCGACCGGCTGGAGATCATCGGCAACGCCTTCGGCGAGTTCAACATCGAGAAGTACGCCGCGCTGCGTCCCGAGCTGCTGGTCAGCAACATGTTCCTGGAGGACGAGCTGTTCTACGTCCCGCCGGAGAGCGCCGACAAGGTCTACGCGCTGGCGCCGAGCGCCGCGATCGCCGCGGGCGCGGTGCCGCTGCCCAAGCCGATCGAGCGGACCGCCGCGCTGGCCGCCGCACTCGGCGCGGACGTCAAGTCCCAGCAGGTCACCGCCGCCAAGGAGCGGTTCGAGAAGGCCGCGGAGGCGGTGCGCACGGCGGCCGGGGGCAGCGGGCTGAAGGTGCTGGCCGCGTCCGCGAGCCCCGACCTGTTCTACGCGTCCAGCCCGGACAAGAACACCGACCTGATCTACCTCAAGGAGCTCGGCGTCGACCTCGTCGTCCCGGACAAGCTCGACCAGAACGGCTACTTCGAGAACCTGAGCTGGGAGAACGCCGGCAAGTACAAGGCCGACGTCATCCTGCTCGACTCCCGCACCCAGGCGCTCCAGCCGAAGGACCTCGGCGGCAAGCCGACCTGGAAGGACCTGCCCGCGGTGAAGGCCGGCCAGGTCGTGCCGTGGCAGCCCGAGCCGCGCTTCTCCTACGCGGGCTGCGCGCCGATCCTCGAAGCCTTCGCCGAGGCCCTGCGCTCCGCGAAGAAGACCGGCTGATGACCAGGCCCGCGCACCCCTACGCGTTCTTCGGCCTCGACGTCCGGCGCTCCGAGCGGCTCGGCCCGGACATGGTCCGGATCGCCTTCGGCTGGGACCCGCCCGGCGGCTCCGGCGCCGCGTTCGTCTCGGCCGGCCGCGACCAGCGCTTCAAGCTGTTCTTCCCCCACCCGCACCAGGACGCGCCCCTCCTGCCGGAGAGCGCCGGCGGCGACACGTGGTTCGCCGACTGGCGAGCCATGGACCCGGCCGAACGCGCCATCATGCGGACCTACACCGTCCGCGACACGC
Source organism: Actinomadura sp. GC306 (assembly GCF_004348665.1). Classification (GTDB taxonomy): domain Bacteria; phylum Actinomycetota; class Actinomycetes; order Streptosporangiales; family Streptosporangiaceae; genus Spirillospora. The sequence continues at coordinate 6,683 of NZ_SMKM01000124.1, read as the reverse complement.
GGCCCGGCGAGTTCGACGTCGACTTCGCCCTGCACGCGAACGGCACCTCCGGTCCCGCGGCCGCCTGGGCGGATGCGGCCCGTCCCGGCGACCGCATCGCCGCGCTCGGCCCGACCGGCCCCGACAACGGCGGCTACGACTTCCGCCCGCCGCCGGGCGCCCCGGTCGTGATGGCGGGCGACATCACCGCACTGCCGGCCATCGCCGGGAACCTAGCGTCCCTGCCCGCCGGCACGGCCGCGCGGGTCTGGATCGACGTCCCCGATCCGGCGGACCGGCAGGAGCTCCCGACCGCCGCCGACGCGGACGTCACCTGGGTCTCCCCCGGCGGCCTGCTCGACGCCGTCCGCGCCGCGGAACTCCCGTACGGCGCCTACGCGTGGATCGCGGGCGAGTCCGCCGAGGTGAAGGCGCTGCGCCGCCACCTGGTCCGCGAACGCGGCCTCGATCGCCGCGCCGTCACCTTCACCGGCTACTGGCGCCGCGGCGCCAGTGAGGAGGACCTCCTCGCCGAATACGTGGCCGGCGGCAGCCCCGCCACCGAGGAGTGACCGCTACGGCTTCCGCTCCTGGGGGCTTTCGTCGACGGTGAGGACGTCGCGGTCGATGACGCCGGCGCGGTAGGCGGCGCCGCCGACCGTCTGGGCGGTGACGGGCGCGGTGAGCAGCTGGAAGAAGCCGACGAGCAGCAGCGGGGCGGCGGCCGAGACGGAGCCCGCCTGGGGCGCGACCCCGCCGAGGATCAGCAGCAGCCCGATCGTCTGCGGCTTGGTCGCCGCGTGCAGCCTGCTGAGCAGGTCGGGGAAGCGCAGGACGCCGAGGGCGCCGAGGGCGCAGAACACGGCGCCCGCGGGCAGCAGCACGGCGGTGATGCCGTCGGCGAGACTCATGCCCCCTCCTTCGCCCGCTCCGCCTTGCGGGCCCCGGCCAGCCGGGCGGCGCTGACCGAGCCGACGAAGCCCAGCATCGACACGACCAGCAGGAGCGTGGCGTAGGCGGGTTCGCCCCAGTAGGCCGAGAACACCGCGATGCCGCACACCAGCAGGACGGCCATCACGTCCAGCGACATGATCCGGTCGAAGCTGGACGGGCCGCGGATCAGGCGTACGGCCGTCATCAGGAACGCGGCGCCCAGCAGCGCCATGGTCACGATGTAGACGACGTTCATCGTTGCTCCTCCGGTGGGGCGTCCTCCCAGGTCACGAACGCGCGCATCAGCCTCTCCTCGGTGACCTCCACGCCCCGGCGCCGGGACTCGGCCTCGGCGAGGTCGCGGACCGGCATGGCGTGGATGCGCAGGACGGTCCGGTCCGCGTCCAGGTCGATGAGGATCGTGCCGGGACGCAGGGAGATGCTGGTCGTGACCCCCAGCAGGATGAAGTCCGAGCGGGACCGCATGTCCACGTTGATGATGCCGCTGCGCACCTGCTTCGGCCGGTACAGCGCGTGCCAGCCGATGACGAGGCTGGACACCAGCAGGTCCCAGACGAACTCGCCTACCACGGCGGCGACGCGCAGCGGGCGTATTCGCCTGATCAGCGGGACGGCGGGCAGCCGGCTCGCCGCGTACGCGAGGGCGACGGCGACGACGCCGCCGATCACGGTGAGGGCGTCGACGCGCCCCCACAGCAGGAGCCAGATCCCGAGCAGCCAGATCCCGATGAACAGGCGGGAGCCGGCGCGGCGGAGAGCGAGGTTCACGGGGTCCCTCCTCCCAGCACGGCGTTCCGGTACGCCGTCGGGTCCAGCAGGTCGGCGGCGGCGAGGCTGCTCCAGGATGCCAGCGGCCCGGCGAACACGGCGATGAGCAGGCCGCCGACGACCAGCACGGCCGTCACGGTCCCCATCAGCCGCGTGCTCGCCTGCGTGTAGGACGCCGCGGCGGGGAGCTCACCGGCCTCCTCCGGGCGGGGGCGCCAGAACCCGAGCGTCCAGATCCGCGACATCGCCATGAGCGTCAGCAGGCTCGCGACCACCGCGACCCCGGTGACGGCGTAGGCGGCACTGCCGCCCTGGCCGAGGCCCGCCTGGAACAGCGCCAGCTTCGCGATGAAACCGGAGGTCGGCGGCATGCCGCTCACGCTCATCGCCGGGACGAAGAACAGCACCGCGATGAACGACGACATGCGCGCCAGTCCGCCGAGGCGGCGCAGCGACGTCTCCCCGGTGCGTCCCTGCATGAGGTCGCTCACCAGGAACAACGCGGCCTGCACGACGATGTGGTGGACGAGGTAGAGGATCGCGCCGGCGAGTCCGGCGATGCTGAACAGCCCCAGGCCGAACAGCATGTAGCCGATGTGTCCGACCAGGATGAACGAGAACACCCGGTGGATGTCGTCGTGGGTCAGCGCGCCGAGGGTGCCGACGAGCATGGTCGCGGCGGCGAAGGCGAGGATGATCCACGACACCTCCTCGCGGGGGAACAGCAGCGTCTCCACCCGGATGAGCGCGTAGATGGCGGCCTTCGTCAGCAGCGCCGCGAACACGGCCGTGACCCTGGTGAGGGCGGCGGGGTAGCTGTCGGGCAGCCACAGGTGCATGGGGGCGATCGCCCCCTTGATCCCGAACACCACGAGGAACAGCAGCCCGAGCGCCGTCCGGGTGCCCTCCGGCAGGTGCGAGACGCGCTCGGACAGGTCGGCGAGGTTGACCGAGCCCGTCGCGGCGTACACCAGGCCGATGGAGGCGAGGAACAGGATCGAGGACATGAGGCTGACGACGGTGTAGGTCATCCCCGCCTGGACCCGCTCCGCCGTCGGGGTGAGCGTCATCAGCACGTAGCTCGACGCCAGCATGATCTCGAACGCGACGAACAGGTTGAACAGGTCGCCGGCGAGGAAGATCAGCGCGACGCCGGCGGTCAGCGTGAGGTACGCGGGGTAGAACACGCCCGGTTCGTGGCCGCCGAGGCCGCCGGCGCCCTCCGCCACGGCGTGCAGCATGATCGCGAGCAGGACGGCGATGGACACCACGAGCAGCAGCGCCGACAGCCGGTCCGCGACGAGCGTGATGCCGAGCGGCGCGGCCCAGCCGCCCATCGGGACGGCGATCACGCCGTCCCGGGCGACGGCCGCCATCAGCCCGCAGGCCGCGGCCAGCGCCGCCGCCACGGTCAGCGGGGCGAGGACGCGCAGCCACGTCTCCCGGCGGCGGCTGATCATCGTGAGCGCGGCGCCGAGCAGCAGCAGGACGAACGGCAGCGGGACGAGGACGTTCACGCGCCCTCCCCCGCCCGGCCGCTTTCCCGCTCGGTGTTGTCCTCAAGGGGGTCGGGCACGTCGTCCGGGCCGCCGGCCCACGCCTCCTCGCGGCGCCGCCCGGCGTGGACCCGGCGGTCCTCGACGTCGTCGCGGACCTCGTCCTCGCCGAGGAGCAGCCGGCTGCGGTAAGCCAGGGCCAGCAGGAAGGCCGTCACGCCGAAGGTGATGACGATCGCGGTGAGGACCATGGCCTGCGGCAGCGGGTCGGCCATCGGCCGCTCGGACTCCGCGCCGAGCAGCGGCGGCGACCCGGCGGCCCCGCCCGCCAGCAGCAGGAGGATGTTGGCGCCGTGGCCGAGGAGCATGAAGCCGATCACGATCCGGATCAGGGACCTCTCCATCAGCATGTTGAAGCCCGCTCCGAACAGCACGGCGACGGCCAGGACGAGGACGAGCGCGGGACCCGTCATGGTCGTGCTCCTTCCGCCGGGCCGCCGGACGCCTCCCCGGCCGGGTCGTCCTCGTCCGGATGTTCCTGCAGGGCGCTCTTGTCCAGGCTCGCGCCGAGCGTGCTGAGGATCGTCAGCACCAGCCCGAGGACGAGCAGGTACACGCCGAGGTCGAAGAACAGGCTGGTCGAGAGCTTGATGTCACCGAGCAGCGGCAGCGCGAACTTCAGGTACTCGCTCTTCAGGAAGTCCCCGTCGGGGAATCCGCCCATCGCCCAGCCGGCCGCGCCGGTGGCGACGGCGAGCCCGAGCCCGCTGCCGAGCAGCACGCCGGGCCGCACGGGCATCGCGGCCTCGAGTTCGCGGCGGCCGCCCGGCAGGTACCGCAGGACGTACGCCATCGCCGCGACGAGCCCGGCGACGAATCCGCCGCCGGGGCGCCCGTGCCCGGCGATCAGCAGGTAGAGGGAGAACACGAGGATCGCGGGGCCGAGCAGGCGCGCCGCGGCCGCCGCCGGCACCATCGGCGCGCCGCCGAGGGCGGGGCGCCCCGACGTGGCGAGCCAGCTCCGGCCGCCCTCACCGAGCTTGCCTCCCGGCTCACCGGCTCCCGGGTCCTCGCTGACCGGACGGGGCCTGCGGCGCCCGCTGAGCACCAGGCTGATGACGCCCATGGACGCCACCGCCACCACCGTGATCTCGCCGAGGGTGTCGAGGGCGCGCGTCTCGACGAGGATCATGTTCACGATGTTGTCGGTGCCCTCCTCCTCGGCGAGCTCGGCGTAACCGGGGCCGGCGGGCTTGTCGGTGCGGCTCAGCGACGCCACCACCAGGAAGCTCGCGAGGAACGCGCCGAGACCGCCGCTGATCAGGCCGGTCGCGACCTTGGCGGACAGCTTGCGGCGGCGCGGCGGGAAGTACTCCGGGAGGCGCCGCATCACCAGCACGAGGGTGATGAGCAGGAGCGTCTCCACGACGAGGTGCGTGAGGGCCAGGTCGGGCGCGCCCTGCGCCACGAAGAGCCCGCCGATCGCGTAGCCGACGCCGGCCATCACCAGCGCCGCCGTCAGCCTGCGGCGCGTCAGCATGGCGGCGAGGCCGCAGGCGATCACGACCGCGCCGAGGACGGACTGCACCGGATCGTCCCAGGCGTGCAGGACGTACCCGGCGAGATCGGGGCTCTTCTCCCCGAACGTGCCCATGACGAGCGCGGTGCCCGGCACCACGAGCACCGTGGCGCCGATCACCCCGAGGTAGACGGGGAGCGACCCGACCTGCATCCGCTTGGTGACCGCGTGCGCCCCCACGAGGATGCCGCGGGCGACGCCGTAGTACCCGCCCTGCCCGTCCGGCCCCCGCCACGCGAACGGCTTCTCGGCCGCATAGGAACGTCCGAAGAGCAGGTAGGCGACGACACCGGCCCCGATGGCCAAGGCGGAAAGCCCAAGGGGAAGCCCGAACCCGTGCCAGAGCGCGAGCTTGTAGCCGGCTTCGCCACCGAGCGAGTCCGCGTACGGCGCGATCATCGTCTGCAGCGGCCCGTAGAGGAAGCCCAGGATGAACCCGGCCGAGGCCGGAACCGCCAGCGGCACGGTCATCCCCCACGGCTCGGCGGCACGCGCACCGTCCGCATCGCCGGAGAACGCCGCGTGCAGGAACCGCACCCCGTAAGCCGTGGTCAACGCGGAGCCCGCGACCACCCCGGCGAGGACGACGGCGTCCCACCCACCGTGGGCGAACGCCTCGAAGGCGGCCTCCTTCGCCACGAACCCCAGGAACGGCGGCAGGCCGATCATGGAGGCGACCGCCGCCGCCGACGCGACGGCCGTCACGGGCAGCCGCCGCCACATCCCGGACAGCTCCCTGGCGTTCCGCGTCCCGGCCTCGTGTTCGACGACCCCGGCCGCGAGGAACAGCGGCGCCTTGAACAACCCGTGGGCCAGCAACAGCGCGAGCCCCGCCAGCGCAGCAGTCCGCGTGCCGTGCCCGACGAGCACCATCAAGAAGCCGAGCTGGCTGATGGTGCCATAAGCGAGCAGGGCTTTCAGATCGTCCTTGCGCAGCGCGATGACACCGCCGGCCAGCAGGCTCACCATGCCCACGCAGACAACGGTCGGCCGCCACAGGGCAGTCTCAGCGAACGCGGGCGACAGCCGCGCCACCAGATAGATGCCCGCCTTCACCATCGCCGCGGCGTGCAGGTAGGCGCTCACCGGCGACGGCGCGACCATCGCGGCGGGCAGCCACGCGTGCAGCGGCATCTGCGCCGATTTGGCGAACGCGCCGAGCAGCACCAGCACGAGGCCGACCTCGGCGGCCGCGCCGCCCGGCGGGTCGGCGACAAGCTCGGAGATCCGGTAGGTGCCGCCGGTCTGCCCGAGCAGCACGAACCCCGCGAGCATCACGAGACCGAACGCGGTGGTGGTGAGCAGCGCCTGCGTCGCGGCCCGCCGATCCTCGGCCCGCTCGGGGTTGGTGGTCCCGATCAGGATGAAGGAGGCGAGCGTGGTGAGTTCCCAGAACACGTACAGGACGAGCAGGTTGTCGGCGAGCACCAGCCCGGTCATCGCCCCGGCGAACGCGACGAGCGTCCCGACCATCAGCGCTTCGGAGCGTTCGAGGTAGGACCCCGCGTAGCACAGCGCGACGGCGCCGACCCCGCCGATCAGCAGCAGCATGACGACCGACAGCGCGTCGAGCCGGAAGTCGATGACGAGCCCGAGGTCGGCCGCCCACGAAACCTGCTCGGTGAGCACGCCCCCACCCGCGTGGGCAACGGCCCAGACGGCGGTGGCGGCCGGCAACACCGCCGCGGCACAAGCCATGAGCAGGCGGTGACGCCGCAGAGCCCAGGGGACGACGATGGCGGCGACGGCATAGGCCAGGACCAACGTCACCATGCCGCCCGCGTCCCCTCCCCAAGGCAAGACTCACCCGAACGCAGAGCTGATCTACCCGCCCAGCGCCTGCGAAACGAATCTTCAACCTAACCCGACCAGACGAACAACCCGCCACCCCCCAAGCCCCCCTTTTC
>NZ_SMKM01000123.1 GCF_004348665.1 Actinomadura sp. GC306 | reverse complement strand
GCCCTCTACAGCGCGCCCCGGCCCGAACCCCGCGGCGAGCCGCGGGCCCTGCCGCAGCGGGCGCCGCTGCCGGTCGACGCCGCCGCCGCCGCGTTCCCCCGCTTCGACGGGACGGTCGTCGTGGTGCTGGACGCCCCGGCGCCGCAGGCCGCGGCGCTGGCGAGGGTCCTGGCGCAGGTGTGCGCGCGGCTGGAGGTCATCGAGACCGGACCCGTCCCGCCCGGCGCGGCCGGTCCGGCCGCCGGGGTGCGGGACGCGGTCGCCGCCGGCCCCGACCTGGTCGCGGTCGTGTCCGGCGGCGACGGCGGCGCGCTCTTCGGTGACGCGCCCTTCGGTGACGCGCCCTTCGGTGGTCTGGCCCGCGCCGCCGTCCCGGTGGTGCTCTGCCACGCCCCGCCCGCCGGCGGCGACCCCGCCTCGGCGCCGCCGCGGCGCGGGTTCCGGCAGCCGGACGACCTCGCCGGGCTGCTGCCGTGGATGCTCGGGCACTGCACCGCCGGCGCGCCCTGGGTGCGCGCCGCGCTGCACGCACGGCTGGACGACCTCGACCGCCGCGCCGGCGGCCTCACCGCCCGCCGCGCCGCCTGACCCGCCCTTCGCCAGCAGGGGCGCGAAGAGGGGGCGCCCCGGGGGAGCGGCACCCACTTGAATCGGTGGGCGCGGGAACTGTGCCGGGCACGTCAGGCCGAACCCGATCCGGTATGCGCACGACGCCGCGGACGCGCGGGCGGACTACGCGCCCGATGGAGCGCCGGCCGCCTGTCCCGCCCCCTCCGGGCCGGTGCCGTCCATGAAGGGCTCCAGCGCCGACCGCACCCGCGGCGGCATCTCCCGCTTGGCCTTGGACGCCGGGTCGATGAACACGTGCCGCACCTCCCCGTCGGCGATCAGCCGCCCCTCCACACGGAACACCGGCCGCACCACCATGCTCGTCACGCCCAGGTGCGCGACCGGCATCGACACCTCCAGCAGGTCGTCGAACCGCGCGCCCTCCCGGAACCGGATCCGCGCCTCGGCCACCACCAGGTCGTAGCCGTCGCCGACCATCTGCCCGTAGTCGCCGACCAGCTCCCGCCACATCTCCGTGAGCGCCACGTCGTAGAAGAAGAGGTAGTGGCCGTTGAACACCACGCCCTGCTGATCGCATTCGCTGTACCGCACCCGCAGCCGATGCGTGAAAACATCACCCATGCCGGGCATCCTGCCTCATCCGGCGAGGCGCGCGGCGCGGCCGCGCAGGTACCGCCGCTCCGGCACGCTCGTCGTCAGCCGCGCCGCCGCCCGGAACTCCGCCAGCGCCCCCGCGCCGTCCCCCGCCATCTCCAGCAGGTGCGCCCGGACGGCGTGCAGCCGGTGGTGCCGCGCCATCCGCGCGTCGCCCGCCAGCGGCCCCAGCAGTTCCAGCCCCGCCCTCGGCCCCTGCGCCATCGCCACCGCGACCGCGCGGTTGAGCCGCACCACCGGTCCCGGGTCCAGCCGCTCCAGCAGCTCGTACAGCGCGACGATCTGCGGCCAGTCGGTGTCCTCCGCGCGGGCCGCCTCCGCGTGCACCGCCGCGATCGCCGCCTGCGCCTGGTACGGCCCGAGCCGCGCCCGCGCCAGCGCCCGGGTGACCAGCGCGGTGCCCTCGGCGATCGCCGCCCGGTCCCACAGGCGGCGGTCCTGCTCGGCCAGCGGGACCAGGCTCCCGTCCGCGGCGGTGCGGGCCGGGCGGCGCGCGTCGGTCAGCAGCATCAGCGCCAGCAGCCCCGCGGCCTCCCCGTCCCGCGGCAGCAGCCCGTGCAGCTCCCGCGCCAGCCGGATCGCCTCCCCGGTCAGCTCCGCGCGGTGCAGCTCCGGCCCCGAACCGGCCGTGTACCCCTCGTTGAAGACCAGGTACAGCACCCGCAGGACGGCGCGGACCCGCGCGTCCCGCTCACCCGCGGGCGGCATCGCGAACCGGCCGCCCGCCGCGCGGATCCGCTGCTTGGCGCGGGCGATGCGCTGCGCCATCGTCGCCTCCGGCACCAGGAACGCCCGCGCGACCTCCGCCGTGGTCAGCCCCCCGGCCGCCCGCAGCGTCAGCGCGACCTGCGACGGCGGCGTCAGCGCCGGATGGCAGCACAGCAGCAGCAGCGTCAGCGTGTCGTCGCCGCCCGCGGCGGGCGCGACCCGCTCGTCCGGCGGGACCCGCGCCGCCGCCCGCTCCTCCCGCCGCCGCGCCGCCGCCTCACCGCGCAGCAGATCGGTCATCCGCCGCGACGCGACCCGGATCAGCCACGCCTCCGGCCAGTCGGGCACCCCCTCACGCGGCCAGTGCTGCGCCGCCGCCAGCAGCGCCTCCTGCACCGCGTCCTCGGCGGTCTCGAACCGGCCCGAGCGCCGCGCCAGCGCCGCCACCGCCCGCGGCGCCGACCGGCGCAGCAGCTCCTCGACCCGCCCCGCCGGGACGGCCGCGTCCCCGGGCCCGCTCACCTCCCCGGAGCCGCTCACATCTCCAGTCCGGACGCCGTCATCACCGGGCGCACCTCCACCGCCGCGAACCGCGCGTCGGGAATCCGCGCCGCGATCTCCGCCGCCCGCTCCGGGGTGTCGCAGTCCACCACCACGTACCCGGCCAGCTGCTCCTTGGTCTCCACGAACGGGCCGTCGGTGGCCACCGGCACCCCGTCGCGCACCCGCATCGTCCGCGCCGTCACCGGATCGGCCAGCGCCGTCCCGGCCACCAGCTCGCCCGACTCGGAGATCTCGGTGAACAGCTCCTCGGCCCGCGCCGCCAGCGCGTCGCGCTCCTCCGGCGGCAGCGCGAGGAACGCCGGGTCGCGCAGGAACAGCGGATGCTCCCAGTTCTCGGCGTTGCTGTAGATCAGCAGCAGGTACTTCATCGCGTCCCCCTTCCGGTCACCCTACGACCGGCGGGCCGGCGACGCCGACGACGTTGCCCTCGGGGTCGGCGAACCACCCGACGCAGAAGTCGCCGCCCGTCCGCGGCTCCGGGCCCATCCGCCGCGTCCCGCCGAGGCTCTCCGCGCGGGCCAGCGCCGCCTCCACGTCGTCCACGCCTACGTAGAACAGCACGCGCGGCCCGAAACCGTCGCCGCCGCCGACACCGCCGGCGATCTCGGCCGCCCCCTGCCGGACGAACCCGTAGCCGCCGGGCCGCGACACCTGCGCGGTGGCGGCGTCGCCGACCTGGAACTCCCAGCCGAACAGCCCGCCGTAGAAGGCGCGCAGCCCCGCCGGGTCCGCGCCGAGGATCTCGAAGTGCACCACAGGTGCTCCCATGGCCGTGTCCCTTCTCCGGTCGCGCCCCATCTCGGGCGCCTCACCCAGAGGACGGACCCGGCCGCGGCCTCCTCGACATCCCCGGCCGACCTTTTCCCTACCGCGGTGCGGCGAACTCGGGCTGGTCCAGGACGCGCAGCCAGCTGCCGTCGGGCTGGCGCCGCGCGACCTGCGCGCGGGCGCCGGCCCCGTCGCGCGGCGGCGTCGAGGTGAGCGCCAGGTCCCCGCTGACCAGCGTCGGCAGCGGCTCCTCCGGCTCGAACCGCGGCCGGCTCCGCAGCACCCGCTCCCACAGCTCCCGGATCGCCTCGCGCCCCACCGTCCGCGCCCCCGGCGGGTAGGCCAGCACCGCGTCCACCTCGTAGAGCGCGGCCACGCCCGCCGCGTCCCCGGCGTTGGATCGCTCCACGAACAGGCGGGTGATGTCCTCCGGCCGCATGGCCTTCTCGCGTTCGGTCATGGTTCCCCCTTGTCTCCGGTCTCCGTCATCTCCATCGTCGGCGCCGCCATCGCCAGAAGTCAAAGAGATGAAACTTCTAGGATCCAGAAGGAGGGCTTATGGATCAGGGACGCCTTGCCTGGCGCCGCTTGTCGCGCACATAGAGGATCTTCGACTTGCCGTCGCCGGGACTGCGGCGGTCCAGCTCGAACAGCGTCGTCGCCCCGATCAGGTCGCTGAGCTTGGCGTAGCCGTAGTTGCGGGAGTCGAACTCGGGACGCTGCTTGGTGATGATGTGCCCCACCGACGCCAGCGAGGCCCACCCGTCCTCGTCCGACGCGCCCTCCACGGCGTTGCGCAGCAGGTTCACCAGCGCCGAGTCCTGCTTCAGCGCCGCCGCCGACGACGGCGGCGCCGGCTTGAGCGCCACCGCCTCCGGCTCGGCCGAGACCTGGTCGTAGACCAGGTTCTCGACGTAGATGAACTTGTCGCACGCCGCCACGAACGGCTTGGGCGTCTTGCGCTCCCCGAACCCGTACACGGTCAGGCCCGACTCGCGGATCCGCGCGGCCAGCCGGGTGAAGTCGCTGTCGCTGGACACCAGGCAGAACCCGTCGAACCGGTCGGAGTACAGCAGGTCCATCGCGTCGATGACCATCGCCGCGTCCGTGGCGTTCTTCCCGGTGGTGTAGGCGAACTGCTGCACCGGCTGGATCGACTGGGCCAGCAGATGCTCCTTCCAGCCCCGCAGGCTCGTCCCCGTCCAGTCGCCGTAGGCGCGCTTGACATGGGCGGTGCCGTACTTGGCGACCTCCGCCAGCAGCCCCTCGATCATCGCCGCCGGAGCGTTGTCGGCGTCGATGAGCACCGCCAGCCGGGCGGCGTTGTCGCTGACCATCTCACTCCCTCCCCTGGGCCGCAGGGCCGCGGGCCGGCCGCGCCGATTCGCCCATCACTTGCCCTGACGTGCATTCCCGTGCCGCCGTAGCCTAAGGGGCGGGGACCGAGCAGGAGGTGCGACGTGCACGACGAGACCACCATCGGGGCCCGGCTGCGCGCCCTGCGCCGCTGGCGCGGCATGACCCTCGACCAGCTCGCCGGGCAGGCCGGCCTGTCCAAGTCCTTCCTGTCCATGGCCGAACGCGGGCAGCGGAGCCTGGACCGCCGGTCCCACATCTCCGCGCTCGCCGAGGCGCTGCGGGTCTCGGAGACCGAGCTTGCGGGCGGCCCCCACCTCGGCCGGGACCCCGCGCGGGCCGATCCGCACGCCGTCATCCCGCCGATCAGGACGGCCCTGCAGACCAACGACCTCACCGCCCCCGCCGTCGGACGGGCCCGCCCGCTGCCCGAACTCGCCGCGGAGATGCACCGCGTCGAGCCCCACCACCAAGCCTGCGACTACATAGAGGTCGGCCGCGTCCTGCCCGGCCTGCTGGACGAACTCCACCTGCACGCCGCCGGACCGGCGGACGAGGCGGCGCACCGGCTCGCGCTGGAGACGCTCGTCGACGCGTGCGTCGCCGCCACCTTCACCGCCAAGGACCTCGGCTATCCGGACCTGGCGCACCTGGCGGCCGTCCGCGCCGAACAGGCCGCCGCGCTCCTGGACGACCCGGTCCGCCGCGGGCAGACCGACTTCCTGCGCATCCACACCATGCCGCGCGCCGGCTCCTGGGACCGGACGCTGTCGGCCGCCGAACGCGCCGCCGACCGCCTGGAACCCCACGCCAGGGCCGGACTCGGCCGCCAGGTGCTCGGCATGATCACCCTGTCGGCCTCGCTCGCCGCCGCGGTCACCCACGACAGCGCACGCGCCACCCGATGGATCGGCGAGGCGGCCCGCATCGCCCGCACCGTGCCCGACACGCCCGACGAGAACTGGATGAGCTTCTCGGCGACGAACGTCGGCGTGTGGAACGTCGCGGTCAACGTCGAATGCGGCCGCCGAGGCGGCGCCGTGCTCGAACTCGCCCGCGAGGTGGACGAGGCCAAGCTCTCCGGCAAGCACGGCAGGCACGCCGCGTTCCTTGCCGACGTCGGCCGCGGCCTGGCACGCGACCGCAAGACCAGGGCCGAGGCGGTCCGCTGGCTGCGCCGCGCCGAGAACGCCGCCCCCCAGTGGATCCGCAACCACGGACCGGTGCGCGAGTCCGTGGCCGTCCTGCTCAGCCAGGCCCGCGCCGAAGCGGGCGGCCGGGAACTGCGCGGGATGGCCGCCCGCATGGGCCTCCCGCACTGACCCGGCACGGCTCACACCTCGCCCGCTCATCCACGTCCGGCCCGGAACCGGGGCTGGTTCACACTTGTGAACAAGCGGAGTGTTGCTCCGCTTACTGTCCGTGTTCATGGACACGATCTACGCACTTGGGCGGCTTGCGGCCGAGCTCGACTCGCGGGGGTGGCGGACCACTCTGCGGGACGACCGCCTCACCGTCGCCAACCCCGCCGCGCCGCGCCTCAACGACTCCATCACCAGCGACGGGCGCGTCTTCCGCTGGGCGTGGGGCCAGGGAATCGGGCCAGTGGACGAGGTTCCCGGCGCGGCCGACCGCATCGTCCACGTCCTGCGCTCGGTCGAGCCGTGACGTGCGACGACACCGCGGTCGATCTGCCGGCGGCGTGGCGGTACTCCGGGGTCGTCACCTGGTACGGGCGGCAGACCCGGCGCTGGTGGGCCCTGGTCCCGTGGCCGTCGGCGAGGCACGGCGCCCTGCTCGTCGAGGCGGCCGGGGAGCGGGAGCTGGCGTGGTACGTCCGGGAGCTGCTGGAGGGGGCGCGGTGGTGAACGCCGTCGGGCGGCTGGACCGGCTCGGCGCCGCGCTGGCCCGGGCCGGGTGGTCGGTGCGGCTGCGCTACCGCCCGCCGATCCTGCACGTCCACTCGCAGGACGCCCCGCACGTCGGGGAGAGCGTCACCGTCCGGACCGGGCCGGACGGGCGGGCGTGGTTCTGGTCCTCGACCGGGCGGGGGCTCGCGCCGTGCTCCGACGTCCGCGGCGCCCGCGCCGGGGTCGCCGCGCTGCTCGGGGCGGTCGTGCCCGCTCCCCGCAGGCGCAGATTGTCGGTGCGGGGTGTCATCCTGGGACGATGATGCACTTCGCGGACGCCGCCGAGTGGGAGGCGTGGCTGGCCGCCAACCACGAGGGCGACGGCGGCGCCTGGCTGAAGATCGCTAAGAAGGGGTCCCCGGCCACCTCCGTCACGATCGGCGAAGCGCTGGACGTCGCGCTGTGCTACGGGTGGATCGACAGCCAGCGCAAGTCCTGCGACGAGCACTTCTACCTGCAGCGGTACTCGCGCCGCCGCAGGGGCAGCCCGTGGTCGCGGGTCAACGTCGAGCGGGTCGAGGCGCTGACCGCGGCCGGGCGGATGCGTCCGCCCGGCCTCGCCGAGGTCGCCGCCGCGAAGGCCGACGGCCGGTGGGACGCCGCCTACACCGCCCAGCGCGACGCCGCCGTCCCGCCCGACCTGGCCGAGGCCCTCGCCGCCAGCCCCGACGCCGCCGCCCGCTTCGAGGCGCTCGGCAAGACCGAACGGTACCGATTGATCCTGCCGCTGCTGAAGGCCAGGACCCCCGCCGGACGCGAGGCCCGCCTCGCCAGGGCGATCTCCGACCTGCTGAACCGCGGCTGACCCCGCCGGAGCCTCCCCGGACGGACCGCCGGTGCCTTGCCGCGCCGCCCGTCCAGGTGGCCCTGGACGGGCGCGGCCTCTTACAGCCGAGCGGCCGCTGACGCCCCCCGACCGGGTGCTGCGGGTGTGCGGCGGGTTCTCCAAGTCGCCGTAAAGATCGGGCACGGGGTGGGGCGGGACGTCCGGAACGGGCGGTGCGGCGCGGTTAGCGTGCGGGCATGGCGCAGCCGCCCGCCGACGTCCCGCCCGGGATCCGCGCCGCACCGGACGGCGGCGGCGCGCACCGGATGCCGCCCTGGCTGCCGAAGGCGTTCGTGCTCGCCGGGGCCGTCGTCCTGGGGTTCATGGCGCTGCTGTGGCTGCTGCAGCGGCTGCGGGAACTGCTGCTGCTCCTGCTGATCTCGCTGTTCCTGTCGTTCGCGATCGAACCGGCCGTGACCTGGCTGGCCCGGCACCGGTGGCGGCGCGGCCCCGCCACCGCGCTGATGTTCCTGGTCATCGGGCTGCTGGTCGCCGGGTTCCTCGGCGGTATCGGGTCGCTGCTGGCCGTGCAGGCCGCCGACCTGATCGACGGGTTCCCCGGATACGTCCGCCAGGTCACCGGATGGGTCAACGGCACCTTCGGCACCGACCTGCGGCACGACGAGCTGCAGGAGCGGCTGCCCGCCGTCACCGGGGAGCTGTCGCGGCACCTGTCGTCGCTGGCGGCCAACGTGTGGGGAATCGGCGCCACCGCCTTCGGCGTGGTGTTCAAAACCCTCGGCGTGCTGCTGTTCACCTTCTACCTGTCGGCCGAGGGCCCCCGGTTCCGCCGGACGGTGTGCTCGGTGCTGCCGGCCCGCCACCAGCTGCAGGTGCTGCGGGCCTGGGAGATCGCCGTCGGCAAGACCGGCGGGTACATCTACTCGCGCGGGCTGCTGGCCCTGGTCTCCGGCATCGCCCACTACGCCGTCATGGCCGCGCTCGGCATCCCCTACGCCGCCGTCCTCGCGGTATGGGCCGGGGTGGTGTCGCAGTTCATCCCCGCCATCGGCACCTACCTCGCCGGCGCGGTGCCCGTGCTGGTCGCGCTGACCGAGGGCGCCTCGGCCGCGCTGTGGATGCTGCTGTTCATCGTCGGCTACCAGCAGCTGGAGAACTACCTCCTGCAGCCCCGCATCACCGCCCGCACCGTCGACGTGCACCCCGCCGTCGCGTTCGGGCTGGTCCTGGCCGGCGCCGCCGTCGCCGGGCCCATCGGGGTGCTGCTGGCCGTGCCGTTCGGCGCGACCGTGCAGGCGTTCGCCGGCGCGTTCGTCCGCCGCTACGGCATCGCCGAGCACCCGCTGACCGAACCCGACCCGCCCGGCGGGCACTGGTGGCGCTGGCTGCGCCGCCACTGATGTCGTCGGTCTTTGCCGTGGACGGCGCCGCCGCCGGGGGTTAGCGTGCGGGGAGAACCCTTGATCATCCACCGTTCCCGGGGGGCCGGAGGGAGCCGACATGCACCGTCCCCGCACGCGCCGCCGCCTGCTCGCCGGGTTCACCGCGGGCGCCCTCGCCGCCGGCGCGCTGACCGCCGCGACCGCCTCCGCCGCCCAGGCCGCACCGCCCGACGGCGGACACGGCACCGGACACGGCACCGGGCACGGGAAGGACCCCCGGCTCATGCGGGTCGTCCGGTCGATGACGCTGGAGGAGAAGGCCGCCCAGCTGTTCGTCCTGCAGATCCACGGCCTGTCCGCCGACACCTCCGACCCCGCCGCCGTCGCCGCCAACCGCAGGCTGTACGGGGCCGACAACGCCGCGCAGGTCATGGCCCGCTACCGGCCCGGCGGGTTCATCTACTACGGCGAGAACGTCCGCGACCCCCAGCAGGTCGCCGCGTTCTCCAACGGCATCCAGCGCGCCGCGGCGGCCCAGCCGCACCGCATCCCCGCCACGATCGCCACCGACCAGGAGGGCGGCATCGTCGCCCGCCTCCAGCCGCCCGCGACCCAGTCGCCCGGCGCGATGGCCCTGGCCGCCGGGCGCCGCACCGCCGACGCCCGCGCCCTGGCCCGCATCACCGGCCGGGAACTGCGCGCCGTCGGCATCGACCAGAACTACGCGCCCGACGCCGACGTGAACGTCGACCCCGCCAACCCCGTCATCGGCGTCCGGTCCTTCGGCTCCGACCCCGGCCTGGTGGCGTCGATGGTCACCGCGCAGATCCGCGGCTACCGCTCCGCCGGGGTCACCGCCACCGCCAAGCACTTCCCCGGCCACGGCGACACCACCACCGACAGCCACGTCGGCGTCCCGCAGATCGACCACACCCGCGAGGAATGGGAGCGGCTCGACCTGCCCCCGTTCCGCGCCGCGATCGCCGCCGGCGTCGACTCGATCATGACGGCGCACATCGTCGTGCCATCCCTGGACCCCTCCGGCGACCCCGCCACCCTGTCGCGGCCCATCCTCACCGGCATCCTCCGCGAGCGGCTCGGATACCGCGGCGTCGTCGTCACCGACGCGCTCGACATGGACGGCGTCCGCGCGAAGTACGGCGACGAGCGCATCCCCGTCCTCGCGCTGAAGGCCGGCGCCGACGTGCTGCTCAAGCCGCCGGTCGGCGAGGACGGCACCGGCGCCTTCCCCCGCCAGCTCGCCGCCGTCGTCGAGGCCGTCCGGTCCGGTGAGCTGACCGAGCGGCGCATCGACGAGTCGGTGTACCGGATCCTGGCGCTCAAGCACCAGCGCGGCCTGTTCCGCGACCCCTACGCCGACCCCGCGCGGGTCGGCGAGATCGTCGGGTCGCCCGCGCACCTGGCCGCCGCCCAGCGCGCCGCCGACCGCACCACCACCCTCGTCAGGAACGACGCCGGGGTCCTGCCGCTGCGGCCCGGCGCCCGCGACGTCCTCGTCACCGGATGGGGCGTGTCCACCACCGCCGTGCTCGGCACCGAGATCGCCCGCCGCGGCGCCACCACCACCATCAGGCAGACCGGCGCCGCGCCCACCCCGGCCCAGATCGACGAGGCCGTCGCCGCCGCCCGCGAGCAGGACCTCGTCGTCGCCGTCACCAACCGCGCCTGGGACGCCGAGGACGAACCCGGCCACAACGGCCCCGGCCAGATGGACCTCGTCAAGGCGCTGCTGGCCACCGGCACGCCCGTCGTGGTCGTCGCCGTCCGCGACCCCTACGACATCGCCTGGTTCCCCGAGGCCGACACCTACCTGGCCACCTACTCCTACACCGCCGAGGCGCTGCGGTCGGCGGCCGCGGCGCTGTTCGGCGAGCTGAACCCGCGCGGGCGGCTGCCGGTCGCCATCCCCGTCCGCGACCGGCCCGGCACCGCCCTGTACCCCTTCGGGCACGGGCTGAGCTACCGCCGCTGACCCCCGGCCCGGCCCGGCGCGGGAGAAACCGGCGGCCCGGTTCCGGTGCGGCAGCCGCCGCCGCACCGGAACCGGGCCGGGTCGTTCACCGCGCCCGATCAGCCGGCGCCCGGCCGGCCACGGGCGGGACGGTCACACCTTCCGCGCGCCGATCGACTTCATCAGCGCCGGCCAGACGGACTGCGCCTCGCGGATCCACGCCGGCCAGTTGTGCCGGCCGTCGCCGTAGATGTGCGCGGTGTAGGGGATCTTCAGCTGGTCCAGCCGCCTCTTGAACTCCTGGTTGTTGGCGCCGACCGCGATCTCGCTCAGCAGCCCGATGTCCCACGGCGCCACGTTCGGGTCACCGGGGCCGGGCCGGCCCGTCGTGCCGGAGGAGAAGAAGATGCCGGTGCCGCGCAGCTTCGGCGCCAGCGCGTGCGGGTCGTGCGCCGCCCAGTTGGCGTCGTCGGCCCACGGGATGCCCCAGATCGCGAACGGGTCGGCCCCGTTGCTGGCGTTGGTGAACATCAGCAGCGCCGGGATGCCGATCGACCGCATCGACAGGATCCCGCTCAGCGACGCCGCGTACTTGAACAGCCCCGGGTGCCGCGCCGCGTAGGTGATGGCGCCCGCGCCGCCCGAGGAGTTGCCGATGGCCGCGCGCAGCGCGCCCGCGCCGTAGTTGCGCTCCATCAGCTGCCGCACCTCGGCGGTGTGGAACGTCTCCCACTTGGGCGTCCCGCCCCTGCCGTAGTTGTACCAGTCGGTGTAGGAGCCGTTGGCGCCCTCGGGCATGACGACCAGGACGTTGTACTTGGCCGCCCACGCCTCGATGTCGGTGCTCCTCGTCCAGGACGTGTAGTCGTCCTGCCCGCCGTGGAAGGCGTACAGGACGGGCCACGTCGCCTGCGAGCCGCGCTTCCAGCCCTTCGGCAGCAGGATGCGGGTCTGCACCGACTGGCCGAGCGAAGGCGAATTGATCGTGACGTCGACGGTGTTGGCGGCGACCTTCTTCTCGGCGGTGATCCGCGCCCCGGTGTCGGCCGGGACCGGCGCCGCGGCGGCCACCGCGGGCGCCGCGTGGGCGGCGCTCACGCCCACCCCGCTGAACCCGGCGGCCAGGACGGCGGCGGACGCTCCGGCCGCCAGCGAGCGGCGCAGGGCGGACGGCGGCTGCCGGCGGCGGACGGAGGAAGTCATCGGGTCTGCTCACCTCGCGGAATCGGCCCGACCCCCGCGGCCGCGCGACTCCGAAGAGTGTCCTCGCCTCCGCGGGAACGATCTACGGGCACGATTAACAAGAAATACAGCGCGCACTGTGAACATGTGAGTCATCCGCGCAGCTCCGCGAGGTGTCGCACGCGCGCATCGGCGGCGCGGTCAGCCCTTGCGGCGGGCCTCCCACTCGTGGCGGAGCATCGCGTAGATGACCTCGTCGGTCCACTCGCCCTTGACCCGCTCGTTCTGCACCAGGTGCGCCTCACGGCGCATGCCGAGCCGCTCCAGCACCCGCGCGGACGCGGTGTTGCGGCCGTCGAGCCGCCCCACCACCCGGTGCAGGCCGAGGCCCTCGAACCCCAGCCGCAGCACGACCTCGGCGGCCTCGGTCGCGAACCCCTTGCCGTGGTAGGCCGGGTTGAAGATGTACCCGATCTCGCCCTGCATGTGCTCGCGGCTGCGCCACTGCAGGTTCACCTCGCCGATCAGGTCGCCGGTCCGCCGCCGCACCACCGCCAGGACGAGCCAGTCGCCCTCCTTCTCCACGGTGGAGGCCATCATCTTCTGCTTCAGGAACGCCCGCGACTGCTCCATGTTGCGGGGTTCCCAGTACAGCAGGCGCGCCACCTCGGGCAGGGACTGGTAGGCGTACAGGCCCTCAAGGTCGTCCGCGCAGAACGGCCGGAGCGCCAGCCGCTCGGTCTCGATCGGGTAGGCCGGACGCAGCATGCGAAGGATCCTATTCACCGTGTTCGGCCTTGTGCGACCCGTGATTTCCCGGTAACGCCGCCCCGGCGGGCGGTTACGGGCGGCCGGGGCGCCGGCCGCCGCGGCCCGGCGCCGGCTCGGGGCCCGCCCGGTGCGCGCCGCCGTCGGCCCCATCGCCGGACCCGCCGCCGGAGCGGCCGTCGTCGGCGGACGCATCGTCCAGGCCCATGTCGCGGCGCTGCTCGTCACCGAACGCGCGGGTGTCGCGGAACTCCACGTAGGGGTCCTCCCCGGCGGACTCGCCGCCGGCGGCGATGGCGCGGCCCCGCTCCAGCTCGGCGTTCACCTCGGCGCCCAGCAGGATCGCCAGGTTGGTGATCCACAGCCACACCAGGAAGATGATCACACCGGCGATGCTGCCGTAGGTCTTGTTGTAGGAGCCGAAGTTCGCCACGTACAGCGCGAACACGCCCGACGCCGCCAGCCACAGCAGCACCGCCAGGATCCCGCCCGGCGTCACCCACCGGAAGCGCCGCTTGGCGTTGGGGCCCGCCCAGTACAGCAGCGAGAACAGCAGGCTGATCACCAGCAGCATCACCGGCCACTTGGCGATGTTCCACACGGTGACCGCCTGGGACCCGAGGCCGAGGAAGTCGCCGACCTGGCGGGCCAGCCCGCCCGACACCACCACCGCGACCGCCGACGCCGACAGCCCGATCAGCGCCAGCAGCGTCACCATGATCCGCAGCGGGATCGTCTTCCAGAACGGGCGGCCCTCGGGGATGTCGTAGACGATGTTGGACGCCTTCATGAACGCGCCCACATACCCCGACGCCGACCACACCGCGCCGGCCAGGCCCAGCAGCGCCGCCACCCCGGCGCCCCCGGTGCCCTGCAGCCCCTGGATGGCACTGATCAGCAGGTCGCCGACCTCGCCCGGCGCCAGGTCGCTGACACTGGCGATCAGGTCGTCGGTCGCCGACCGGCCCGTCAGGCCCACCAGCGACACCACCACCAGGATCGCCGGGAAGATCGACAGGATGGAGTAGTAGGTCAGCGCGGCGGCCCAGGCCGGCAGCTCGTCGTTCTTGAACTCGGTCACCGCCCGCTTGAGCGCGTCCTTCCAGGAGGTCGCCGGGAGCGCGGTGGGGCTGCCGGGATCGGGCATGACCTGGCCTTCTCTCACGATGCGTCGAATGGGGGAGTGTTGTCAGCGGGCGGGTCTCACCAGGGTCTACGGGTCCGCTTCACCTTGACCGGCTGCTTCTGCGCCGAGCGGAACACGACCCGCACCGGAGCCTTGCGCCCCCGGCCCGGCTTCGCCTTGCCGGGCATCCCCGCCTTGCCGGCCGTCTTGGCCCTGGCGCCGGCCTTCGCCGCGGAACCCAGCCCCGACGCGGCGCCCCGCTTCACCCTGGAGCCCACCCGCGCCCGGGAGGCGCGGCGCCGGCGCACCAGCACCGCCGTCAGCGCGACCGCGCCCGCGCCGGCGATCAGCATGCCGCCCCGCTTGGCCGAATCGCTCCCGCCCGCCTCCTTGACCCGCGCGGTGGCCTCCTTGGCCCGCTCCTGCGCCTGCGCGGCGGTATCGCGCATCCTGCTCTTGGCCTCGTCGGCCTTCTGCCTGGCCACCGCCTTCACATCGGCCTTGGCGGCCAGCTGCTCGACCGTGTCCCCGAGGTCGTTGCGCGCCCGGTCGACCTCCTGGCGCAGCTCCTCGGTCCCGGCCTCGGCGCCGTGCTTGCCCTGCGTGGTCATCGGTGCGTCGCCCTCTCCTTCAACTCGGCCACCGCATGCTTCGCCTCGTCCATCGCCTGCTCGGGCTTGGCCGGGGCGGCGCGCCTGGCCTGCGAGCGGCCCAGCATCGCCAGGACGCCGGCGACCAGCAGCAGCGCCGCGCCGACGATGAGCGCGGACGCCCACACCGGCAGCGCCACCGCGATCGCGGCGATCACCGCGGCGATCAGCGCCCCGACCCCGTACAGCGCCACCAGCGCGGCGCCGCCGAACATGCCCGCGCCGGTCCCGGCGTGGCGGCCCTTGTCCTTCAGCTCGGCCACCGCCAGCCGCAGCTCGGCGCGCAGCAGGTCCGACACCTGCCGCGTCGCCTGCTTGATCAGCTCCCCGGTGCCCGCGTCGTGGTCACCGCCGTGGCCGTCGCCGCGGAACCCGGGGGCGCGCCCGTGGTCCTGCCCGTGGTCCTGCCGGTGCACGCCCGCGGTCCCGTCCCCGGTCGCGGTGTCCGCCGCGGTGCCGGGTGCGGTGGCGCCCCTGCCGTCCTGTGCCGGCCGCGTGATGCTCATAGCTCCGGCCTCCTCGCATCGTTGTCGAAGCCTGGGCTAGAGCCGTTCCCCCTGCTCGTGCCCTAAACGTGACGGCCCGGGCGACCGCCCTCGTCCCGGGCCGCACCCGCACCCGGTTAACGCAACAGCCGTGGCGTTAAGCTGGACGGATGCGGAACCCGAGCAGCCGAGGCCGCCGATGACCGGGCAGGTGACCGGGCCGGGGACCGTCCGGCCCGGCGGCCGGACCGCGCGGGTGCGCGACGCCGTCCGGCAGGCGACGCTCGCCGAACTCGCCGAACACGGCTACGCGGGACTCACCGTGGACGCGGTCGCCGCGCGGTCGGGCGTCCACAAGACCACCGTCTACCGGCGCTGGCGCAGCGCCGACGGGCTCGTCGCCGACGCCCTCGACCTCGCCGCCGGCGAGCCGTGGCCGGTGCCCGACACCGGCACCCTCGACGGCGACCTGCGCGCCATCGCCCGGCTCGTCCTGGCCGGGTTCACCGACCCCGCGCAGGGGCCCGTCGCCCGCGCGTTCGTCCTGGCCGCCGCGCAGAGCGCCGCCGCGGCCCGCGCCCTGCACGCCTTCTTCGCGCGGCGGCACGAGCAGTCCGCGGTGGTCGTGGAGCGGGCGGCCGAGCGCGGCGAGGTGCCCGCCGGGACCGACGCCGCCGAGGTCGTCCGGGTCGCCGTCGCGCCGCTGTACTACCGGCTGCTGGTCACCGGGGAGCCGGCCGACGAGGCCGCCGCCGACCGCGCCGCCGCGTCCGCGGCCGCCGCCGCCCGTGCCGGGGCCCTCACCGGCTGACCCGGGGGAACCCGCCCGGCCTTCCGGGGAATAAGAAAAGGCAGGGAAGCCGCCTGCTCCCTGCCACTTTCAATGTATAGCAGACGGGGGGTCTTGCGGCAAGACCCCGGTCGTGCTGCACAATTTCCGTCCGTGGCCGGATCTCGCGCAATCGCTGAGACCCGGAAATGGCTGTACTCGCAGGTCAGCGCCCTGTGAAATGCACGGAACCAAAGGGCCGGAAAGCGGTCGGGAAAATGGGGGGTTCATGTTCGACGTGATCATCGCCGGGGGCGGGCCGACCGGCATGATGCTGGCCGCGGAGCTGCGGCTGCACGGCGCCGAGGTCCTGGTGGTGGAACGCGACACCGAGCCCGGCGAGATCGTGCGCTCCCTCGGCCTGCACGTGCGCAGCATCGAGATCATGGACCAGCGCGGGCTGCTGGACCGGTTCCTGGAGCACGGCACCACCTACCCGCTCGGCGGCTTCTTCGCCGCCATCGCCAAACCCGCACCCGAGGGCCTGGACACCGCCCACCCCTACGTCCTCGGCATCCCGCAGCCCGTCACCGACCGCCTGCTGGCCGAGCGCGCCGCCGAGCTCGGCGCCGATGTCCGCCGCGGCCGCGAGCTGACCGGCCTCGACCAGGACGACGACGGGGTCACCGCCGTCCTCGCCGGCGGCGCCCGGCTGCGCGCCCGGTACCTGGTCGGCTGCGACGGCGGCCGCAGCACGGTGCGGCGGCTGCTCGGCATCGGGTTCCCCGGCGAGCCGTCCACCACCGAGTCGCTGCTGGGGGAGATGGAGGCGGCCGAGGAGCCCGCGAAGATCGCCGCGATCGCCGAGCAGGTCCGCGAGACCGAGAAGCGGTTCGGGATCGGGCCCATCGGCGGCGGGCTCTACCGCGTCACCGTGCCCGCCGCCGGCGTCGCCGAGGACCGCGCGGTCCCGCCGACGCTGGAGGACTTCAAACAGCGGCTGCGGGCCGTCGCCGGCACCGACTTCGGCGTGCGCGCACCGCGCTGGCTGTCGCGGTTCGGCGACGCCACCCGGCAGGCCGAGCGGTACCGGGAGGGACGGGTGCTGCTGGCCGGGGACGCCGCCCACGTCCACCCGCCGACCGGCGGGCAGGGCCTCAACCTCGGCGTCCAGGACGCGTTCAACCTCGGCTGGAAACTCGCCGCAGAGGTCGCCGGGCGGGCCCCCGACGGCCTGCTGGACACCTACCACACCGAGCGGCACCCGGTCGCCGCCGACGTGCTGGACAACACCCGCGCGCAGATGGCGCTGATGTCGACCGAGCCGGGGGCGCAGGCCGTGCGGCGGCTGGTGTCGCGGCTGATGGACTTCAACGAGGTGAACCGCCACCTCACCGAGCAGATCATCGCGACCGCCGTCCGCTACGACTTCGGGGACGGGCACGAGCTGCTCGGCCGGCGGATGCCCGACGTCCGGCTCGGGCGGGGCCGCCTGTACGAGCTGACGCGCCGGGGCCGCGGGCTGCTGCTCGACCAGACCGGACGGCTCTCCGCGGCGGGCTGGGCCGACCGCGTCGACCACGTCGCCGACACCGCCGACACCGCCGGTCCCGGCGCGGGCCTGGACGTGCCCGCCGTCCTGCTGCGGCCCGACGGGCACGTCGCGTGGGCCGGCGACGACCAGGCCGGGCTGGAGGGCCCGCTGGCCCGGTGGTTCGGCCCCTCCGCGGACTGAACGCCGCAAGCCGAGCGCCGCGGACTTGCATCCGGTACCCGGGTACGGGGTTACCGTCGTCGCATGGACGTCAACGAGGTCTGGTCACCGCGGGCGTGCACGCTGCCGACGGCGCAGCGGCCCCTGCGGGTGGCCGAATTCGACGCGCTGTTCGCCGAGGCCGCGACCGGCGTGGAACGCGTCGGCACCGGCCGCACCCGCATCCGGCTGCGGCCCGGGCCGGCCGCGGCCGAGCGCGCCGCCGGGCTCGCCGCCCGCGAGACCGCCTGCTGCTCCTTCTTCACCTTCACCCTGACCGCCACCGGCGGTGAACTGGCGCTGGACGTCGCCGTCCCCGGCCCGCACACCGACGTCCTGGACGCGTTCACCGGCCGCGCCGCGGCGGCCCTCGCGGCGGCGGCCCGGCCCGGCGGGGGCCCCGGTGAGTGACGGCGGCGCCGCGGGACTGCGCAGCGGGCAGGTCGCCGCGGCCGCCGGCGTCAACCCGCAGACCCTGCGCTACTACGAGCGGCGCGGGCTGCTGGACCGCCCCGCCCGCACCCCCGGCGGGCACCGCCTGTACCCGGGCGAGACCGTCACGCTGCTGCGCGTGATCAAGACGGCGCAGCGGCTCGGGTTCACCCTCGACGAGGTCGCCGCGCTGCTGGAGCCCGCCCGCCGCGGCGCGGACGCCGGGCTCGCCGGCCGCGCCCGGGAGAAGCTCGCCGAGGTCGAGGCCCGCATCGAGGAGCTGGCCGCCGTCGCCGCGACGCTGCGGTCCGCGCTGGCCGCCGGATGCGACGACCTGGTCGCCTGCGCCGCCGAACCGGCCTGCCCGCTGCCCTTCCCCGCCC
>NZ_SMKM01000122.1 GCF_004348665.1 Actinomadura sp. GC306 | reverse complement strand
GGGCCGTAGGCCCCTCGGGCCGGGGGCCGCGGAGGGCGGGAGCGTCAGACGAAGGCGCCCATCCCGGTGGCCGCGCGGCCGACGATCAGCGTGTTGATCTCCCGGGTGCCCTCGTAGGAGTAGAGCGCCTCGGCGTCGGCGACGAACCGGCCGATGCCGTAGTCGAGGACGATCCCGTTGCCGGCCATCAGCTCGCGGGCCCATCCGACGACCTCGCGCATGCGGGTGGTGCAGTGGGCCTTGGCGAGGGCCGAGTGCTCGTCGCGGTAGAGGCCCTCGTCCTGGAGCTGGGCGAGGCGCGCCACCATCCCGAGCGAGGAGGTGACGTTCCCGAGCATCCGGACCAGCAGGTCCTGCACGAGCTGGAACTTGGCGATCGGCCGGCCGAACTGCTCGCGCTCCACCGCGTAGTCGCGGGCGATCTCGTAGGCGGCGAGCATGACCCCGACGGCCTGCCAGGCGACCCCGCTGCGGGTGCGGCGCAGGATCGCGGCGGTGTCCTTGAAGGTGTTCGCGCCCGCCAGCCGGTCGGCCTCGGGGACCCGGCAGTCCGCCAGCACGATGTCGGCGTTCTGCACCGTCCGCAGCGCGATCTTGTGCTCGATCCGGGTGGCGGTGAACCCGGGCGTGTCCTTGCCGACGACGAAGCCCTTCACCTGGTCGTCGGCCTCGTCGCGCGCCCAGACGACGGTGTGGTCGGCGAACGTCGCGTTGCCGATCCAGCGCTTGGCGCCGTTCAGCACCCACTCGTCGCCCTCGCGGCGCGCGGTCGTGCGGAGCCCGAGCGCCACGTCCGACCCGCCCTCCGGCTCGGTGAGCGCGAACGCGCCGATCTTCTCCATCCGCCCCATCGCGGGCAGCCACCGCTCGCGCTGCTCGGGCGACCCGCACCGGCCGATGCTGCCCATGGCCAGGCCGGTGTGGACGCCGAAGAACGTGGAGATCGACGGGTCCACGCGGGCCATGTCCATCGCCAGGAATCCGGTGAGCATGCTGCTCGGCTTCTCGCCGGGGCACTCGTCGTGGGCGAGCCCGGCGATGCCGAGCTCCCCGAAGTGGGGGATCAGGTCGAAGGGGAACTCCGCCCGCGCCCAGCAGTCGTTCGCGATCGGCGCGACCTTCGACTCCAGGAAGGCGCGCACCCGCCCGACGATCTCCTTCTCGCGGTCGTCGAGGAGGTCCTGCATGCGGTAGAGGTCACCGGGGAGGGGATCCAAGGTCATGGCACCCCCCTTCCCGGACACCGCGCCGCTAACCGGCGGCGCCGGCCGGCGGCGGCCCCTTCACCGGGACCCGCATTAGAGCGGCGTTCGGTCGCTCGCCTACGATCCAGGGCATGACGGTGCCGCCTGAGGAACTGGAACTGGCCGCCGCCTTCCCCCCGGCCGAACGGGACCGGTGGCGGGAGATGGTGAAGGGTGTGCTGCGCAAGTCGGGCGCGGCGACCGAGGACACCCCCCTCGACGAGATCGAGGGCCTCCTGGCCCGGGAGTCCTACGACGGGGTGCCGATCGCCGCCCTGTACACCCGCGACGACGCCCCGGCCGGGCGCCCCGGCCTTGCCCCGTACGTCCGCGAGGTCCGGCCGGACGGCGAGGGCATCGCCGGATGGGACGTGCGGCAGCGCCACGCGCACCCCGACCCGGCGGTCACCCGCGCGGCGGTCCTGGCCGACCTGGAGAACGGCGCCACGTCCGTCTGGCTGCGGCTGGGCGGGGGCGGCATGCCGGTCGGCGGGCTCGCCGAGGCGCTGCGGGACGTCCTGCTCGACCTCGCGCCGGTCGTCCTGGACGCCGGAGAGCACACCGGCGAGGCCGCCGAGGCGTTCCTGTCCCTGGCCGCCGAGCGGGGGAACGCGGCGGAGGTGGCGGGCAACCTCGGCGCCGACCCGCTGAGCCTGGCCGCGTGCACCGGCGCGCCGGTCCCGCTCGACGAGGCCGCCGCGCTGGCCGCCCGCTGCGCCCGCGAGTTCCCGCGGCTGCGCGCCGTCGTCGCCGACGGCACCCCGTACCACGACGCGGGCGGCAGCGACGCCGAGGAACTGGGCGCGGCCGTCGCCGCCGGCGTCGCCTACCTGCGCGCGCTGACCGGCGCGGGCCTCAGCGTCGACGAGGCGTTCGGGCAGATCGAGTTCCGCCTCGCCGTCAACGCCGACCAGTTCTCCTCCATCGCCAAGCTCCGCGCGGTCCGGCGCCTGTGGGCGCGGGTCGCCGAGGTCAGCGGGGCCTCGGAGGGGACCTCGGCCCGCGTCCACGCGGTCACGTCGGCGGCGATGATGACGCGGCGCGACCCGTGGGTGAACATGCTGCGCACCACGATCGCGGCGTTCGCCGCCGGCGCCGGCGGCGCCGACGCGGTCACCGTCCAGCCGTTCGACGCCCGGCTCGGGCTGCCCGACGACTTCGCCCGGCGCATCGCCCGCAACACCCAGACGCTGCTGCTGGAGGAGTCGAGCCTCGCCCGCGTCGTCGACCCGGCGGGCGGCTCCTGGTACGCCGAGAGCCTCACCGAGGGCCTCGCGCAGGCCGCCTGGACCTGGTTCACCGAGATCGAGAAGGCCGGCGGCCTCGCCGCCGCCCTCGGCTCGGGCCTCGTCGCCGGGCGGATCGCCGCGACCTGGGAGCGGCGCCGCGCGGACATCGCGAAGCGCAAGGCGCCGCTCACCGGCGTCAGCGAGTACCCGAACCTCGCCGAGACCCTCCCGGAGCGGGAGCCCGCGCCGCCGGAGCCGCGCGGCGGGCTCCCCGTCGTGACCTACGCGCAGGACTTCGAGGCCCTCCGCGACCGCTCCGACGCCCACGCCGAGGCGACCGGCGCGCGGCCCAGGGTCTTCCTCGCGACGCTCGGGCCCATCGCCGTCCACACCGCGCGCGCCTCGTTCGCCGCGAACCTCTTCCAGGCGGGCGGGATCGAGACGGTCACCGGCGCGCCCGAGGAGTTCGGGACGTCCGGGACGGCCGTCGCCTGCATCTGCTCCAGCGACAAGGTGTACGGCGAGCAGGCGGCGGACGCCGCGCGGGTCCTGCGGGACGCGGGCGCGGTGAAGGTCTGGCTGGCGGGTAAGGGAACCTACGAGGGAGTCGACGCCGGCGTGTACGCGGGATGCGACGCGGTCGAGGTGCTGGAGACCACCCTCCGCGATCTGGGAGTGAGCGAATGATCCCCGACTTCACCGAGATCGAGCTCGGGACGGCGCCCCCCGCCGACGGGGCGGCCAAGCGCTGGCGCGCCGCGGTGGCCGAGGCGGGCACCGGCCCCGGCGCCCAGACCTGGGAGACCCCCGAGGGCATCGGCGTCAAGCCCCTCTACACCGGGGACGACCTCGCCGGGCTCGACTTCCTGGACACCTACCCCGGGATCGCGCCGTACCTGCGCGGCCCCTACCCGGCGATGTACGCGACCCAGCCGTGGACCATCCGCCAGTACGCCGGGTTCTCCACCGCCGAGGAGTCCAACGCGTTCTACCGCCGCAACCTCGCGGCGGGGCAGAAGGGCCTGTCGGTCGCGTTCGACCTGGCCACGCACCGCGGATACGACTCCGACCACCCGCGCGTCTCCGGCGACGTCGGCATGGCCGGGGTGGCGATCGACTCGATCTACGACATGCGGCAGCTCTTCGACGGCATCCCGCTGGACGAGATGAGCGTGTCGATGACCATGAACGGCGCCGTGCTGCCCGTCCTCGCGCTCTACATCGCGACCGCGCAGGAGCAGGGGGTGGAGCCGGAGGCGCTCGCGGGGACCATCCAGAACGACATCCTCAAGGAGTTCATGGTCCGCAACACCTACATCTACCCGCCGCAGCCGTCGATGCGGATCATCTCCGACATCTTCGCGTACACCTCGCAGCGGATGCCGAAGTACAACTCCATCTCCATCTCCGGCTACCACATCCAGGAGGCCGGGGCCACGGCCGACCTGGAGCTGGCCTACACCCTCGCCGACGGCGTCGAGTACATCCGCGCCGGGCGCGACGCCGGCCTGGACATCGACGCGTTCGCGCCGCGCCTGTCGTTCTTCTGGGCGATCGGCATGAACTTCTTCATGGAGGTCGCCAAGCTCCGCGCCGCGCGGCTGCTGTGGGCGAAGCTCGTGAAGGAGTTCGGCCCGCAGAACCCCAAGTCGCTGTCGCTGCGGACGCACTGCCAGACGTCCGGCTGGTCGCTCACCGCGCAGGACGTCTACAACAACGTCGCCCGCACCTGCATCGAGGCCATGGCCGCCACGCAGGGGCACACCCAGTCGCTGCACACCAATGCGCTGGACGAGGCCCTCGCCCTCCCCACCGACTTCTCCGCCCGCATCGCCCGCAACACGCAGATCGTCCTGCAGCAGGAGTCCGGGACGACCCGCACCATCGACCCGTGGGGCGGCAGCGCCTACGTCGAGCGCCTCACCTACGACCTCGCGCGCCGCGCCTGGGGCCACATCACCGAGGTCGAGCAGGCCGGCGGGATGGCCAAGGCCATCGACGAGGGGCTGCCCAAGATGCGCATCGAGGAGGCCGCCGCCCGCACCCAGGCCCGCATCGACTCCGGGCGCCAGCCCGTCATCGGCGTCAACAAGTACCGCCCCGACACCGAGCTGGAGATCGAGGTCCTCAAGGTCGACAACGCGTCCGTCCGCGCGCAGCAGATCGACAAGCTGCGCCGGCTGCGCGAGGAGCGCGACGAGGCCGCGGCCGGGGCCGCGCTGGAGGCGCTGACCCGCGCCGCCGGCGCCGCGGAGGAGGGGACCCGCGCGCCGGGCCTGGAGCAGAACCTGCTCGCCCTCGCGATCGAGGCCGCCCGCGCCAAGGCGACCGTCGGCGAGATCTCCGACGCGCTGGAGAAGGCGTACGGGCGGCACGCCGCGCAGATCCGTACGATCTCCGGGGTGTACCGGGAGGAGGCGGGACGGGTGTCGTCGATCGAGAAGGCCCGCGCGGCGACCGCCGCGTTCGAGGAGGCCGAGGGGCGCCGCCCCCGCATCCTCGTCGCCAAGATGGGACAGGACGGCCACGACCGCGGCCAGAAGGTCATCGCGACCGGGTTCGCCGACCTCGGCTTCGACGTCGACGTGGGCCCGCTGTTCCAGACGCCGGCCGAGGTCGCCCGGCAGGCCGTCGAGGCGGACGTGCACATCGTCGGCGTCAACTCCCTCGCCGCCGGCCACCTCACGCTGGTGCCCGCGCTGCGCGAGGAGCTCGCCGCGCTCGGCCGCTCCGACATCATGATCGTGGTCGGCGGGGTCATCCCGCCCGGCGACTTCGACGAACTGCGCGCCGCCGGCGCCGCGGCGATCTTCCCGCCCGGCACGGTGCTGGCCGAGGCGGCGACCGGCCTCCTGACGGAGCTCACCGCCGCGCTCGGGCACCCCGCGCGGTGAGGCCGGGCCTCGACGAGTACGCGGCGGGGGTGCTGGACGGGTCGCGGGCGTGGATCGCGCGGGCGATCACGCTGGTCGAGTCGACCCGTCCCGACCACCGGGAGCTCGCGCAGCGGCTGCTGGTCGAGCTGACCCCGCACGCCGGCGGCGCCCGCCGCGTCGGGATCACCGGGGTGCCGGGCGTCGGCAAGTCCACGTTCATCGACGCGCTCGGCACCCGGCTGACGGAGGCGGGACGGCGGGTCGCGGTGCTCGCCGTCGACCCGTCCTCGACCCGGACCGGCGGCAGCATCCTCGGCGACAAGACCCGCATGCAGCGGCTCGCCGCCGACCCGGACGCGTTCATCCGGCCCTCGCCCACGGCGGGGACGCTCGGCGGGGTCGCCAAGGCGACCCGCGAGGCGATGGTCGTCATGGAGGCCGCGGGCTACGACGTCGTCCTGGTCGAGACGGTCGGCGTCGGCCAGTCGGAGACCACCGTCGCCGAGATGGTCGACTCGTTCCTGTTCCTCACCCTCGCCCGCACCGGCGACCAGCTCCAGGGCATCAAGAAGGGCGTGCTGGAGCTAGCCGACGTCATCGCCGTCAACAAGGCCGACGGCGAGCACAAGATGGAGGCCAAGCGCGCCGCGCGCGAGCTGTCCGGGGCGCTGCGGCTGCTGCGCAGCGACGAGCGGGCCCGCGACATCCCCGTGCTGACCTGCAGCGCCAGGGAGGGGACCGGGCTCCAGGAGGTCTGGGACGAGATCGTCGCGCACCAGGAGGCGCTGCGCGGCTCGGGCGAGCTGGAGGCCCGGCGCAGGCGGCAGCAGGTGGGCTGGACGTGGGCGATGGTGCGCGAGCGGCTCCTCGCCGAACTGCACGCCCACCCCGGCGTCCGGGAGCTGGCGCCCGGCCTGGAGCGGCAGGTCGCCGGCGGCTCCCTCACGCCGGCCCTGGCCGCCGAGCGCATCCTGGAGGCGTTCTCGCGCGGCCGCTGAGCGCCGTTCCCGCGGACCGGGACCACCGGTTGCCGGGGGACCCGGCGGCGCCGGGCGGCGATCAGGTACAACAGTCGGATGGACGTCATCGCGCTCGATGATCCGACGGACGCGCAGATCCGGCAGTGGCACGAGGTGCTCGCCGCCGTGCACGCCGCCGACCCGGCCGCCGAGCCCGAGCCCGACCCCGAGCGCCCGGCGCGGCGGCTCCTCGGCCCCGGGCCGGGGGCGCGGCACCGGCTGTGGGCGGTGGCCGACGGCGCGCGGCTCGCCGCGGTCGCGGCGCTGCGGCTGCCCGGCGAGCCCGGCGCCGGCCGGCCCGGCGAGATCGACATCCAGGTGCGCCCCGGCGACCGGCGCCGCGGGCTCGGCGGGCGGCTGCTCGCCGCCGCGGCCGGCGGGCTGCGCGCCGACGGGCGCACCAGCGTGATCGCGCAGGTCCTCGCGGGCACCCCGGCGGTCCCGTTCCTGGAGTCGCACGGGTTCGAGTGCGTGCTGACGCTGCGCGGGCTGCTGCTGCGGCTGGACGACGTCCCCCCGGAGCACGTGGCGCGCCTCCTGGCCGGGGCCCCCGCCGGGTACCGCCTCGTCCGCTGGCGGGGCGCGGTCCCGGACGAGCACGCCGCCGCGTTCGCCCGCGCCAAGCACGCGATGGCCGACTTCGCCGAGTACGAGGGCGCGCCGTGGGACGCGGACCGCGTCCGGGAGATGGCCGAGACCGTCGCCAAGCGCGGCGACGACCTCTACACCGTCGCGGCGCTGTCCGGCGGCGCCATCGCGGGGTTCACCGAGGTCGTCGTCCCGGACGGCTGCACCGGCCGCGCCGCCCAGTACGACACCGCCGTCGTGCCCGAGCACCGCGGCAGGCGCATCGGCATCTGGGTGAAGGCCGCCATGCTGGAATGGCTCGCCGCGACGCGGCCCGGCGTCCGGGAGATCGAGACCGACAACGCCGGGGACAACTCCCACATGCTCGCCGTGAACGAGGAACTCGGCTTCCGCGTGGAACGCGAGTCGATGGAATACCAGGCCGCGGTCGCGTCCCTGCCCGGCTCCCGCTGACCGCGCCCGCCCTTTCTCGGCGGCACCCGGCCGCCCCGCCCGCGGGCGCTCCGGAAAACGCCGGGCCTTACGGGTTCCCGCAGGACGCCCGAAAACACGTTGCCTCCCTCCTGCCGTATCGGCACCCTTAAGGAGGCTTCCGGGAATGGCCGGAATCCTGGAGAATTGCCGAAGTATTCCCCCGGAGTTCGGCGGCGGAACACCGCGCCGTCAATGCGGATCGCCCAGCTTCGAACCCGGCGGGGAGCGGCGGGAAGGGTGGGAGGTGACCCGGTGAACGTGCTCGTCCTGAACGCGTCGTACGAACCCTTACAACGGGTGGACCTGCGGCACGCCATCCGCATGCTGGTGCGCGAGGTGGCGGTCGTCGAGGAGGCGGTCGAGGGCCGGACCTTCGGCAGTTTCCCGGTGCCGCGGGTCCTGCGGCTCGTCCGGTACGTCGCGATGCGCTGGCGGCACGGGAGGCGCCCGCCGTGGAGCAAGCGGGGCGTGTACCTGCGCGACCGCGGCCGGTGCTGCTACTGCGGCCGGCGGGGCGACACGATCGACCACGTCCACCCGAGGTCCCGCGGCGGCGGCGACACCTGGGAGAACACCGTCCTCGCCTGCGGCAGGTGCAACAACCGCAAGGGGGACCGGACGGCCGCCGAGGCGGGCCTCCGGCTGCGGTCCCGGCCGCGGGTCCCGCGCTGGGAGGAGCTCGTCGCACCGTGACGGGCCGCATCGTGCGGTGCCGCAACGTGAGAGGGGGCGCCGCGGCCGGGGGACCGCGGCGCTCCGCGGGGGAGGGGCCGGGCCGTTGAACCGCGGCCCGGCCGCCGCCCGTATCGTTCACCGGTAGCCGGCGTCACATGATGTGGTTCTTTGGTGCTTCCGGGGCTAATGGGGCTGCTGTGGTAATGTGCCGCCAATCTTGAGCTTTGTTATCTAGGAGAGATCTGTGGCGGCCCTCGACCCCCTCGGCAGGACGGCCCGCGCGGCGGGCGGTCGCGGCACCGCGCGGCGCCTGGCGGCGCTCGCCCTCGCGGCGGGCGTCGCGGTGGCGCTGCCCCCGGCGTCCGGGAGCGCGGCGGCCGTCCCGCAGGCGCCCGAGGACATCAAGAAGAAGTACGCCAAGCTCAAGGCGCAGTCGGAGAAGCTGTCCAAGGAGTACCGCGGCGAGCTCGTCACCCTGGAGGAGGCGAAGAAGGCCGCCGAGCGCGCCGGGGCCGACGCCGCCCGCGCCGAGCGCGAGTACGACGCCGCCCGCGCCGACATCGCCCGCCTCGCCTCCACCTCCTACATGACCGGCCGCCTGGACGTGGTCCCGATCATCTCCTCGGCCGAGCCGGGCGCCGCCGTCCGCGACGCCGCCGTCATCGAGCACATCAGCCAGAACAACGGCCGCCGGCTGGAGAACCTGAAGACCCTCACCGCCCAGGCGGAGAAGTCCGACGAGACCGCCCGCAAGAAGCTCGACGCGGTCGAGAAGGAGATCAAGGACCTCACCAGCCAGCGCACCCGCGTGAAGAAGCTGCTCGCCAAGTACGAGCCCCAGGTCGCGCGGACGCAGGCGCCCTCGGGCGGCGGCGGTGCGGGCCGTCCCGACGGGGCGACCGGCACCAAGTCGCCGATCGTGGGCAACTCCATGACCGCGCGGATGCGGACCGTCCTGGTGGAGGTCGACAACAGGTTCGGCCCGTTCCCCTCGATCGGCTGCGCGCGCCCCGGCGACCCGCAGGACCACGGCTCCGGCACCGCCTGCGACTTCATGGAGAGCACCGGCGGCGCGATGCCGAGCGCCTCCGCCCAGGCCCACGGCGACAACGTCTCCCAGTATCTGATCAACAACGCGTCGCGGCTCGGCCTCAAGTACATCATCTGGAAGCAGCGCATCTACGACTTCCGCAGCAGCGGCGGCTGGCGCCAGATGGAGGACCGCGGCAGCATCACGCAGAACCACTTCGACCATATCCACGTCTCGGTCCTCTGATCCCCGGCCCGCCGCCTGGCGGTCCGCGGCCCGCGCTGCGACGCTCGCGGCATGGCCTATGACACCGAGCGGCCGTACGGGCCGCTGATCGAGACGACGGTCCGGGTCGCCGCCTGGAACGTCTGGCACCGCTACGGCCCCTGGCGCGACCGCGAGCGGGCGATCACCGCGACGCTCCGGGACGCCGCGCCCGACGTCGTCGTCCTGGTCGAGGCGTGGGAGGACGACGAGGAGTCGCAGGCGGGCCGGCTCGCGGGGGCGCTCGGCCTGCCGCACAGCGTGTTCCGCGACTTCCCGTCCGCCGGGGGCCGGGACAGGTCCGGGATCGCCCTGCTGTCCCGCTGGCCCCTCGGGCAGGTGGGGCGGCAGTGGCTCGCCCACGAGGAGCACCCCGCCACCGCCACCGACCCCGGCCTCGCCGTCCACGCGCGGGTGGACGGGCCGCGCGGCCCGCTGCACGTCTTCGGCGCCGCGCTCGGCTGGCGGCTCGGGCACAGCGCGCAGCGCCAGGAGCAGGTCCGCACCCTCGGCGCGTTCGTCCGCCAGGTCGCGGGCGACGAGGCGCCGGTCGTGGTGGGCGGCGACTTCAACGCGGCGCCCGACTCCGACGAGATCCGCATGCTGACCGGCCGCGCCGCCGTCACCGCGCCCGGCGTGGTCTTCTACGACGCCTGGGAGACCGCCGGCGACGGGACCCCCGGGTACACCTGGAGCAGGGCCAACCACTGGACGCGGCCCGTGCTGTGGCCCGACCGCCGCATCGACTACGTCTTCTCGGCCTGGCCGCGGGCCGGGGGCGCCGGCCATCCCGTCCGCTGCGGGCTGCTCGGCGAGCGGCCGGTGGACGGCGTCGTCCCGTCCGACCACTACGGCGTGCTGGCCGACCTGCGCTACTGACCGGCGCTACTGACCCGCGCTACTGGTCCGCGAGCGGGACGACGGTGCGCTCGCGGGCGGAGCGGACGGCGGCCTCGATGACCTCCAGGCCGGTGATCGCGTCGGTGAGCGCCACCGGCGGCGGCGCGCCCTCGCGGAGGGTCCGGACCACGCCCGCGTAGAAGTCGTGGTACGCGCCGGGGGCGGTGGGTTCGGGGGCCTGGTCGCCGGGCGTGCCGAGCAGCCCGTACGACTCCGGCGCCGCGATGCCGTAGCCGGGGTCCCTGGGGGTGCGGCCGCCGCGGAGCTGCTCCTCCTGCCCGTCCATGCCGTAGACCGTGTAGGACGCGCGGCCGCCGAGGACCCGCAACCGCGGGCCGAGGTGCGCGGCCGTGGCGCTCATCCACAGGTGGGAGCGCTGCCCGCCGGGGTGCGCCAGTGCCACGAACACGTCGTCGGCCGCCGCCGCGCCGGGCCGGCGCGCGTCGGCCTCGGCGTAGACGGCGTCCGGCCGGCCGAACAGCGTGATCGCCTGGTCGATGAGGTGGGAGCCGAGGTCGAACAGGATGCCGCCCGCGTCGAGCGGGTCGGTGCTCTCCTTCCAGCCCGGTCTCACCTCGGGCCGCCAGCGCTCGAACCGCGACTCGAACCGCAGGACGTCGCCGAGCGCGCCCGACTCCACCAGCCGCCGCGCGGTCCGGTAGTCGCCGTCCCAGCGCCGGTTGTGGAACGGGAACACCGGCCGCCCCCGGACGGCGCTCAGCGCCGCCAGGGAGCGGGCGTCCGCCGCGGAGGCCGCGACCGGCTTGTCCACCACGACGGGGACGCCCGAGGTCAGCGCGGCCCTGGCCAGCGGCACATGCTGCCGGTTCGGCGCGGCGACCACGACCAGGTCGTAGTCCTCCGGCGCGCTCCAGAGCCGGTCGGCGCTGTCGACCACCTCCGCGCCCGGGTACCGCTCCCGGACGGCCTTCGCGCGCCGCGGGTCCCCCGTCACCACCGCGGCGAGCCGCAGGCCCGGGACCGCCGCGATCAGCGGGGCGTGGAAGACCGAGCCGCCGGTGCCGTATCCGATCAGCGCAACACGCAGGTCCATCCCCCGATCATGGCCGATGCCCTGCCGGGGCCCGGCGCCCGGGGTGCGCACCGGCCCGGTGACGCCGGCCGGTGACGCCGAGGGGCACCGGCCGTGCGGGGGATCGGCCGGTGCCCCTGGCGGGCCCTCAGTCGAACAGGTCGGGCTGCTCGCGGGTGATCTGGTCGTAGAGCGGCTGGTAGTTGATCCAGCCGACGAGGTCGTTGCCGATCTGCCCGTGCGTCAGGACGGCGTTCTCGTGCTCGATGGGGACGACCGGCCCGGCGGCCTTGGCGAGGAGCTGCACCTGGCACGAGCGCTCCATCGTTATGAACCACCAGGCGGCGGCGTCCACGGTGTCGCCGACCGTGAGCAGGCCGTGGTTGCGCAGGATGACGGCCTTGGTGTCGCCGAGGGCGGCGGCGATGCGCTTGCCCTCCTCCAGGTCGGTGACGACGCCGGTGTAGTCGTCGAACAGCCCGTGGTCCTGGTAGAACGCGCACACGTCCTGCGTGATCGGCTCCAGCTTCCGGCCGAGCGCCGACATGGCCCGCCCGTAGGTGGAGTGGCTGTGCGCGGCGGCCACGACGTCCGGCCGGGCCTGGTGCACCTGCGAGTGGATCGCGAACGCGGCCTCGTTGACGGGGTAGCGGCCCTCGACGACCTGGCCCTGGTGGTTCACCAGGATGAGGTCGCTGACCTTGATGTGCTTGAACGACATGCCGAACGGGTTGACCCAGAAGTGGTCGGTGCGCTCGGGGTCGCGGGCCGTGATGTGCCCGGCGACGCCCTCCTCGAAGCCGAACTTGCCGAAGATGCGCAGCGCGGCGGTGAGGCGCTCCTTGCGGTGCCGGCGCTCGTCGGCCACGTCGTCGAACGCGGGCGGCAGCCGGAAGATCAGGTCGGTCGGCAGCTTCTCCAGGAACTCGTCTTCATCCGACATCGGCGCACTCCTTGAAGTCTTTTGGGACCACCGAACACCACGGCCCGGCGCTCCGGCTAGACCGGTGCCGTCCAAGCCCCGCGTGCGCGATTGTCCATCCGGGACAACGACGGCGCAGAATGGGGCGATGGACGCCAGCGAGAGCGACCGGTTCCTGCGGTTGCTGATCGAGCACGCCGACGACCCGGCGGTCCTGGAGGAGACCGCCGGCGCCGCCCGGAGCAGGTCCGAGCCGGTCGCCGCCCTGCCGGTGGAGGAGACCCGCCGGCACACGCGCGCCCTGGTGCGCGGGGTGGCCGCCGCGCTGCGCGGCGGCGGCCCGGGGGAGGACGTGCTGGCCGCGGCCGAGCGGCTCGGCTCGGACCGGGCCAGGCAGGGCGTCCCGGTCGCGGCGTTCCTGGACGGCTTCCAGGCCGGGCGCGCCCACCTCGTCCGGACGCTCATCGCCGAGGGCCGCCGGCTGGGCGTCCCCGACGCCGTCCTGCTCGACGGCGTGACCCGCATCGACGAGATCACCACCGCGCTCGTCCACCGGATGGTGCACGCCCACCGGGTCGCCGAGCTGGAGATGGCCCGCACCGAGCGGGAGGGCCGCGTGCAGATGCTCCGGCAGCTGCTGCACGGCGAGCCGGTCCCGGTGCTCGCGCCGCTCGACCCGTCCGGCGGCTACCACTGCGTCGTCTCCGACGTCAGCGACCCGGCGGTGGCGGCCCGGCTGGAGCCGCTGCTGTGCGCCGGGGGGCCGGCGCTGTGCGGGCTCGTCGACGGCCGGCTCGCCGCCCTGGTCGCGCGGCTGCCCGCCCCGGGGACGATGGCCGGCCGGCCCGCCGGCCCGCTGCTGGTGGCCGCGCCGCCCGCGCCGCCCGCCGGGATCGCGCCGATGTACGCGCTGGGGCGCCGGGCGCTGCGCGCGGGCGCCGCCGCGGGGATGACCGGGCTGCGGGGGCTCACCGAGCTCGCGCTGCTCACCGCCACCGAGGCGGAACCGGAACTGGGCCGGCTGCTCGCCGCCGAGCTGCCGGCCGGCCTCGACCCCGACGATCCGTTCCACGTCGAGCTGGCCGAGACCGGGCTCGCCTACCTCGACCACGGCGGGCGGATCGAGCCGACGGCCGCCGCGCTGCACGTCCACGGCAACACCGTGAAGTACCGGATCCGGCGCCTGCAGGAGCTGACCGGGCGGCCGCTGCTGGACCCGTCGTCCGGGGCGGCGGTCTCCCGCGCCGCGAACTGGTGGTGGGCGCTGCACCGGTGGCTGGCGGGCACCCGCCCGTGACCCGGGCCCCGTGATCTAGGTTGGTGGCGCGGCCTCGCCGGGAGCCTCCCGGCGCATGTGAGGGGACGGCAGGGGAAGGGGAGGGACCGGTGACCATGCCGAGGATCGGCACCGTGATGTGGCCGACGCGGTCCTGGCCGGAGGCGGGGAACCTGTGGCGGCGCGCCGAGGAACTCGGGTTCCGGCACGCGTGGGTGTACGACCACATCGCCTGGCGCGGCGCGACGCCCTGGTACGACGCGTACACGACGCTCGCGGCGGCCGCCGCCGTCACCTCCCGGGTGCGGATCGGCACGCTGGTCACCTCGCCGAACTTCCGGCACCCCGTGCCGACCGCGCACGCCGTCAAGACGATCGACCACGTCAGCGGCGGGCGGCTCACGGTCGGCATCGGGGCGGGCGGCACGCGCCGCACCTCCGACGCCGGCGTCCTCGGCGGTCCCGGCTGGACGGCCGGTGAGCGCGCGTCCCGCTTCGCCGAGTGGGTCGAGCTGCTCGACCTGCTGCTGCGCGGGCCCGCGACGACCTACGAGGGCGAGTACTACGCGGCGCGCGAGGTCGTCCAGGAGCCCGGCTGCGTGCAGCGGCCCCGCGCCCCGTTCGTGATCGCGGCGAACGGGCCGCGCGGGATGCGGGTCGCCGCGCGGCACGGCGACGCGTGGGTCACCAGCGGCGCGGCCGAGGGCACCGGGCCGCAGGACGCCGTGCGCGCCCGCCTGGCGGCGCTCGACGCGGCGTGCGAGGCGGAGGGGCGCCGGATCGAGGACCGGATCCTGCTGACGGGCTTCGCCGACGAGCCGTGGCTGGCCTCGCCCGGCGCGTTCGCCGACCTCGCGGGCCGCTACGCCGAGCTCGGCATCACCGAGATCGCGCTGCACTGGCCGCGGCCCGGCACGCCGTTCGACGCCGACCCGGCGGTGTTCGAGGCGATCGCCGCCGAGTACGGAGGGGACCGCTGATGCCGTTCGTCCTGCTCGCGGTCGCGATCGCCTTCGAGGTCACGGCGACGCTGGCGATGCGCGCCTCCGAGGGGTTCACCCGGGCCTGGCCGTCCGTCATCGTGGTGATCGGCTACCTGGTCTCCTTCGTCCTGCTGGCGCGGGCGCTGCTGTCGCTCAACGTCGGGCCGGTCTACGCGATCTGGTCCGCGCTCGGCACCGTCGGGGCGTTCGCCGGCGGCGTGCTGCTGTTCAAGGAGCAGGTCCGGCCGCTGACGATCGCCGGCGCGGTGATCATCGTGGTGGGCGTGGTCGTGATGAACCTCGGCGGGGGAGTGCGGCAGGGCTGACCGCGCGTCCCCCGCCCGTCACCCGGTGGCCAGCTCGGTGGGGGTGCAGCC
Source organism: Actinomadura sp. GC306 (assembly GCF_004348665.1). GTDB lineage: Bacteria > Actinomycetota > Actinomycetes > Streptosporangiales > Streptosporangiaceae > Spirillospora. Next base: position 3,393 of record NZ_SMKM01000122.1, on the reverse strand, counting down.
CGACAGCGCGCGGAACTCCCGGTTGAGGTGCGCCTGGTCGTAGTAGCCGGCCGCCGCCGCGGCCTCCGCGAGGCCGGCGCCGCCGTCCAGCAGCCCCACCGCGCGCTGGAAGCGCAGGACCCGGGCCATCACCTTCGGCGGCAGGCCGGCCTGCTCGCGGAACCGGTGCGTGAGGTGCTTGCGGCTCCAGCCGACCTCGGCGGCGAGGCCGGCGACGGTGACGGCCGGGTCGCGGTCCAGCAGCCGCCACGCGTGCGCGACCTCCGGGTCGGGGACGGGCCCCACCTCCAGGCGGCGCAGCAGGAAGTCGTCGAGGAGGTCGAACCGGTCGCCCCACGCGGGGGTGTCGGCGAGGCGCTCAACGAGCGTCCGCGCGCCGGTGCCCAGCAGCTCGGCCAGATCGACCGCGTTGTTGGTGAACCGGGCGAGCGGGACGCCGTACAGCGTGTAGGAGCCGAGCGGGGTCAGGTCGAGCTGGACGCCCCGCTGCCCGCCGGGGCTGCGGTACATGCCGTGCCCGTCGTGCATCCCGGCGACGAACGAGCCGTGGTCGCGGCCGGTCCGCCCGCCGGGGCCGGAACCGGGGACCTCCAGGTACATCGGCGGCCCCAGGTTGATGATCGTCACCGTGGTGCGGGTGGGCACGGTCCGCACCTGGGACGGCACCGCCGACGTCTCCCAGTAGCCGTCGTAGGAGCGCAGGAACGGGCGCAGCGCGGGGTGCGGCCGGGCCCGCGCCATCCACCAGCCGCCCCGGTCGCTGAACTGGATCGGCCGCTCGCTCATGGCCCCAGTCGTACCACGCGGCCCGGACAGAACCGGCTACGACAGGACCGGCTACGAGCGGACCGGCTACGACCGGACCGGCTACTCGTACACCTGCCCGCACACGGCGATCCGCGCCAGGTCGCCCCAGGTCATCGTGGTGATCGTGCGGACGTAGGAGCGGGCCGGCGGTTCCCCGGGCCGGGCGGGCAGCGGCACGCGGGCGCCGTCGGCGGCGTCCCAGCCGCCGAGGCTGCCCGCGACGGCGCACTCCAGGTAGGTGGCCGGGTCGAAGTTGTACCAGCGGGCCGGGGTGGCGCGGGCGCCGGAGCCCGGCGGGCGGGGCGCGTCGACGCCGAACCGGGCGCGCGGGCCCGGCGGAGCGGCGAGGAAGTCCTCCAGGTCGGCGATCTGGGACAGCAGGACCCGCTCCCAGTCGGCGTACCCCTCGGGTTCGTCACCGGGCAGCGACAGGTCCTTGCCGCTCCAGGCGGGGTCGAAGTCGGCGGGCGGGGTGGTGGCGGCCGCGGCGAACATCGCCGCGACGTCGTCGGGCTCCAGGTCCGGCCGGCCGGCGAGCGGGGCGCCGGCCTTCCACAGCGAGCGCAGGAACGCCGACAGCGACCACGACGCCGCCCTGGCCTCCTGGCCCAGCTGCAGGAACACCAGGTACAGGTCGCGGTTGGTGCGGACGGCCGGGCCGGGCGGGCCCTCGACCCAGTACGCCTGCCGGTGCGGGACGCCGCTCTCGAAGACGAGGACCTGCGCGAGCGCCGAGATCCGCGAGTCGTGCGCGGCCACATGGAACGTGTTGCCGGTGTCGTCCCGGCGCATGACGTCCCAGGTCTGCATCATGCCTCCACGGTCGGCGGTGCGGTGCCGCGGGCCCGCTCCGGAAAGTGTCCCATCCCGCCGCCCGGCCGCCAGTGGCGGCCGGGTCACTTCCCGGACTCGAAGTCGTGTCCTCTCGCACCGGAAGTACGCGCCGGGACGCGGTGGGGGCCCGGCCTCAGGCCGGGCCCCCGCGCTCGTCCGCTCAGAGCTTGGAGCGGTGGACGACCTGCATCTCGGTGAACCCGTAGAGACCCCACGGGCCGTTCTCGACGCCGATGCCGCTCCACTTGAAGCCGCCGAAGGGCTGGTGCGGGGCGATCGCCAGGTGGGTGTTGACCCAGGCGGTGCCGCACTCCAGCCGCCCGGCGATCTCGGCGGCCCGGTCGGCGTCGGCGCTCCACACCGAGCCGGACAGCCCGAAGTGGGTGCCGTTGGCGCGGGCGAGCGCCTCCTCCACGTCGGTGTACTTGATGACCGGCAGTGCGGGGCCGAACTGCTCCTCGTCCACGATGCGGGAGCCGTCCGCGACGTCCGCGAGGATCGTGGGCTCGAAGAAGTAGCCGGGCCCGTCGATGGGCTTGCCGCCCGCCGCCGCCCGCGCGCCGCCGGCGAGCGCGTCGGCGACCAGCTCGCCGACCCGCTCGTACTGCGGCTTGTTGTTGACCGGCCCGAACTGCACGCCCTCCTGCATGCCGTCGCCGACCTTGGCGGCCTTCGCGCGCTCGGCGAGGGCGTCCACCACGTCGCCGTAGAGCGCCTCCGGGACGTACACGCGCTTGATGGCCGAGCAGACCTGGCCGTTGTTCTGGAACGCGGCCCCGAACAGCTTGTCGGCGACGGCGGCGGGGTCGGCGTCGTCCAGCAGGATCGCCGGGTCGTTGCCGCCGAGCTCCAGCGTCACGCGCTTGAGGTCGGGCGCGGCCGCCGCGGCGACCCGCTTGCCGGTGGCGACGCTCCCGGTGAAGCTGATCTTGCGCGGGACGTCGTGGGAGGTCATCCAGGCGCCGAGCTCGTCGCCGCCGGTGACCACGTTCAGCACGCCGGGCGGCAGGACGTCCCGCAGCACCTCGCCGAGCTTGAGGCTCGACAGCGGGGTGAAGGGGGACGGCTTGAGCACCATCGTGTTCCCGGCGAGCAGCGCCGGGGCGATCTTCCAGATGGCGAGCAGCAGCGGGAAGTTCCAGGGGGTGATCGCCGCGACGACGCCCATCGGGCGGCGGACGACCTCGACGAGCGCGCTGTCGTCGTCCTGGATGACCTCGCGGGGCAGCTCCAGGTCGGCGAAGTACTTCAGCCACACGCCCGCGCCGACGACCTCCATCGTCGCGTCGCCCAGCGGCTTGCCCTGCTCCAGGGTCAGGATGCGGCCGATCTCCTCGGACTTGGCGAACATGACGTCCGCCGCCGCCAGCAGCGCCTTGCGCCGCGCGGACTCGTCGCGGCGCCACTCCGCGTAGGCGGCCTGCGCCGAGGTCATCGCCGCGTCCAGCTGCTCCCGGGACGCGTCGGGGGCCTGCTCGGCCACCTCTCCGGTCGCCGGGTTGACCACGCCGAAGGTCGCGGGCGCGTCCACGGCCTGGCCGTCGATGGTCATCGAGTACGTCTCTGACACCGTTGTCCTCCGCTCACGGACTTACCGAATGAGATTCAGTATTCACCCTCGCGACCCCTTCTGACGAGAGCGGGCGGAGGCCGGACCGCCGGAGACCGCGATCCGGACGTGCGCGGGCCGGGCGTCCCGCGTCGCCGCGGGGCGCCCGGCCCGCCGGGTGTTTCCGCCGCTCAGGCGGCGAA
>NZ_SMKM01000121.1 GCF_004348665.1 Actinomadura sp. GC306 | reverse complement strand
GGGTGCGGGCGTCGTGCGCGCGTGCCCTGTGGGGATGGCACCTGTCCGGTCCCCGTAGAATCAACGGCCGTGACACAGCCCAGCAATGAGCGCGGCCAGGGGGCCGCCGACGTCGACCTGCCCACCCAGTACCGTCCGGCGGACGTCGAAGGACGGCTCTACGAGCGGTGGGTATCGGCGGGGCTGTTCACCGCCGACCCCGGCCGGGCACCCGACCGGCCGCACTTCTCCGTCGTGATCCCGCCGCCGAACGTCACCGGCTCGCTCCACATGGGGCACGCGCTCGACCACTCGATCCAGGACACGCTGGTCCGCCGGCACCGGATGCTGGGGCACGAGACCCTGTGGCTGCCCGGCATGGACCACGCGGGCATCGCCACCCAGAACGTGGTGGAGCGCGAGCTGGCCAAGGAGGGTGTGTCGCGGCACGACCTCGGGCGCGAGGCGTTCATCGAGCGGGTGTGGGAGTGGAAGGCCGAGTCCGGCGGGCGGATCCTCGGCCAGATGCGCCGCCTCGGCGACAGCGTCGACTGGACGCGCGAGGCGTTCACGATGGACGACGCGCGCGCCACCGCCGTCCGGACGATCTTCAAGCGGCTGTTCGACGACGGGCTGATCTACCGGGCCGAGCGCATCATCAACTGGTGCCCGCGCTGCCTGACGGCCCTGTCCGACATCGAGGTCGAGCACGAGGACGTCGACGGCGAGCTGGTGTCGATCCGGTACGGCTCGGGCGAGGACGAGATCGTCGTCGCGACCACGCGGGCCGAGACGATGCTCGGCGACACCGCCGTGGCCGTCCACCCCGACGACGAGCGGTACGCGCACCTGGTCGGCCGGGAGATCGAGCTTCCGCTGACCGGCCGCCGCATCCCGGTGGTGGCCGACGAGCACGTCGACCCGGAGTTCGGGACGGGCGCGGTGAAGGTGACCCCGGCGCACGACCCGAACGACTTCGAGATCGGCCGCCGGCACTCGCTGGAATCCCTGACGATCATGGACGAGCGCGGCGTTGTCACCGCGTCCGGCCCGTTCGAGGGGCTCGACCGGTTCGAGGCGCGGCCCGCGGTGGTGGCGGCGCTGCGCGAGCAGGGCCGCATCGTCAAGGAGGTCCGCCCCTACGGGCACTCGGTCGGGCACTGCCAGCGCTGCGCCACGGTCGTCGAGCCGCGGGTGTCGCTGCAGTGGTTCGTGAAGGTCGAGTCGCTGGCGAAGGCGGCGGGCGACGCCGTCCGCGACGGCCGCGTCGCGATCCACCCGCCGGAGATGGCGGCCCGCTACTTCGAGTGGGTCGACAACATGCACGACTGGTGCATCAGCCGGCAGCTGTGGTGGGGGCACCGCATCCCCGTCTGGTACGGGCCGGGCGGCGAGGTCGTCTGCCCGGGGCCCGGCGAGGAGCCGCCCGCCGGCTGGACGCAGGACTCCGACGTCCTCGACACCTGGTTCTCCTCGGCGCTGTGGCCGTTCTCCACCCTCGGCTGGCCGGACGAGACGCCCGAGCTGAAGCGGTTCTACCCGACGTCGGTGCTGGTCACCGGCTACGACATCCTGTTCTTCTGGGTCGCCCGGATGATGATGTTCGGGCTGTACGCGATGGACGGCGTCCAGCCGTTCCACACCATCGCCCTGCACGGGATGGTCCGCGACCAGTACGGCAAGAAGATGTCGAAGTCGTTCGGGAACGTCATCGACCCGCTCGACTGGATCGACGCCTACGGCGCCGACGCGACCCGCTTCACGCTGCTGCGCGGCGCGAACCCGGGCGGCGACGTCCCGGTGGCGGAGCAGTGGGCGCAGGGGTCGCGCAACTTCTGCAACAAGCTGTGGAACGCGACGCGGTTCGCGCTCATCAACGGCGCCCACGTCCGCGGGGAGATGCCCGCGGAGGTGACCACCGTGGACGCCTGGATCCTGTCGCGGCTTCAGACGGTCATCGGCGAGGTGGACGCGCACCTGGAGAACTACGACTTCGCGAAGGCGTGCGAGGCGCTCTACCACTTCGCGTGGGACGAGGTCTGCGACTGGTACGTGGAGCTGGCGAAGGTCCAGCTCGCGGACGAGCGGGCCGAGCCGACGCGCCGCGTCCTCGGCGAGGTCCTCGACAAGCTGCTGCGGCTGCTGCACCCGGTGATCCCGTTCGTCACCGAGGAGCTGTGGACGTCCCTGACCGGGGGCGACACGGTCGTCACCGCGCCGTGGCCGTCCGCCGAGCCCGCCCGCGCCGACCGGGCGGCCGAGGCCGCGGTCGAGTCGCTGCAGCGCCTCGTCACCGAGGTCCGCCGGTTCCGCGCCGATCAGGGCCTCAAGCCGGGCCAGAAGGTCGCCGCGTCGCTGGAGTGGGGCGGCTCGCCGCTCGCCGCGCACGAGGAGGGCGTCCGCTCGCTGCTGCGGCTCACCGAACCGGGCGAGGGGTTCTCGGCGACGGCGTCGCTGCCGGTGGAGGGCGTCACCGTCCGGCTGGACACCGCGGGCGTCATCGACGTGGCCGCCGAGCGCAAGCGGCTGGAGAAGGACCTCGCCGCCGCGCGCAAGGAGGTCGAGCAGGCGACCCGCAAGCTGGGCAACGAGGCGTTCATGGCGAAGGCGCCCGAGGCCGTCGTCGCCAAGAACCGGGAGCGGCTGGCGCAGGCGGAGGCCGACATCAGCCGGCTGGAGTCGCAGCTGGCCGGCCTGCCGGCCTGATCACGCGGAGCGACGGCGCGGTCCGGCCCCGCGAAGGGTCGGCGCGCCGTGCCCGTCGCGGCTACGATCCGTGGTGGCACGCGCGCTTTGCCAGGACATGAACCATCAGGAGTGCAATGGCCGAATCACCACCTCGGTCCGACACGCCGGACTCCGCATCCGGTGATGACCTGAACGCGCCGCAGGTCGTGGCGGACGGGGAAGCTCCGGAGCGGGTCGCCACCGCGCCGGCGCCCTGGGGCGGCTCACGTCCGTGGTGGTCGACCGAATCGGCGGACGGAACGGGGCCGCAGCAGATGCCCATGGGGGCGAACGGAACCGGACCGCACACGATGCCCGCGGCCCCGAACGGCTCGGGCGCGCATCCGGTGGTCGGCGGGACGGGCCCGCTGGGCGTCCTGCCCGACGGCACGGGCCCGCACGGGGTCCTCCCGGACGGCACCGGCCCGCTGCAGGCGGTCCCCGGGCAGGCGCCGCCCGCCAAGAAGAAGCGGCTGCCCTGGTTCGCGCTGGGCGCGACGACGGCGGTGGTCGCGGCCGCCGCCCTGGTGGCGGGCGTGTTCGTGTTCCGGCTGAGCGGCGAGGCCGGCGGCAGCGCCGACCGGGACGCCCGCACCGCCGGCGCCCCGGCCTCCGAGAAGATCATCGAGGCGGGCGGCAGCGCGGGCGGCCTCGCCAAGGACCCGCTGACCCCGCCGCAGGCGAGCGCGGCGTACCCGTTCGTCGCGGCGGCGATCAGGGCGGCCGGCATCCCGGCCTCCGAGCGCGGCGAGGCCGTGTACAGCGAGGAGCCCGCACGGCCGGTCAACGTCCTGTTCATGGGCGGGACGGGCCGGGTCGGCAACCCCGAGGCGTTTCTGCAGAAGGTGCAGCCCACGACGTTCATCGCCGGGCAGGACGCCGACCCCGGCAGGCGCGGCGGCAAGGCCGTCTGCGGGACGTTCGCCGTCCTCGCCGAGACCCACACCTTCTGCGCGTGGGCGACCCGCGACTCCTACGGCGTCGTGGCCTCCAACCGGGCCACGCTGAACCCGCAGTTCCCGCTGATGGCGGACGTCATGCGCCGGATCAGGAACGACGTGGAGAAGCCGCGCTGAACAGCCGCTCGGTGCCGGCGTCGACGGCGTCCAGGACGAGCCCGGCGAAGTAGCCGGTGCCGAGCACGACCACGCGGTGCCCGAGGGTGGCGAGGGACTCGGGGGTGACGGCGTCCGGGCCGATGACGTCCCAGCCGGGCGGCAGCGCGCGGGTGAACCGCAGGTGCGGCAGCGCCAGCCGCACGAACGTCACGGGCAGCCCGGCCAGTTCGGCGGCGGCGCCGTCGAGGTCCTTGTGGTCGGGGAGGCAGACGACGGCGTGGTCGATCGTCCCCCACGCGCGCCGCGCCTGCGCGAGGGCGGCGGCGATCCCCGCCCGGTCGATGGCGGAGTCGACGAGCAGCCGCGTCGCCGACCCGGGCACGTCGTGCGTCGACAGGCGGCCGGGCAGCGCGACCGACGCCATGACCTGCCGGAGCGCCGCGGCCGGGGGTTCGGGGACGCCGGGGAGGCGGCGGGCCGCGGCGACGCCCAGTTCGGCGCTGACGCGGCCGAGCCCGGCGGGCAGCAGGTCCGCCGACAGCCCGCTCCCGCCCTCCTCGACGTGCTCCACGGCTCCGAGCGCGCCGGCGACCTCCGGGGACTGCGGCGCCGACAGGACGACCGTCCCCGGACCCGCGACGCCGCGCTTCTCCCGCGCGATCTCCGCGGGCGTCTCCCCGAGGACGCCGGCGTGTTCGAGGAAGACCGGCGTGATCGCGGCGACGTCCGGCGGGAACAGCGCGGCCTCGTCGGACCGCCCGCCCATCCCCGCCTCCAGCACGAGGGCGTCCGCGCCGGCGCGCCGCGCGTGCAGGACCCCGGCGAGCGTGAACAGCCCGGCGGGCGACAGGTATCCGCCCGCGGGCGGCGGAAGCGCCGCGATCCCCTCGCCGAGGAGGTCCGCCAGGGAGGCGAGTTCCGCTTCGGAAACGGCACGGCCGTCCACCCGGATCCTTTCGCGGTCCGTGCGCAGTGCGGGACTCGTGACCGTGCACACGCGCAGGCCGGCCGCGGCCAGGAATGCCGAAGCGTACGTCGCCGCCGTTCCCTTTCCTTTCGACCCCACGACGGTCAGGACGGGCATCTCCGGCGAAAGTAGACCGAGGGCGCTCGCCAGGGTCCGGGCTCGTCCTATATCGCGGGTTTCGCCGGGATTGCGGCCCTGCCATTCCCGGTAGAACACGTCCATGCCTCCAGTGTGGTGCCGGACGGGACCACCGGCGCCCGCCGAGTAGGCTCTGTGAACGTGAGCCAGGTACCCGAGCCGACCGACTACCGCAGCACCGTCGCCGCGATCATGGCCCGGGGGGTGGAGTGGGAGATCGATCCCACGCTCGACCGCATCCGGGACCTCGTCGACGTCCTCGGCGAGCCGCACCGCGCCTACCCGGTGATCCACATCGCCGGGACGAACGGGAAGACGAGCACCGCCCGGCTCATCGAGGCGCTGCTGCGCGAGCGCGGCCTGCGCACCGGGCTGTTCACCAGCCCCGAGCTGACCACGCTGCGCGAGCGCATCGCGATCGACGGCGAGCCGCTGAGCGAGGAGCGCTTCACCGAGACGTTCCAGGACGTGCTGCCCTACGTCCAGCTGATCGACGGCAAGCACCCGGTCGGCCTGTCGTTCTTCGAGGTCCTCACCGCGATGGCGTACGCGGCCTTCGCCGACGCGCCGGTCGACGTCGCGGTGGTCGAGACGGGCATGGGCGGGGCCTGGGACGCCACCAACGTCGCGGACGCCGCCGTCGCCGTGATCACCCCGATCGGGCTCGACCACACCCGCTACCTCGGCGACACGCTGGAGGAGATCGCCGCCGAGAAGGCGGGGATCATCAAGCCGCAGTCGGTCGCCGTACTGGCGCAGCAGCCGGTCGAGGCCGCCGAGGTGCTGCTGCGGCGGGTCGTGGAGACCGGCGCCGCGGCGGCGCGCGAGGGCGTCGAGTACGGCGTGCTGAGCCGCGACGTCGCCGTGGGCGGCCAGCAGGTGAGCCTGCGGGGCCTGCACGGCGGCTACGACGAGATCTTCCTCCCGCTGTTCGGCGAGCACCAGGCCGGCAACGCCGCGACGGCCCTCGCCGCCGTGGAGGCGTTCGCCAGCGGCGCGCCGACCAGGGGCGAGCCGAACCTGGAGGCCGCGACCCGCATCGCGCCCGGCGAGTCCTTCCTCGGCGGCGAGCAGGGCCAGCTCGACCCGGCGCTGGTGCGCAGCGGGTTCGCCAAGTCGGCGGCGCCGGGGCGGCTGGAGGTCGCCCGCACCGGGCCGACCGTCCTGCTCGACTCCGCGCACAACCCGGCCGGGATGGCCGCGACCGTCGCCACGATCACCGAGTCGTTCGGGTTCACCCGGCTCGCCGGCGTGCTCGCCATCGCCGCCGACAAGGACGTGGCGGGCGTCCTCGACCAGCTGGAGCCCGTCGTAGAGGAGCTCGTGGTGACCCGCAACTCCTCGCCCCGCTCGATGCCGCCCGAGGAACTCGCCGAGCTGGCCGGGAGCATCTTCGGCCCGGAGCGGATCCATCTCGCCCCGCGCCTGGACGACGCCATCGACCGGGCCATCGGGCTCGCCGAGGAGACCGGCGAGTACCGCGGCGCCGGCGTCCTGATCACCGGGTCGGTGATCACCGCCGGCGACGCCCGGACACTGCTGCGCGTAGCGGAAGGACGGTGACGGCCGCATGAGCACCGACAGAACCGCCGACAAGACCGCCGACGAGACCGCCGGCGGGCCCGCCGGGAAGGCCGCCGGCCGGGCCGCCAACCCGGCGCGGGCGCTGTTCGCCACCGTGCTCGCCTGCGAGGCCGTCGTGATCGCCCTGGCGATCCCGGTGGCGACGTCCATCATGGACGTGGACGCCGCGACCGCCGGCGCCGTCTGCGGCGGCCTCGCCGTCGCGTGCCTGCTGATGGCCGGGCTGCTGCGCTTCCCGTGGGCGGTGGCGGCGGGCACCGTGCTGCAGGTGCTGATCATCGCGACCGGGGTCATGGTGCCCGCCATGTTCTTCCTCGGCGCCGTCTTCGGCGCCCTCTGGGGAACGGCGATTTGGCTGGGACGCAAGGCGGCGGCCGTCCAGTCGCGCTAAATTCGCGGGGGACCGCACCCCTTTCCGTCCACCGCGCCGGCACATCAGATAATCATTCTGAATCCGGCATTCTTCCCTTTCTGGAATAAGCGCGTTCGGTGGACGGCGACCCGTGAAGGAGCGGGCCCTGTCCGAAGAAGCGCCGTCCACCAGAGTGCCGAGCCGGCCGCTCCCGGGCCCGCCGCCGGAGGGCGGCGCCCGGACGCGGCTCGCCGCCCTCGGTGCGCTGCTCCCCGCCCTCACCGCGCCGCCCGCCGCCGTCCTGGTGGTGCCCGACGCCGTCTTCCACGTCGTCCCCGCCGCGGCGAACGCGCTCGCGCTCGCCGACCACGAGATCCCCGCCCTGCTGCACGCCACCGGGGGCGCGCTGCCCGCCCTCCTGCTCACCGTGCCGCTCGCCGCGCTGGCCGCCCGCCGCCTTCCGGCCTGGGCCGTGCTCCTCACCGGCGCGGTCGTGCTGCTCGCCGGCCTCGGCGCCGCCCGGTTCGTCCCCTCGGTGCCGCTGGTGGCGGTCGTCCGGGCGGTGCAGGGCGTGGGCGCGGGCATCGTCCTCCCCGCCTCCCTCGTCCTGGTCTGGGAGCGCGGCGGCCGCGGACTCACCGCCGCCTGGGCGGGCGTCTTCGCCGGCATGCTGATCCTCGCCATGCCGCTCGCGCTGAGCGCCGTCCCGCCCGCCGACGGGACGGCCGCCGCCGACTGGCGCGAGGCCCTCGCTCCCGTCCCGTGGCCCGCGCTCGCCGCCGTCGCCGCCGCGGCCTGCCACCCGCTGCTGCGCGGGCGCGGCCCGTGGTCGCTGCCCGCCGCCCGGCAGGCCGAACGCGGCGAGCTGCTCCTTCCCCTGGTCCCCGCGACCGGGTTCACCTTCCTCTCGGTCGTCGCCGCCCACGACTGGTCGCCCGGCGCGCGGCTGGTCGTGGCGGCGACCGCGCTCGCCGCGCTGCTCGGCCTCGCGCTCGCCGGCGGCCGGGACACCGTGGCGGGCAGTCCGGAGGGATGCGCGATCGTCATGGTCGCCGTCGGGCTGCTCTGCCTCCCGGTCGCGGGGCCCATGGCGGGCCTGGCCTCCGCCACCGCACACGCGCGCGAGGCCGGCGCGGCCGTGCCCGCCCTTCCCTTCGCACCGGCCGCGGTCGCGGCCGTCATCGGGGCGCTCGCCTCGACCCGGGTGCCGGCGCACCGTGCCGTCCCGGCCGGCTACTTCCTGATGGCCACCGGGCTGCTCCTCGGCCTCGCCGCCGCCCCCTACGACCGCTGGACGCCGCTCCTGCCGCTCATACCGCTCGGCGCCGGAGCCGGGCTCGCGCTCGCCGCGTCCCTGCGCGGCGCGGGCGTCGGCTCCGCGCTCTACGGACTGTCCCTGTGCTTCCCGGCGCTGCTGGCCGGGCAGCTCCTCGTGCTGTCCCTGGAGGCGTCCCGGCTGGAGTCGCCGCGCCCGATGACGGAGACCCGGCGGGCGGACGCGCTCCTCGGCGCCTACCATGTATGGCTCGTGACCGCCGCGGTGACGGCCGTCCTCCTGGCCGCCGTGACCGCCCGCGCTCGCGCGCGACGCGCCGCGGCCGGCGGCGCGACTCTCCCGGGTAAGGCCGCCGCCGGGCCGGGGGACGGGTAGTATTCGCGCGCTTGCCCAAACCGAAATTCCCAAGGAGAACCACCCGTGTCCGAGCGCACTCTCGTTCTTGTCAAGCCCGACGGCGTCCGCCGCGGCGTCATCGGTGAGGTCGTCTCCCGCATCGAGCGCAAGGGCCTGAAGCTCGTCGCGCTGGAACTCCGCACCCTCACCAGGGAAACGGCCGAGTCGCACTACGAAGAGCACGCGAGCAAGCCGTTCTTCGGAGAACTCGTCGAGTTCATCACCGGCGGCCCGCTCGTCGCCATGGTCGTCGAGGGCCCGCGCGCCATCGAGGCGTTCCGGTCGCTGGCCGGCGCCACCGACCCGGTGAGCGCCTCGCCCGGCACGATCCGCGGCGACTTCGCCCTGGAGATCGGGGAGAACGTCGTCCACGGCTCGGACTCGACCTACTCCGCCGACCGCGAGATCAAGCTCTTCTTCCCCGAGCTGGGCTGACCATGCCCTGGCCCAGGGGAACAACCCCTGGGCCGCCACTTCCTTTAGTCGCCCGGGCAGGTCAGAGGCCGTTTTTTGGGCGACGCGCGGCGGCGCGCTTACTGCCTCCCGACGTGGCCGCGCGTTACGATGGACACGCCGCTATACACGCCCGTCAATCATGAAGGGCTCCCTTTCTTCATGGGTAACAAGTTGTCGTTCCTTGGCCGTGACATGGCGGTCGATCTCGGTACTGCCAACACCCTGGTGTACGTGCGCGGGCGTGGCATCGTCCTCAACGAACCGTCCGTGGTGGCGATCAACACCAACACGGGGAAGATCGTCGCGGTGGGCATCGAGGCGAAGCGGATGATCGGCCGCACACCCGGCAACATCGTCGCGGTCCGCCCGCTCAAGGACGGCGTCATCGCCGACTTCGACGTCACCGAGCGGATGCTGCGCTACTTCATCCAGAAGGTGCACAAGCGCCGGCACTTCGCCAAGCCGCGGATCGTGGTGGCGGTGCCGAGCGGGATCACCGGGGTGGAGCAGCGCGCGGTGAAGGAGGCCGGCTACCAGGCCGGCGCCCGCCGCGTCTACATCATCGAGGAGCCGATGGCCGCCGCGATCGGCTCCGGCCTGCCCGTCTACGAGCCGACCGGGAACATGGTCGTCGACATAGGGGGCGGCACCACCGAGGTCGCGATCATCTCCCTCGGCGGCATCGTCACCAGCCAGTCGGTCCGCGTCGGCGGCGACGAACTCGACCAGGCGATCATCTCCTTCTCCAAGAAGGAGTACTCGCTGATGCTCGGGGAACGTACCGCCGAAGAGATCAAGATGGCGATCGGGTCGGCCTATCCCGGCGGCGACGACGAGCCGCACGCCGAGATCCGCGGACGCGATCTGGTCAGCGGGCTGCCGAAGACCGTGGTGATCTCCGCGGAGGAGGTCCGGCGCGCGATCGAGGAGCCGGTCAACTCCGTGGTGGACGCGGTGAAGACCACCCTCGACAAGTGCCCGCCGGAGCTGTCCGGCGACATCATGGACCGCGGGATCGCGCTGACCGGCGGCGGCGCGCTGCTGAAGAACCTCGACGAGCGGCTCCGCGAGGAGACCGGGATGCCGATCCACCTCGTGGACAACCCGCTCGACTCGGTGGTCCTCGGCACCGGCAAGTGCGTCGAGGACTTCGAGGAGCTGCGGCAGGTCCTCGTACCCGAGCCGCGGCACTGAACACACCCCCCGATGGACTAGGACCCGGGCGGACTAGAAAACCGGAGGTCGGTGGGTGAAGGACACCCGGCGCACCCGCGTGGTCCTCGGCGCGCTGCTCGTCGTGGCGCTCGCGATGATCACCATTGACCATCGCGGCGGGGACGACTCCCCGCTGCGCGGCCTGCGCGGCATAGGCGCGGCGGTGTTCGGGCCCGTGGAACGGGCGTCGGCGTCCGTCGTGCGGCCCGTCACCGACACCTTCGAGACGATCGGTGACGCGCCCGGCCAGCGGCGCCGCGCCGACCGGCTGGAGCGGGAGAACCAGGAGCTGCGCGAGCGGCTGCGCGGCGCCCGCATCGACGAGGACAAGGCCGCGCAACTGCAGCGGCTGCTCGGCACCGCCGGAATGGGCGGCTACAAGATCCTCGCCGGTCAGGTGATCTCCGCGGGCCAGGGCTTCGAGGACACCGTCACGATCGACGTGGGCAGCCGCAGCGGCATCAAGCCCGACATGACCGTCATGAGCGGGGAGGGCCTCGTCGGCCGGGTCACCCGCGTCGGGCCCGCGACGGCGACCGTCCTGCTCGCCACCGACCAGACCTCCTCGGTCGGGTCCCGCCTGGAGGGCTCCAAGGAGATCGGCATCGTGCAGGGCGCCGGCCGCCGCGGCCTCGGCGGCCACAGCGAGACGCCGCTGCGCTTCCAGCTCCTGGACGCCGCCGCCCCGATCCACGTCGGGCAGCGGATCGTCACGCTCGGCTCGCAGGGCCAGCGGCCCTACGTCCCGGGCGTCCCGATCGGCGTCGTCGAGCGGATCGAACGCTCCACCGGCGGCCTGACCCGCACCGCCTACGTCCGGCCGTTCGTGCGCTTCACCAGCCTCGACGTCGTCGCCGTCGTCGTCGCGCCGCCGAAGAAGAACCCCCGCGACTCGGTCCTGCCCCCGAAACCGAAGCCGCCCGCGACGCCGTCCGCCGCGCCGAGCGCGAGTCCGTCGGCACGACCCTCCGCGAGCCCGCGCGGCGACGACTCGCCGGCCCGGCCGACGGCGACGCGGAGCCCGTCCACAGAACCGAACGCGGGGGACTGACGTGCTGAACCCACCCGAGGCGTCGCCGGCCGGACGCACCGCGGTGACCGCGGTGCTGATCGTGGCGGCGCTGATCCTGCAGGTGTCGGTCGCGAACCGGCTGCCGCTGCCCGGCGGCGTCCAGCCCGACCTGGTGCTGCTGACCGTCGTCGCGCTGGCGCTCGTCGCCGGGTCGATGACCGGCATGGTCACCGGGTTCCTGGCCGGCCTCGCCGCCGACATCATCCCGCCCGCCGACCACACCATCGGCCGGTACGCGCTGGTGTACTGCCTCATCGGCTACCTGTGCGGCGTCGCGTCCAGCGAGATGGACCGGCAGTCCGCCGTGCCGTTCTTCGCCGTCGCCGCGGGCGCCCTCGCCGGGACCGTCCTGTACGCCGGGACGGGCATGATGCTCGGCGACCCGCGCGCCGGATGGGCGACGGTCTCCAGCATGGTGCCGCTGCAGGTCCTCTACACCGTCCTCGCCAGCCCGTTCGTCGTATGGACGGTGCTGCGCGCCACCCGGCGGTACGAACGCGGCGAACGGTCCCGCGGGGACGGCCTGTCGGTGCCGGTCGCCCGCTACCGCGCCATGTCCGGCCGGGGTGGCGGCCTGTGAACCCGCGCACGCACTTCCGCCTCGTCGTCCTGTACGTGATGGTCGGCGTCCTGCTGCTCGTCCTGGTGGGGCGCATGTGGACGCTGCAGGTCCTCGAAGGCGACCACTACCGCGACATCGCCGCCCAGAACCGCATGCGCGACATCGTCGTCCCGGCCCTGCGCGGCATGATCCTCGACGACCGCGGCCGGCCCCTCGCCCGCAACACCAGCTCGCTGGTCATCTCCGTCGATCGGACCACGCTGTCGCGGCAGGACGACGGCGGCGAGGCCGTGCTGCGCCGCCTCGCGGGCGTCCTCGGGATGACCTACGACGAGGTCGGCAAGCGGATCCGGCTGTGCAGCCCCACCGTCCAGCGGCCGTGCTGGCCCGGCTCGCCGTACCAGCCGATCCCCGTCGTGGACCACGCCGACCCCCAGCGCGCCCTGCAGATCATGGAGCGCCAGGAGGACTTCCCCGGCGTCACCGCGCAGATCCAGCCCGTCCGGAGCTACCCGGAGCCGGAGGGCGCGAGCGCCGTGCAGACCCTCGGCTACCTGCAGCCCGTCACCCAGGAGGAGCTCGACAAGCGCGAAGGGCTGAAGGTCACCGGCTACAGCGGCGTCGACCTCGTCGGACGCGACGGGCTGGAGGCGCAGTACGACAAGGCGCTGCGCGGGGAGGCCGGCTACCGCCGCGTCCTCGTCGACGCGCAGGGCCGCGTCACCGGCATCGCCGAGAAGAAGGAGCCCGTCCCCGGCAACCACCTCGTCACCAGCATCGACGCCGGGGTGCAGGGCGCGGCCGAGAAGGCGCTCGAAGAGGGGATCAAGGAGGCGCGGCGCGGCGGCCGGCCCGCCGACTCCGGCGCCGCCGTGGTGATGGACGTGCGCACCGGCCGGCTCGTCGCGACGGCGAGCTACCCGAGCTACGACCCGAGCGTATGGACGGGCGGCATCTCCCAGAAGAAGTACGACGAGCTCCTGGGCGAGAAGAACAACAGCCCGCTGATCTCCCGGGTGACGCAGGGACAGGGCCCGCCGGGCTCCACGTTCAAGGTGTCGTCGATGGCCGCCGCGGTGAAGGCCGGCTACGACCTGCACGGCACCTACAGCTGCCCCGGGTCGTACATGGTCGGCAGCCGCGCGTTCAACAACTTCCAGAGCGCCAACCTCGGCTCGATGAACCTGCACACGGCCCTCGTGAAGTCCTGCGACACGATCTTCTACCGGTTCGCGCACGAGATGTGGCTCCGCAACGGCGGCCGGAACGCCCCGCCGGACGCGAAGAACCCGATGGTGGAGATGGCGCGCGGCTTCGGCTTCGACGCCCGCACCGGCATCGACCTGCCGAGCGAGAGCCCCGGCCGCATCCCCGACCGGCAGTGGAAGCGCCAGTACTGGGAGGCGACCAGGGAGGCCAACTGCCGCGGCGCCAAGGAGGGCTACCCGGAGGTCGCCAAGACCGACCCGGGACGCGCCGCCTACCTCAAGGCCGTCGCCAACGAGAACTGCCTCGAAGGCCACGTGTGGCGCGCCGGCGACGCGGCCAACCTGTCGATCGGCCAGGGCAACGTGCTGGTGACGCCGCTGCAGCTCGTCCGCGCCTACGCGGCGATCGCCAACGGCGGCAAGCTGCACACGCCGCGCATCGGCGTCGCGGTCATGCGGCCGGACGGCACGGTCGCCGAGCGGATCAAGGCGCCGGAGCCCGTGCGGGTGCCCATCGACGAGAAGGTCCTCGCCTACATGCGCAAGGCGCTCGCCAAGGTGCCCACGGACGGCACCGCCGGCGGGGCGTTCGCCGGGTTCGACCTGAAGCGCGTCGCCGTGGCAGGCAAGACCGGGACCGCCGAGCGCTACGGCCACGCGGACATGTCATGGTTCGCGTCCTTCGGCCCGGCGAAGGAGCCGCGCTACGCCGTGGTCGCGATGGTCTCCCAGGGCGGCTTCGGGGCGCAGACGGCCGCGCCGATCGTCCGCAAGATCTGGGAGGCCATGTACGGCACCAAGGACCGCAAGGCGGTCCTGGAGAACGGCGAGGTCCCCGCCGGCCTGCCGAAGCTCCCCGGCTCCGAGACCGCGCCGTGAGCGGGGTCGTCGAGGGGTACGGGGAGCGGCGGCACTGGACCAGCCGGGTCGCGGTGATGCGGCGGCTCGACTGGCCGCTGCTGGTGGCCGTCCTGGTGCTGTCGGTGGTCGGCGCGCTGCTGGTGCGGTCGGCGACGTTCCAGGGACTCGCCGAGCAGGGCAAGGACCCGGAAGGCTTCGTCAAGCGGCACGTCCTGAACCTGCTGATCGGGTTCGTGCTCGGCGGCGTCGTGACCGTCCTGGACTACCGGCTGCTGCGCGCCTACGTCCCCATCCTGTACGGGGTGGCCTGCGTGGGGCTGGTCGCCGTGCTCAGCCCGCTCGGCGAGACGATCAACGGGTCGCACTCGTGGATCGTGCTCGGCGGCGGGTTCCAGGTCCAGCCGTCGGAGTTCGCCAAGGTCGGCATCGTGGTGCTGCTCGCGATGATCCTCGGCGAGCCGCGCGACGGCGAGATCGGGCCCGGCGTCCGAGACGTGGTGCTCGCGCTCGTGCTGGCCGGCGTGCCCGCCCTGCTGATCATCCTGCAGCCCGACCTCGGCACGACGCTCGTGTTCGTCGCGGTCGTGTTCGGGATGCTGACGGTGTCCGGCGTGCGCAAGCGGTGGCTCGCCGGGCTGGTCGGCGCCGGCGCGGCCGCGATCGTCCTGGTGCTGCTCTTCGGCCTGCTGGAGCAGTACCAGATCGACCGCTTCACCGCGTTCATGAACCCGGACGCCGACCCCCGCGGCGCCGGCTACAACGCCCGGCAGGCCCGCATCGCGGTCGGGTCGGGCGGCGTGTTCGGCAAGGGCCTGTTCCAGGGGGAGCAGACCGGCGGCCACTTCGTGCCCGAACAGCAGACCGACTTCATCTTCACGGTCGCGGGGGAGGAACTCGGCTTCGTCGGCGGGGCCGTCATCGTCGCGCTGCTCGGCGTGGTGCTGTGGCGCGGGCTGCGCATCGCGACCCAGGCCGCCGACCTGTTCGGGACGCTGGTCGCGACCGGTGTCGTGTGCTGGCTCGGGTTCCAGACGTTCCAGAACGTCGGGATGTCGATCGGCATCATGCCGATCACCGGGCTGCCGCTCCCGTTCGTGTCCTACGGCGGCTCCGCCACCTTCGCCAACATGATCGCCTTCGGGCTGCTGCAGGCGGTGCACGTACGCCGCCGCGCCTTCGACTGAGCGGCGGTAGGCTGGCCGTACATCCCACGTCCCCTGCACGGAGGATTCCGTCATGCCGGTCGAGTCGCTCTTCCCGCGTCTGGAGCCGCTCCTCCCGAGCGTGCAGAAGCCGATTCAGTACGTCGGCGGCGAGCTGAACTCCCAGATCAAGGACTGGGACGCGGCCGAGGTCCGCTGGGCGCTGATGTACCCGGACGCCTACGAGGTCGGGCTGCCGAACCAGGGCGTCCAGATCCTTTACGAGATCCTGAACGAGCGCGAGGGCGTGCTGGCGGAGCGGACCTACTCGGTCTGGCCCGACATGGAGGCCGTCATGCGCGACAACGGCATCCCGCAGTTCACCGTCGACGCGCACCGCCCGGTCACCGCGTTCGACGTGTTCGGCGTGTCGTTCTCCACCGAGCTCGGCTACACGAACCTGCTGACCGCCCTCGACCTGGCGGGCATCCCGCTGGACGCCGCCGACCGCACCGACGACCACCCGATCGTCGTCGCGGGCGGGCACGCCGCGTTCAACCCCGAGCCGATCGCCGACTTCCTCGACGCCGCCGTCCTCGGCGACGGCGAGGAGATCGCGCTCGGCATCACCGAGGTCGTCCGCGAGTGGAAGGCCGAGGGGTGCCCCGGCGGCCGGGACGAGCTGCTGCTGCGCCTCGCCGCGTCCGGCGGCGTCTACGTGCCGCGCTTCTACGACGTCACCTACCTGCCGGACGGCAGGATCCAGCGGGTCGCGCCGAACCGCCCGGGGGTGCCGTGGCGGATCGAGAAGCACACCGTCATGGACCTCGACCAGTGGCCCTACCCGAAGAAGCCGCTGGTGCCGCTCGCCGAGACCGTCCACGAGCGGTACAGCGTGGAGATCTTCCGCGGCTGCACGCGCGGCTGCCGGTTCTGCCAGGCCGGCATGATCACCCGTCCGGTGCGGGAGCGGTCGATCACCACGATCGGCGACATGGTCGAGACGGGCCTCAAGCAGTCGGGCTTCGAGGAGGTCGGGCTGCTCAGCCTGTCCAGCGCCGACCACAGCGAGATCGGCGACGTCGCCAAGGGCCTCGCCGACCGCTACGAGGGCACCAACACCTCGCTGTCGCTGCCGTCCACCCGCGTGGACGCCTTCAACATCACCCTCGCCAACGAGTTCTCCCGCGGCGGGCGCCGCTCCGGCCTGACGTTCGCGCCCGAGGGCGGCTCCGAGCGGATGCGCAAGGTCATCAACAAGATGGTCAGCGAGGACGACCTCATCCGCACCGTGACCACCGCCTACGAGAACGGCTGGCGGCAGGTCAAGCTGTACTTCATGTGCGGCCTGCCCACCGAGGAGGACGAGGACGTCCTCGCGATCGCCGACATGGCCAAGCGCGTCATCCGCGCCGGCCGCGATGCCACCGGCCGCAAGGACATTCGCTGCACGGTCTCCATCGGCGGGTTCGTGCCCAAGCCGCACACCCCGTTCCAGTGGGCCGCGCAGTGCGACCACGAGACCGTCGACCGCCGCCTGAGCGCCCTCAAGGACGCCCTGCGCGGCGACAAGGAGTACGGCCGCGCCATCGGCCTGCGCTACCACGACGGGCAGCCGTCCATTGTGGAGGGCCTGCTGTCGCGCGGCGACCGCCGCGTCGGCAAGGTCATCCGCGCGGTGTGGGAGGACGGCGGCCGCTTCGACGGCTGGAGCGAGCACTTCTCCTACGAGCGCTGGACGAACTGCACCCAGAAGGCACTGGCGGACGAGCCGGTCGACCTCGACTGGTACACCGTCCGGGAGCGCGACGAGGTCGAGGTCCTCCCGTGGGACCACCTCGACGCCGGCCTCGACCGGGAGTGGCTCTGGCAGGACTGGCAGGACGCCCTCGACGAGACCGAGGTCGAGGACTGCCGCTGGACGCCCTGCTACGACTGCGGCGTCTGCCCCACGATGGGCACCGAGATCCAGATCGGACCCACCGGCCGGAAGCTGCTGCCGCTGTCGGTCGTCTGACCGCCTCCGGCCGGGACGTGCGCCCCGCCCGGGCGGCGCATGCCCGAAAACGGCCGCGTGAACGCCCTGTACTGCGCGCCTCCCGGGTTCGCGGGGCCGCCCCAGGACCAAAGGCCGCCGGGCGACCCGTACTCTATAGGGAGACCTATATTTCGACTCGCCACGAGTAGGAAGGACCAGAACCCTGGCACCCATGCCGGAGGGTCCGGCGCCGGCCCCCGTGACCCAGCGACTGCGCGTCCGCTACACCAAGCGGGGCAGGCTGCGGTTCACGAGCCACCGCGACATTTCCCGGGCCGTGGAACGCGCCGTCAGGCGCGCCGGGATCCCTGTCGCGTTCAGCGGCGGATTCACCCCCCACCCGAAGATCTCATACGCGGGTGCGGCGGCGACAGGGGTGGCCAGCGAGGCCGAGTACCTCGAAATCGGGCTCACCGAGACCCGCGACCCTGCGCGGGTCCGGGCCGATCTCGACGCGGCCCTGCCCCCCGGGCTCGACATCGTCGATGTCGTGCCGGTACGGGCGGGACGCGGCGGAGAGGCGCAGCCGAAACCCGGCGCGTTCACCGATCGGCTCGAGGCGTCCGAATGGCGGATCCGGCTGGAGGGCGTGTCATCCGACGATGCCGCCGCCGCCGTGGCCGCCTTCATGGCCGCCGAGACGATCGAGGTCGAGCGCCTCACCAAGAAGGGGCGACGCCGTTTCGACGTGCGCGCCGCCGTCCACACCTGTGAGCTGGACCGGCGCGCCGCGCGAGCGGCCGATGCCCCTTGTGCGATACTTCGAATGGTTGTTCGGCATTCCACACCGGCCGTACGACCCGACGACATCCTCACCGGACTGCGCCAGGTCGCCGACCTCGCGCCGCCGTCACCCCCGCTGGTGACCAGGCTGGCGCAGGGGCCCCTTGACGCGGAAACCGGTGGCCTCGCGGATCCCCTGGATCCCGACCGGGAGATCGGCCTGCCGTCCGGCGATGACGCCGAGACGGCCCGCGGCCCGCAGCGGCCGCAGCCCGGGGACCTCGCGAGCGCGGATGCCGTCAGCGCCTGACCGGGGGACCGAAGCCGTGGCTGCACGGAACCGGTCCCGCAGGGTACGGCGGGCGCACCCCCGACGACTTCGTCGTCATGGCCGGACCACCGTCCGGCGATGACGACGCCGACGACTGACGGAGAGCTCTCGTGCGGCGCACCGCACCGATCCGCCCCCGGGCGGAGCGACGCGGACGCGCCCGGGAGCCTGACGGGAGATTGCCCGGATGCGTGAGAACGAAGCCGATGAGGCCACGGCCGAAGGCACCGACAACGGCACCGCCGACAACGAGCACACCGGAACGGAGACGGCGCAAGGCCCGGACACCGAGAACGCGGTGACGACGCGTCCCCGCCGCGCGAGGCGCCCCGCGGGCCCCCCGCCCGACGTGGAGAG
>NZ_SMKM01000120.1 GCF_004348665.1 Actinomadura sp. GC306 | reverse complement strand
GATCGCGTCGCCCCACCGGGCCCTCAGTCGTCTTACGCGCGCGAACGCGCTACCCGGACGGCGGAGCCGTACCGGATCAGTCCAGCTGCCGGCGGCCCGGCCGGGGCAGGGGGACGCCCATGGTCTCGCGGAGGTCGTTGCGGACCTTCAGGGCCAGGGCCTTGGTCGCGGAGCGGTTGAGCGCGGCGCCGGCCGCGGCGCCGGTGAGGAACGGGCCCATGGTGCCGAGGCTGCGGCCGAACGTGCGGAGCATGCGCTTGCGCAGGGCCGCCTTCGAGGCGGTCCCGAGGGCGCTGGTCAGCGAAGCGGTCTCCAGGGGGTTGATCCCGCGCTGCCGTGCCCAGGACGTCACGAACGCCGCGCCGCGCGCGGTGCCGCTGCCCTCGACGCGCACGCCGTAGACCTCGTGCAGCTCGGCGATCATCTTGACCTCGATGGCGGCGATCACCAGGGTCTCGGCCGCGAGCTGGGCGGGCGCCGTCAGCAGCAGCGGCGGGGCGGTGAACTGGACTGCGGCCAGCGCGCCACCGGCCGCGCCGACCGCGGTGGTGCCGTTCCCCGCCACCTTGACGAGCTTGTCGGCGAGCTCCTCGCCCAGCAGGCCGGGATGGTGGGCCTGGAGCGTCTCGAGATCGCGGATCGGGATGTGCGGGACGGCCTCGACGAGCAGGTCGCCGAGCCACCGGCCGCGTGCGACACCCGCGGCGCCCACCTTGCGCGCGCTCTGGCCGAGCAGCCTGGCCAGTCGCCCCAGCAGGCGGCCGCGGGTCTCGCGGTCCATGTCCTCGTCGCCGGTGAGCCGGCCGATCAGCTCACCGAGCTCCGTGGAGCCGTCGCCGTGCGCCGGCTCCACGTCGTCCTGACGCCTTTCGAGCTCGCCCGACACCTGCGGCCGCTCCCGGTCAGGCGGCGCACTCGCGGCAGACCGGCTGGCCGTTCTTCTCCGTGGCCAGCTGGCTGCGGTGGTGCACCAGGAAGCAGCGCGTGCAGGTGAACTCGTCGGCCTGCCGCGGAACCACCCGGAAGGTGAGCTCCTCGTTCGACAGGTCGGCGCCGGGCAGCTCGGCGACCTCGCCGGCGTCCAGGTCCTCATCGATGATGCTGGCCGCCTTGTCGGCGCGCCGGGCCTGGAGCTCCTGGAGGCTGTCCTCGCTCAGGTCGTCGTCTGTCTTCCGTGGGCTGTCGTAGTCGGTCGCCATCTTCTATCTCCATCCCCCTCAGTGCTTTATGCGCCCCGTCGCGCGGATCTAACGCTCGGGGGGCCCTTTCTGTGCCCGATCCGGGCGGGAAATTCTGTCACGGTTGGTGACCTGTGACACACGAGGCGCGACCGTCCCCACGAGTGACCGCTGTCACCGGGATCTCTTCCTCGATTGTGTCTTCCGTCACATACCCGGCGGCCGTCCCGGCGGCTGGGCGACACCGGGACATCCGCCGGAGACTCCCGCGGCGGCGGGGATCATATCGGTCCCGGGCCGCTTGTGCGCGCCGACCGGCCCGGCGCGGCGGGACGACACGATCCGGTCGCCGGGCCGTCGAACCAGACGCGTCGGTGAAACGTCTGAACTAACGCGATATCGTGCCCGCCTGAGGATGGGGGCGGGCCCCCTGCGGGGTCAGCCCGGCCGATGCCGGCGGATGGCTTCTCGGCGGGGTCCGGCGCACACTATCGCGGGACATCACTGCGGGTCACTGGAGGGTCAGATGCCGGATGCCGCTCCGCTGGAGCCGGGCGATCCTAGGGCACTGGGACAGTACGAAGTCGTCGGACGGCTGGGCGCCGGGGGTCAGGGCGCCGTCTTCCTCGGCAAGGCGCCGGGAGGCGAGTACGTCGCGATCAAGCTGCTGCACGCGCAGATGGCGAACGATCCGGCGGCGCGCGCCCGCTTCACCCGCGAGGTGAGTGCGGCGCAGAAGGTCGAGCCCTTCTGCACGGCCCGGGTCTACGAGGCCGACGTCCACGGCGACCAGCCGTACGTCGTCAGCGAGTTCATCGACGGGCCCTCGCTGCACGACGTGGTCGCGCACGACGGGCCGCGGAGCCCCGAGGAGCTGGAGCGCCTCGCGATCGGCACGGTGACCGCGCTCGCGGCCATCCACGAGGCCGGGATCGTGCACCGCGACTTCAAGCCCAACAACGTCATGCTGGCCTCGGACGGCCCCCGCGTCGTCGACTTCGGCATCGCGCGGACGGTCAACTCGCAGGAGAGCGCGGTCACCGCCACCGGAATGGTGGTCGGCACCCCGGGCTACCTGGCGCCCGAGCAGCTCACCGGGGCGCCGCTCACCCCGGCCGTGGACATCTTCGCCTGGGGCGCGACGATGGTGTTCGCCGCCACCGGGCAGTCGCCCTTCGAGGCGGACACGCTGCCGGTCATCATCAACCGCATCCTCAACGAGGAGCCGGACCTGTCGGCGCTGCCGCCGGGCCCGCTGCGCGACCTGATCGGGCAGTGCCTGTCCAAGGACGCGGGCCTGCGCCCGCCGGCGGCGCAGCTCCTGCTGAACCTGCTGGGGCACGTCGGCGCCGCACCGGCCGGCCAGGCCGGCGGGGAGGAGCTCCTCAACCAGGGCACCCGGATCGCCTCGCAGCTTCCGCCGCCGCCCCCGGTGCCGCCGGCGCCGCAGGCACGGCCGCAGCAGCAGATCACGCCGCCGCCGATGCCGATGCACCAGGGCCCGCCGCAGGGTCCGCCGCAGGGCCCGACGACGCCGCCCCCGCAGCCGATCACGCCGCCGCCGATGCCCATGTACCAGGGCGCGCCCCCCGGGCCGGCGACGCCGCCCCCGCAGCAGATGGGTCCCATGGGGCAGATGGGGCAGATGGGGATGCAGCACCCCGGCGCGCCGCGGCCGCCGGGCCCGCCGTACGGGGCGCCGCCGAAGCAGTCCAGTTCCGCCGGGCCGATCATCGCCATCGGCTGCGGGGTGCTGGCGCTGATCACGATCATCGCGATCGTGGCGGTGGTCGTCATCGCGAGCAGCGACAGCGACCCCGATCCCGGTCCCGACCCGCTGCCGGGGCCGTCGAGCTACACCCCGCGCGTGCCGACGCCGGGATCCACCACCCGGGCCGGGCTCCTCGGCGTGTACGAGGGCGACGCGAACCAGCCGGACGCACCGTCGGGCCGCCAGAACTTCCAGGCCCGGTTCGCGCTGCTCTACACGAGCGGCACCGCCCGGTACACCTACCCGTCCGGCGCGCAGGACAACTGCTACACGCGGCTGACGCTGCTGTCCGGCGACAGGAGCAGCGAGAAGGTCGAGTACCAGGAGACCCCGATGGCGGGGATGGATCCGAACGAGTGCGCGGCCGGATACATCACCTTCATCCAGCAGGGTTCCGAGGAGAACCTGCGGTGGGAGTGGCGGCAGAACCGCTCCGACCCCACGCCCGGGGCGTACGGAACAGTCCGCAAGTGACGGCGGCGGTCGCCCCCTTACGGGCGGGTGATCCGTCCCGCCTCGGCGCCTACCGCCTGACCGGCCTCCTCGGGGAGGGCGGTCAGGGCGCCGTCTTCCTCGGGGAGGACGGGTCCGGCCACCGGGTCGCCGTGAAGCTGCTGCACGCGCGCTTCAGCGGCGACCCGAAGGCCCGGGCCCGGTTCGCGGCCGAGGTCGCGGTGGCCAAGCGGGTGTCGGCGTTCTGCACGGCCCGCGTCCTGGACTCCGACGTGGCGGGCGACCGGCCCTACATCGTCAGCGAGTACATCGAGGGGCCGTCGCTGGCGGAGGTGCTGGCGGCCGACGGCCCGCGCCGGGGCGCCGACCTGGACCGGCTGGCGATCGGGACGATGACGGCGCTCACCGCCATCCACCAGGCGGGGGTCGTGCACCGCGACTTCAAGCCCGGCAACGTGCTGCTGCCGCCGGACGGCCCGCGGGTGATCGACTTCGGGATCGCGCGGGCGCTGGACGCCACCGGCACGATGTCGAGCACGGCGGTCGGCACCCCCGCCTACATGGCGCCCGAGCAGATCTCCGGCGCGCGGGTCGGCCCGGCCGCCGACGTGTTCGCGTGGGGCACCACGATGGCCTACGCGGCCGCCGGGCGCCCCCCGTTCGGGCAGGACTCCATCCCCGCGGTCATGCACCGCATCCTGAACCTGCCGCCCGACCTCGGGGAGCTGGCGGAGCCGCTGCGCGGAATCGTCGCGGACTGCCTCAGCAAGGACCCGGCGCTCCGCCCGGCCTCCTGGAACGTCCTGGCGCACCTGCTGGACCTCGCGGGCGGCCTGCCGCAGCCGGGCACCCCGCCGGACGGCACGGAAGGCGCGGACGGCGCGGACGCCGCGATGCTCAAGCGGGGCGCCGCGACGGCCGCCACGGAGACGGCCCAGTTGCGCGTCCAGCCGCCACCGCAGCCGCCACCCCAGGCGCCGCAGCCGGCGCAGCCGCCGGCCGGCGTGCCCGCTCCCCCGCCTCCGGGCACCCCGTGGCCGCCACCACCGCCTCCGGCCGGTGGGCAGGTCCAGGCGGCATGGCCGGGCCCGCCGTCCTTCCCTCCCCCGGGCGAGGGGCCCGGCGGCGGCCCTCGCGGCGGGCCCCGCATCGGCGTCCTGGCGGGCGTGGGCGGCGCGGCGCTGGTCGCGCTGGTCCTCGCCGGCAGCGTGATCGCCGTCCGGCTCTTCCCCGACGGCGGCGGCCCGGGCGCCACGCCGGCGGGCCGGACGGGCGGCACGTTCCGGATGGCGGTCCCGTCGCCCGGCACCCCCGGCGAGGAGATCGCCCCCTCGCACGTCTACGGCGGCACCGAGCGCTTCGTCGTCAAGCAGCTGTTCACCGGGCTGACCGAACTCGATGCGGACGGCAAGGCGCGCAACCGCCTCGCCACGCGGATCACCCCCGACCGGACGTGCACCCGCTGGAAGATCGGCGTCAAGGGCGGGACGACGTTCAGCAACGGCGAGCCCGTCGACGCGCGGGCGTTCGCCCGCGGCTGGAACCGCAGCGCGGCGACGCAGACCGGCGCGGGCTCCTACCTGATGACCGACATCGAGGGCTTCACCGACGTCGCGGGCGGCAAGGCCGACGAGCTGTCCGGGGTCACGGCGTCGTCCGGCGACGTCCTCGACGTAACGCTCACCTCCCCCGACTGCGGATTCCCCGGCCGCCTGTCCGAGCCCCCGTTCATGCCCGTCCCCGAGGACGCGGGCGGGCCGGACGACCGCCCCTTCAACACCCGTCCCGTCGGGAACGGCCCGTACACGCTGAAGGAGCACACGCTGGGGACGGGCGTGTCCCTCGTGCGCAACGACACCTGGGCGTTCGGCAAGACGAGGTTCGACGGGGTCGAGGTCACCTTCAGCACCGACGCGGCCCGGGCACGCACCGCCTACAACGCGGGTCAGGTCGACTGGTACAGCGGCACGGCGGAGGAGGTGGCCTCCGCCCCGCAGCAGGATCTGGTCACGCGCCCCAGTCCCTTCACCCGGATGCTCGTCCCCCTCACCGCCCGCGGCCCGATGAAGTCGAAGGAGGCCAGGCTGGCGGTGTCCTACGCCCTCGACCGCGCACGCCTCGGGACGCTCCTCGGCGGCGCGCACGAGCCCGCGCACGGCATCGTCCCGGCGGCGGTCCCCGGCTTCGGCGCGCCCGGCGCCTGCCCGTCCTGCGACCGGCCCGACCCGGCGAAGGCCAAGGAGCTCGCCGGCCAGGCCGGGTTGCGGCCGGGCGCGGAGATCACGCTGCACTACCGGGAGTCGCCCGTCTACAAGCACCTGGCCGAGGCGGTGCGGGACGCCCTGGAGGACACGCTCGGGTGGAATGTCGAGCTGAAGGCCACCCCGCTCGCCGACTACGACGAGTTCCGCGAGTCGCTGGTCTCGAAGGACGCCTCCGGCCTGGCGATCTTCGCCTGGAGCCCCGACTACCCGGGCGCCCACTCGATACTGTGGCCCCTGCTGGGCGGCACCATCGTCGCGACGAGCGAGAACACCTACTTCAACTACTCGGGCTGGAAGAACGACCGGTTCGACGACCTGATGTCCCGCGCCCTCCGCACCCCCGACGCCGCCGCCCGGGCCGGCCTGCACAAGCAGGCCGAGAAGCTGGCACTGGACGACATGGCCCTCATCCCCCTCCTCAACGACGGCTACGCGGCCGTCGTCCGCAAGGACAAGTACGTGGGCCTGCGGATGGACTACGACGGCGACCCGACCGTGGCCGCCGCCGCGCTCAGATGACCGCCGGGCGGCCGCTCAGCCCGGCGGGATCCGGACGGTGACGATCAGGCCGCCGCCGGGCCGCGGCGCCGCGTAGACGGCGCCCCGGTGCGCCAGCACCACCGACCGGACGATCGACAGCCCGAGCCCGGCGCCCTTCGCCGACTCGACCCGGTCGGCGTTCAGCCGCCGGAACGGCTCGAACAGCCGCTCCACCTCGTAGGCGGGGACGACCGGGCCGGTGTTCTCGACCTGCACGGTGGCGTAGCCCTCCAGCATCCCCGTGCGGATCCACAGCCCGCCGCCGTCCTCCTCGTTGTGCTTGACCGCGTTCTCGACGAGGTTGGACACCAGGTGCTCCAGCAGCACCGGGTCGCCGAGCGCCGTCCCGGACGTCAGCTCCGGGTGGACGGCCACGTCGTTGTCGTGCTCGCGGCGCGCGGACTGCTCCAGCACCGTGGCCGCCACCTCCGCCAGGTCGACCGGCGTGCGGGTGGTCAGCTCCCGCTCGCTGCGGGCCAGCAGCAGCAGGCCCTCGATGAGCCGCTCGTGCCGGGCGTTGGTCGCCAGCAGGGTCCGGCCGACGGCGCGCAGGTCGTCGGACGCCTCCGGGTCGCCGAGCGCGACCTCCAGCAGTGTCCGGTTGATCGCCAGCGGCGTGCGGAGCTCGTGCGAGGCGTTGGCGACGAACCGGCGCTGCGAGTCGAACGCGTGCCCGAGCCGCTCCAGCATCGCGTCGAAGGTGTCGGCCAGCTCCTTGATCTCGTCGTCGGGGCCCTCCAGCGCGATGCGCTCGTGCAGCGTGCTCTCCGACAGCCGGCGCGCGGTGGTGGTGACCCGCTGCAGCGGGCTGAGCGCCCGGTCGGCGACGAACCAGCCGAGCACCAGCGTGATGATCCCGACCCCGCCGAGCGCGAGCAGCGAGCGGCCCACCAGCTGCTTCATCGTCTGCTCGACGAACTGGCGCTTCAGCTCGGCGGCCTCGGCGTCGGAGATGCCGAACCCGATCACCTGGACGTTGCCGAGGATGTTGGCCATCAGCACCGTCATCACGAACAGCAGCAGCGCCCCGGCCATGAAGAACAGCAGCCCGTACAGCAGGGTGAGCCGCAGCCGGACGCTCATCCGGCCGGGCAGCGCCTTGAGGTCGGCGAACGACCCGCCGTCGCCGGACCACCCGCCCCGGGCCGCAGGGGACTGCGGCGGCACCCGGTGCGGCACCTGCTGCGGGCCCGGCCGCCGCCACCGGCCGCCGCGGCGGCCCCCCGGGACGGCGGTGGGCCGGGCCGGCTGCTCCCCGTCCTCGCGCGGCGGTGCCGGCCGGGCCGTGTGCGGCTGCTGGGCGGCGTCCGGCCGCGCGCCGGGCTCCCGCCCCCGGTCCGGTGCGTCCGGGCCCGCGGACGGCTCGTCAGGGCCGCCGGGCGGTACGGGGCCGGTGTTCACAGCCGGTACCCCACGCCGGGCACGGTCTCGATGACCGGCGGGTCGCCGAGCTTCTTGCGCAGCGTCATCATCGTGACCCGGACGACGTTGGTGAACGGGTCGATGTGCTCGTCCCACGCCTTTTCGAGGAGGTGCTCGGAGCTGACGACGGCGCCGTCCGCGCTGAGCAGCACCTCCAGCACCGCGAACTCCTTGCGGGTCAGCTCGACCGGGCGGCCGTCGCGGGCGACCTCGCGGCGCGCCGGGTCCAGCGTGATCCCGGCGCGCTCCAGCACCGGCGGGAGCGGCGCCGCGGCGCGGCGGCCGAGGGCCCGCACGCGGGCGATCAGCTCGGCGAACGCGAACGGCTTGGCCAGGTAGTCGTCCGCGCCGATGGACAGGCCCTCGACGCGGTCGTCCAGCTCGCCCGCCGCGGTGAGCATGATGATCCGCGCCGGGTAGCGCTGCGCGACGAGCTGCTTGCAGACGTCGTCGCCGTGCACCTTGGGCAGGTCGCGGTCCAGCACGATGACGTCGTACTCGTTGACGCCCGCGCGCTCCAGGGCGCCCGCGCCGTCGTAGGCGACGTCCACGGCCAGCGTCTCCCTGCGCAGGCCGGTGGCGATCGCGTCGGCGAGCACGCGCTCGTCCTCGACGACTAGAACACGCACAGGGTCCCCCTCCCGGTCGGGGCGCGGTGCGCCCCCGCGGTTCCAGATATGACACGGGTACCGTAAGACGCCCGTAAGCACCTGTTCGCCCGCTGGCCCTCGCAGCGCGCCATCGCTGACGCAAAAATCTGCGAAATTTGCATCGACGTTCAGGTTTATCTTCAGCCTAGGCCCGGGTAGGCATGGGCAGGATCCGGGAGGAGGCCCATGGGCGAGTTGTCACGCATGATCCAGCAGCGGCTCGATGACGCTTACGCGTCGCTGCGGAGCGCCCACGCGGATGGGGACACCTACCTGGCCGACATCCGCCAGGAGGAGATCAACGATCTGCGCCGGATCGCAGCGAACAACGACATAGGCGTCGAAGCACCCCGCTGCGACTGAGGGACGCGCAAGCGTACGGAGCCCGGGACACCCCCGTCCCGGGCTCCTTCCTTCTCCGGACAAGGCGGCGGCCACGCGGGCGGTCAGTCGGTGAGCGGGTCGAGCGGGGCCAGCAGCCCGTGCAGCGCCTCGAACGTCCCCGGCCCGGCGGCGATGGTCAGTTCCGGGCTCGCGGGCGCCCCGTGCAGGCCCTCGACGCGTCCGCCCGCCTCCTGGACGATCAGCGCGCCCGCGGCGACGTCCCACGCCTGGACGCCGCGCTCGTAGTAGGCGTCCACGCGTCCCGCGGCCAGCGAGCACAGGTCCACGCAGCAGGAGCCGCCGCGCCGGATGTCGCGGATCGCCGGCAGCACCCCGGCCAGGACGCGCGCCTGCCCGGCCCGCCGCGCCGCCTCGTAGCCGAACCCGGTGGCCACGAGCGCCTCGCCGAGCGGCACCCCGGCGGTCACCCGGAGCTCGCGCGAGCCGGACGCGGTGTGCAGCAGGGCGCCGCCGCCGCGCACGGCCGTGTACGTCTCGCCGCGCCGCGGCATCTCCACCGCACCGGCGACGGCCGTGCCGTCCACCTCCGCGGCGATGCTGACCGCCCAGTCGGGCAGGTCGTAGAGGTAGTTCACGGTCCCGTCGATGGGATCGACCACCCAGCGGACCCCGCTGCCGCCGGCGCGGGTGCCGCCCTCCTCGCCGAGGAACGCGTCGTCGGGGCGCACCGCCCGGATCCGCTCCACGATCAGCTGCTCGGCGGCCCGGTCCATCTGGGTGACGACGTCGGTCGGGGACGACTTGGTCTGCACCACGTCCGGGCCGTCCGCCGGGCGCTTGTCGACCAGCATCCGGCCGGCCTCCCGCGCGGTCGCGGCGGCCAGCTCCAGCAGTTCCCCGGCCAGACCCGCCGGGCCCGCCGCGCTCGCGGGGCTCATCCGGCGTCCGCCAGGAGCCGCCGGGGAAGGGTGGCGAACCGCGGGTCGGTCCCGGGCGTCCCGGCGCGGGCGAACGCGATCCCGAGTTCCGCGGCCAGGTCGGCGGCCTCCACGTCGAGGTCGTACTTGACCTCCATGTGGTCGGAGACGAACCCGATCGGGACGACCGCGACGGCGCGGACCCCCTTGCCGTGCAGATCGCTCAGGTGGTCGGTGATCTGCGGCTCCAGCCACGGCTGGCTCGGCGGGCCGCTCCGGCTCTGGTAGACGAGGTCCCACGGCGCTCCGGGGGCGGCCTTCCGCGCGACCTCCCGCGCGACGGCCTCAAGCTCCGCGACGTACTTCTCCTGGTTGGGCTGGGACAGGGGCACGCTGTGCGCGGTGAAGACCACGCGGGCGCCCTCCGGGAGGCCGCTCAGCGCGTCCTTCGTCGCGTCCACGAACGGTTCGACGAACTCGGGCCGGTCGCAGTAGACGGGCAGCTTGTCGATCTCGGGCGCGCCCTCGACCTCTGCACGCACGCGCGCGATGTCGTCGAGGTACTGGTCGTTGGTGGAGTACCCGCTGTAGGCGGACGTGACGAACGCCGCCGCGCGCCGGATCCCGTCGGCCTTCATCTGCCGGACGGTGTCGGCGAGGTACGGGTCCCAGTTCCGGTTGCCCCAGTAGACGGGGAGGCCCACGCCGTGGTCGGCGAAGTCGGCCTCGATCGCGGCCTTGAGGTCCCGGCACAGCTGGTTGATCGGGCTGACCCCGCCGAACATGTAGTAGTGCTCGCCCACCTCTTCCAGGCGTTCGCGCGGGATGTTGCGGCCGCGGGTCACGTTCTCCAGGAACGGGATCACGTCATCGGGGCCCTCGGGCCCGCCGAAGGACAGCAGAAGCAACGCGTCGTACGACGTCATGCTCCCATCCAACCAGCCTCCCGGCGATGCCCCGTTCCAGGCCCGCGATCATGCGGAGCCCGTTCGGAAGAACCTGGGGAACGTGCTGGTCAGTCGTAGCGCGCGGCGTACGCCTTGGCGAGGCCGAGGACCTTCTGCACGTACCAGTGGGCGTGGTTGTAGTGCCAGATCGCGTTGTAGAGCTGCTTGCCGCCCTTGCCCGCGCCGTTCGCGCACAGGTAGTTGGCCGCGCCCGGGATGGCGTCGTAGGGGTTCATGATGTCGGCCTTGCCGTCCCGGTCGCCGTCCACCCCGTACGCCTTCCACGTGGCGGGCATGAACTGCATCGGGCCGAGCGCCCCCGCGCTGGACGGTCCGACGTCGCGCCCGTGGCTGCTCTCGACCTGGCCGATCGCGGCGAGGACCGTCCAGGACAGTCCCGGGCACGTGCCGGCCGCCTGCTTGTACAGGTCCATGTAGCTGGTGGCGCCGCCGCCGGCGCCGCCGCCGACCTGGTTCTGGTACTTGGACTCGTGCAGGTTCACCACGTCCGTGCCGGGGCCGAGGACCTTGGTCACGGCCTTGACGACCTTGGCCGGGTCCGCGCCGGGAGCGTTGACCAGCACCGCGACGTTGGGGATGAGCCCCATGTCGGTCCCGGCCTGCTGACTGACGAGCATGTCGATCCCGGGCAGGCCGAGGGTCCCGGAGCCGCCCATCGTCAGCGACGGCATCGTGCGGCCCACCACCGGGTACCGGGTGCCCTTCGCGAGCTGGAGCTGCTCGGAGGCCGCCGGGGACACCACGAACTGGCCGCCGGCCAGGGCCTCCCACAACTCGGTCTTCTTCGCCGTCCCAGGCGGTGTCCAGGCGCGGAAGTCGGACGGGTCCACGGCGAACGCGTTCACCTGGCGGCCCTGGAGCTGGACGGCGCCGCCCGCGACCGCCAGCACGTCCCCGACCTGGCGCAGTTTCGCGATCCGCTTGATCTTGGCGGTGGAGATCGAGGCGCCGCCGACCGCCAGCACGTCCGGCGGGACGACGCGCTCCAGCGGCGCGACCTGGCCGCTCTGGGCCACGTTGACGGGGTCGCCCTGCAGGTCGCCGGGCGGGGCCGCCGCCACCGGGCCGGCCGACTCGGTGGGGTTCGCCTCCTCCAAGGTCAGCGCGGTGTAGACGCCGCCGGAGGCGGTCGCGGCGGCGAGGACGGCGATGGCGGTGATGAGCAGCGGCGATCCGCGGCGGCGCCTGGCCTGGCCCGCGTAGGCGTTCCGCGGCCGCCGCTCCTTCTTCTCCGGCTTCGGCCTGCGCGCGCGGGCGGCGTTCGCACCGTTCGCGTTGCCACCGTTCGCTTCGGCGCCGTTCGCCTCGGCACCGTTCGCGAGCACGTCTTCGCCGGGCGGGCGCTTACCGGGCTCGGCGGCGGCCGAGGGCGCCTTCTCGGCGGCCGCGTCTGCGATGGAGCCGGTGCGCCGGGCTGATGGAGGAGCCACAACAATTCCCAACGAGTGTCGCTACGGACGGTTACCCGCTTTTTTCACTTCTCTCCCCATGTCACGCCATCATGGGGTCCGACCCTGAACGGAGCGATGCCGGGCTGGTCGTCCGTATCGTTCCATGTCCGTGATTACCGGATCGTAGGCCATCGTCCGATCCGTGGCCGCCCCCGGCCGCGATCCGCGGACACTCCGGCGAAACATGAACTTTCCTCATAAACCCCGGACGAGTAGAGTCGCCACATGTCCCCCGTGACGAACCAGAAGTGGCAGAACTGGGCGGGAAACCAGCAGGCCACGGCGCGCCGCGTCGCGACCCCGCGCACGGCGGGAGAGGTGGCCGCGCAGATCCGCGCGGCCGCCGACGACGGCCTCACGGTCCGCATGACGGGCACCGGCCACTCGTTCACCGGCGCGGCCGTCGCCGAGGGGGTCCGGCTCGATCCCACGGCGCTGACCGCCGTCCGCTCCGTCGACACCGCGACCGGGCTGGTCACCGCCGAGGCCGGGCTCCCGCTCCACGAGCTCAACCGCACCCTGGACGAGCACGGCCTCGCGCTGGCCAACATGGGCGACATCCAGCAGCAGACCGTCGCCGGCGCCCTCCAGACCGCCACCCACGGCACCGGACGCGACGTCGCGGGGCTCGCGTCCCAGGTCGCGGCACTGGAACTCGCGCTCGCCGACGGCACCATCGTCACCTGTTCACGCGACGAGCGCCCCGACCTGTTCGACGCGGCCCGCGCGGGCGTGGGCGCGCTCGGCATCGTCACGGCCATCACCTGGCGGACCGTCCCGGCGTTCCTGCTGCGGGCGCAGGAGCAGCCGATGAAGTGGGACGAGGTCCTCGCCCGCGTGGACGAGTTCGAGGCCGCCAACGAGCACTTCGAGTTCTACTGGTTCCCGCACACCGAAGGCTGCCTGACCAAGCACAACAACCGCGCCGAGGGTCCCGCCGAGCCGCTGTCCAGGTTCCGGTACTGGCTGGACGACCGGTTCCTGTCCAACACGGTGTTCGAGGGCATCAACAGGGTCACGCACAGGGCACCCGCCACGGTGCCGTTCGTGAACGGCATCTCCGCCAAGGCCCTGGGCGCCCGCACCTACAGCGACACCTCATACAAGGTCTTCACCAGCCCGCGCAAGGTCCGGTTCAAGGAGCAGGAGTACGCGATCCCGCGGGAGCAGCTCGTCCCCGCCCTGCGTGAGCTCCGCTCCCTGTTCACCAAGAAGGGCTGGCGGATCAGCTTCCCCATCGAGGTCCGGCTCCTCCCCCAGGAGGACGCCTGGCTGTCGATGGCACACGGACGGCACAGCGCCTTCATCGCCGTGCACGTCTACCACCGCGACCCGCACGAGGAGTACTTCCGGGGCGTCGAGGACCTGCTGACCGGCCTGGACGGGCGTCCGCACTGGGGCAAGATGCACACTCGCGACGCCGCGTACCTGGAGAAGGTCTATCCGAAGTTCGCTGACTTCGTGGCCCTGCGGGACGAGCTCGACCCGGACCGGCGCTTCGCCAACCCCTACACCAGGCAGGTCTTCGGTGACTGAGGCCGCTCCCCGCCGTCACTCGGCCTGGGGGTCGTCGGCGCCCGGCCCCGGACCGCCCTCCTGACCGCCTCCCGGCGCCTCGGTCGGCGCGGGCGTGTCCGGTTCCGTGGGCCCCGGGGTCGTCGGCTCGGACGTGGGAGCCTCGGTCGGCCCGGTCGGCGCCTCCTGCGTCGGCACGCCCGGCTGCGTCGCCGGCGCCTCGCCCGTCGGGGCCTCGCCCGGGGTGACGCCGGGCTCGGCCGGGCCGTCGGTCGGCTGCTGCGACGGGCCGTCGTCCTGCCGCTCGCCGCCGCCGCCGGTCAGCACCTCGGTGATGGTCAGCCCGCCGCCCGCGCGCCCGATCGGCTCCCCGGCCGCGGCCTCGTAGATCGTGATCACCCCGAGGACGAGCGCGAACACCGCCGCCGACATGACCGCCAGCTTCTTCCAGTGCGCTTTGGCCCACTCGGCGGTGCTCCGCCACGCCGACCGCCGGACGACCTGCCGCACCGCGTCCTCGCCCGCCTCCTCGGCGAGCGAGCCGGCCACCGCGTCCACCGGGTCCACGCGCGTGGCGTTCGGGTCGCCGCCGGCCCCGGGATCGAGCCGGGTCGCGTTCGGATCGCCGCCCGGGTCGAACCGGGTGGCGTTCGGGTCACCGGACCACGCCACGGTCCGGGTCGGGTCGGCGCTCGTCGCCTCCTCCGCGGCGCCCTCCGCCGCGTCCCGGCGCCGCGTCGCCGACTGCAGCTGCGTCAGCTCCTTGATCTGGTCGCGCCCCTGGTCCAGGTAGTGCTTCCCGACCGCCGACCCGGCCGTCGAGATCACGCTCATCAACGCGGCACCGATGATCGTCCCGTAGACCCCGAGCGTGGAGGCGCCGAAGGCCGCCACAGCCGTCGCGAAGGCACTCGCCACGAGCTGCGTCGTACTGATCTCCGGCTTGCGGCGCGGCATGAACCGCCTCACTCCCGTCTCGTCGTTATGGACTACCTGATCAGTAACTGATCAGGACGACCCGCTTGTTCCTGCCCAAGACGTGACACTCACAACGTCGAATCGAGGGGCGGCGGGGTGTCCTCAGGCACAGTGTGGAAAAAGATGCACAAGGATCAGGCAGGGTGGCCCCGGGCGGGTCGCGACACCGGCAAGCTTGGCCGGGTGCCCTCTTCTACCTCGTGAAGGGGGCTTCGAGAGCGGCGATGTTCGGACATGCCGGGTACGGTGCTGGCAGCAGGTGTGTCCGAAAGAGAGACTCGGGGACCCGGGGGAAAGGGCACGCATGCGCCCTCGGTGGGCATCGGACGGCCGACCGGTGAGACGAATGGTCGCGCGGTCCGGCGTCCTCCGTGCCATCAGGACAGGGCAGGAAGGACACGCATGCAGGAGCTGCGCCTCGTCGCGGTCAGCGAGGACGGTACGTACCTCGTCCTGGCGACCGCGGGCCGGGGCACCCGGTTCACCCTGCCCGTCGACGACCGGCTCCGCGCGGCGGTCCGTGGGCACTTCTCCCGCCTCGGCCAGTTCGAGATCGAAGTGGAGAGTCCCTTGCGTCCCAAGGAGATCCAGGCCCGGATCCGGTCCGGCGAGACCGCCGAAGAGATCGCGGAGTCGGCCGGCATCCCGGTCGAACGCGTCCGCTGGTTCGAGGGCCCGGTCCTGCAGGAACGCGAGTACATGGCCCAGCAGGCACAGCGGGTCGCGGTCCGGCGGCCGGGTGAGTCCGCCCCCGGCCCGCCCCTCGGCGAGACCGTCGAGGAGCGGCTCGGCCGCGGCGGCGTCGACCTCGACGAGGTCGAGTGGGATTCCTGGAAGTGCGAGGACAGCACCTGGCGGGTCCGGCTGTCCTTCTTCGACGACGGCCGCCCGCACGCCGCCGAGTGGACGTTCGACCCGCGCCGCCGGCACGTCTTCCCACTGGACGAGATCGCCGCCCGGCTGACCGCCGTCGAGTGGGACGACGACGCGCTCTCCGACACCGTCACGCCGCTCGTCCCCCGCCGCCCCGCCATGAAGGTCGTCTCCAACGACCGCGACCCGGCCGCCCGGGGCCTGTCCGGCGAGCCCGGCGCGCACGGCCGGCTGCGCCCCGCCGAGCCGCGCGAGTACCCGGCGGAGGCCCCCCGGATGGCCGAGGCGCGCCCCTTCCGCGAGGCCGCCCACGAAGGCCCCGGCATCGGCCGGGCCCCCGCCCCGGGCACCGGCGAGACCGGGCGCTTCCAGGACGCGCCGAGGCAGCGCGCGGCCGCCCGCGAGGCCGAGGAGCCCCGCACCGCGCACCTTCGCGAGGCCGCGGAGACCGAGCGCTTTCCGGACGAGCCCCAGGCCCCCGAGATCGCGCCCGAAGAGTCCGGCTTCGACGCGGCGGCCGACGACCGCGAGACTTCCGGCCTCGGCGAGAGCATCGAAGCCGACGAGGCGCGCACCGCCGACCGCGGAACCTCCGAAGAGCGCGAAACCCCCGAAGAGGTGGAGGCGTCGAGCCCTGAGCCTCTAGAGGACGCCCCCGAGGAGCGCGAGACCGCGCAGGCCCGGGAGCAGGCCCGGGAGGACGACGAGTCCCGCGAGGACGACGAGTCCCGCGACGTAGCCGAGACGGACCTCGCCGAAGACGAGCCCCAAGACCAGAACGTCGCCGAGACCCGCGAAACCGCGGAGACCGGCCACTCCGAGGACGAGGCCGAGGACGACGAGGCCGCACGTCCCGGCGAAGCGGCCGAACCGCAGGCACCCGAGACCGCCTCGCCCGCAGCGGCCGCCGAAGCCGCCGCGACGGAGCGCCCCGAGGAGACGGAGCCCACCGAGGAGGCGGAGCGCGCCGAGGAGCCGTCCAAGGACTCCGCGGCCACCGAGACGCCCGCCGCCGCTCACGAGACGTCCGGCCCCGCCGAGGAGCCCGAGCCGGCCGAGCCCGCCGCCGAGGAACCGCCCGCCGCCCAGGAGGAGCGCGCGGCGTCCCGGCTAGCCGAGACCCCCGCCAGGCGGGCCGCCCGGCTGCGGGCCGCGGAGGCGGCCGAGGCCGAGCGGGAGGAGTCGGCCGGCGACGAGACGTCCGAGCCCGGGGCCGCTGCACGGGACCGCAAGGCCGGGCCCGCCGAGGAGGAGCAGCCGGCGCGGGAGAGCAGGCCGGCGGCGCAGCGGCCGGCGCAGCGGCAGTCTTCGCGGACGCCCGCGAAGAAGAAGCCGGCCCGTCCGACCATGCCCGCCGCGCAGGACAAGCCCGCCACGCCTCCCCCCGCGGCCGCCGCGAACAGCGAGCCCGCGGCGCAGCGGCCCGCGCGGCGCCGCAAGGCCAAGGGCAAGCGCGCGTCCGTGCCGTCCTGGGACGAGATCATGTTCGGTGCGCGCCGCCCCGAATAGCGCGTCAGCCCTCGGGCGGGGTCTCCAGGAACGGGGTCAGCCAGGCGGGGGTGATGCCGGCCGCGAGCGCGACGGCGTCCCCCTCGGCCATGTCGATCGCGGAGTAGCCGCCGTCGCCCGCGCCGACCGCCGCGACGAGGGTGGCGAGGCCGAGCCGGCGCTGGAAGACGGTCCGGCGGATGCGCCAGCCGACGATGGCGGTGTGCTCGACGACGACCTGGCGGCGGCGCAGGGAGCCTGAGCGGACGCTGAGCCGGTCCCCGTCGGTGACGTGGCCGAGCTGGCGGTAGCGGTCGAGCCCGAGCGGCACCGCCAGGACGGCGAGTACGGCGAACACGTAGGCGGCCCACGGCTGGGCGGTCACGGCGGCGAGGGCGGCGAAGCCGGCCGGGAGCCCGACCGCGCGGGTGACGCGCCGGCTCCGCGCCGCCGGCGGGTGCGCGATCAGCGGGCCGGGCACGGCGCCGACCACCCGGGCGGCGAGGGCCTCGGCGACCGGGCGCGGCGCGGCGGGCAGGAGGCGCCCGCGGTGCGCGGCGTCCCCCAGGCCGGTGATGAGCGCGCCGAGCCGGGTCACCCCGGCGGCGCGCTCGAAGGGGTTGTCGGCGAACTCGACGCCGCGCAGCCGCCGCAGCTCCAGCGAGACGCTCCGCCGGGTGACCAGGCCGCGCTCGATGACGAGCGAGCCGTCCCGCTGGTGGACGGTGAAATCCCAGTTGAACAGCATGAACACGACCACCGACATGACCGGCATCGCCAGCAGGCCGAGGATCACCAGCGCGACGACGAGCGCCGTGGACAGGCCGACCACGTCGTGGCCGAGGCTCTCCACCCGCTCCTGCGTGATGAGGCCGAGATCGTCGCCGAGGTTGTAGGCGGTGCCGAGCAGGGAGCCCGCCACCGCGAAGGGCGTGAACAGGTAGGCGCCGCTCAGCGGGGCGTACACGTACCAGCGGCGCCGCATCCGGGCGAGGACGCGGCGCGGCGGGGCCGGGGCGTCCCGCGAGAGGAGGACGCGGCGCAGCCGCTCGGCCTCCCCGCGCGAGACCGCGTTCAGCGTGCCCTCACCGCCGTCCGCGCCCGCGTCGATGTGGACGATCGCCAGCCCGAGGAGGCGGTGCGGGAGGGACGCGCTCATGTCCACCCCCCGGATTCGGTCGCGCGGGATGCTCTTGACCGACCGTCCGATGAGCGCCCGCCGGAGCTCGATCCGGTCGTCGAACAGCACGTAGGTGAACGTCAGCCAGCCGACCACGTGGAAGAGCAGGCCGAACGTCAGCCCGGCGAGCGCGAAGTAGAACGCCGTGGACAGGCCGCCGACCATGAGCCCCGTCGCGCCGGCGGCGACGAGGGCGAGAAGTTCGCGGACGGCCCCGACGACGAACGTCAGCGGATGCAACCGCTGCCCACGCGGCCGCTTCCTCCGCGCGACCGCCTCGTCCGCGACGTCCTCCGCGACACCCGGCACAGGCCGACCGCCCCCGGCGCCGACGTCCGGACCGTCCGCAGGCGGGTGTCCGGCGGACGGGCCACCGGCGGACGGAACTTCCGCGGGCCGGCCGTCGCCGGGTGGGCCGTCGGTGGGCGGACCGTCTGCCGGTGGGGCGTCGGC
>NZ_SMKM01000011.1 GCF_004348665.1 Actinomadura sp. GC306 | reverse complement strand
GACGGCGGGGGAGCGGCGTGTGCCGGCGGAGCGGACAGGGCCAGGGGCAGGGTTGCGAGGGCGAGCGCGAGCGACCAGGGCCTGCGGCGCATGCGGACCTCCGTGGGGGCGGGATCGGCCGGGGTTCCGCCCCCGATGGTGAGCGCCCCGGGGGGACGCGTCCATGTGGTCAAGTAACGAAAACGGGGCCCCGGCATGGACACGGACCAACGGAGACGGCCCGCTCGGAGAGGCCCCCGGGGGACCCCCTCCGAGCAGGCCGCCTGCGGTACGTTCGTGGCGCACCGCGATCACCAGCCCGACCCCGCGCCCGCCGGAGGCCCGATGTCCCTGCTCGACCAGCTGCTCGCCGCCCTCTCCGACGGGCGGGTGGAGATCGTCGACCTGACCGCCCCGCTGTCGGAGCGGACGCCGATCCTCCGGCTGCCGGAGCCGTTCGCCAACACGGTCCCGTTCCGGCTGGAGGAGATCAGCCGGTACGACGACCGCGGTCCCGCCTGGTACTGGAACAACCTCGTCACCGGCGAGCACGTCGGCACCCACTTCGACGCGCCCGTGCACTGGGCCACCGGACGCGACGGCGAGGACGTGTCGCAGGTGCCGCCGGGCAGGCTCGTCGCCCCGGCCGTCGTGCTGGACGCCTCCGCGCGCGCCGCCGCCGACCCCGACTTCCTGCTGGAGATCGAGCACGTCCGGGAATGGGAGGAGGCGCACGGGCCGCTGCCGGACGGCGGCTGGCTCCTCTTCCGCACCGGCTGGGACGCGCGCTCCGGCGACCAGGACACCTTCCTCAACGCCGACGAGAACGGCCCGCACACGCCCGGCGTCTCGGCCGAGTGCGCGCGGTGGCTCGCCGAGGAGACCCCCCTCATCGGCCTCGGCGTCGAGACCGTCGGCACCGACGCGGGCGGCGCGCACGCGTTCGACCCGCCGTTCCCCTGCCACTCCTACTTCCTCGGCGCCGGCAAGTACGGCCTCACCCAGCTGCAGAACCTCGACCGGCTCCCCGCCCGCGGCGCCGTGCTGCTCGCCTCGCCGCTGCCGATCGTCGGCGGCTCGGGCAGCCCCGCCCGCGTGCTCGCGCTGATCGAGCGATGAACGTCGCGGAGGCCGTGGGCGGCGCCCTCGCGCGCCTCGGCGCCGGCACCGTCTTCGGGGTCGTCGGCAGCGGGAACTTCCACGTCACCAACGCGCTCGTCGCGGGCGGCGCGCGGTTCGTCGCCGCCCGGCACGAGGGCGGCGCCGCCACGATGGCCGACGCGTACGCGCGGGTGAGCGGCGAACTCGGCGTGGTGTCGCTGCACCAGGGGCCGGGCCTCACCAACGCGGTCACCGGCATCGCCGAGGCCGCCAAGAGCCGCACGCCGCTGCTGGTGGTCGCGGGCGAGACGGCCGCCGGCGCGGTCCGCTCCAACTTCCGCGTCGACCAGGCGGCCATCGCGGCGGCGGTCGGCGCGGTCCCCGAGCGGGTCCACTCCCCGGAGACCGCGCTCGCCGACGTGGCCCGCGCCTGCCGCACGGCGGTCACCGAGCGCCGCACCGTCCTGCTGGGCCTCCCGCTCGACATCCAGGAGGCCGAGCACCCCGGCGACCCGGCGGAGCTCCCCGCCGCGCGCGGGCGGCCGGCCGTCCCGCCGCTGCCGGTGCCGCCGCCCGCCGCGGTCGCCCGCCTCGCCGACCTGCTCCAGGCCGCCGCGCGGCCGGTGTTCGTCGCTGGCCGCGGCGCGCGGCTGTCCGGCGCCCGCGAGCCGCTCGCCGAGCTGGCCGGGCGCTGCGGCGCGCTGCCGGCCACCTCCGCC
This sequence comes from Actinomadura sp. GC306, assembly GCF_004348665.1. GTDB lineage: Bacteria > Actinomycetota > Actinomycetes > Streptosporangiales > Streptosporangiaceae > Spirillospora. The sequence continues at coordinate 48,180 of NZ_SMKM01000011.1, read as the reverse complement.
GTCGCGCGGGGACTGTTCGCCGGCGACCCGTTCGCCCTGGACGTCAGCGGCGGGTTCGCCACCCCGGCCGCGGCGGAGCTGATCCGCGGCGCCGACCTCGTCGTCGGCTGGGGCTGCTCGCTGAACATGTGGACGACCCGGCACGGCGCCCTCGTCGCCCGGGACGCGCGGGTCGTCCAGGTCGACGTGGACGCCCGCGCGCTCGGCGCGCACCACCCCGTCGACCTCGGCCTCATCGGCGACGCCGCCGAGACCGCGCGGGCCGCCGCCGCGGAGCTGGCGGCGCGCGGGCACACCGCGACCGGCTACCGCACCCCGGAGGTGGCCGGCCGCCTCGCCCGGGAGGGGCGCTGGCAGGACGTCCCGTACGAGGAGCACCCCGCCGGGGACGACGACTCCGGCGGGCCCCGCATCGATCCGCGGACGCTGTCGATCGCGCTGGACGGCATGCTGCCCCGCGAGCGCACCGTCGCCGTCGACTCCGGCAACTTCATGGGCTACCCGGCGATGTTCCTGGACGTCCCCGACGCCGACGCGCTCGTGTTCACCCAGGCGTTCCAGTCGGTCGGGCTCGGCCTCGCCACCGCCATCGGCGCCGCCGTGGCCCGGCCCGGCCGCCTCACCGTCGCCGCGCTCGGGGACGGCGGCGCGCTGATGTCGGCCGCGGAGCTGGAGACGGCCGTCCGGCTGGGGCTGGACCTCCTCATCGTCGTCTACGACGACGAGGCGTACGGCGCGGAGGTGCACCACTTCGGCCCCGGCGGGCACCCGCTGGACACGGTGACGTTCCCGCCCGCCGACCTGGCCGCGATCGGCCGCGGGTTCGGCTGCGCGGCGGCGACCGTCCGGCGGCGGGCGGACCTCGCCGCGGTGTCGGAGTGGCTGGCGGGGCCGCGCGACCGCCCGATGCTCGTGGACGCCAAGGTCACCCGGGACCGTCCCGCCTGGTGGCTCGAAGAGGCGTTCCGCGGCCACTGACCGCCCGCCGCGGGAGCGGTGTAGGGGGGCGCCGCCCGGGCATGATCATGTCCGTGACCGACTCCCTGGGGACGGCCGGGACCGCGCGCCGGCATCGCCGCCGCCGCACCGTTGACGGATCTCGTCCCGCGCGTTTACCTTCGCGGCGGCCGTGCCTTACGTCACCCGCCCCCGAGGAGGAGAGATGACGCGCGGGCCGGAGCTCCCCCCGCTGGCCCGGTCGATGGCCGCGGAGTTCGCCGGGACGCTGATCCTGATCCTGTTCGGGGTCGGCGTCGTCGCGCAGGTCATCGCGGGCAGCGGGCTCGGCGAGCCGCAGAGCCTCGGCGACCACGACAGCATCTCGTGGGCGTGGGGCATCGGGGTCACGCTCGGCGTGTACGTGTCGGCCCGGATCAGCGGCGGGCACATCAACCCGGCCGTCACGGTCGCCCTCGCGGTGTTCAAGGGCTTCCCCTGGCGCAAGGTGCTGCCCTACTCCTTCGCCCAGATCCTCGGGGCGTTCGTCGGCGCGCTGATCGTCCGGTGGAACTACAGCGAGATCCTGCAGAAGTTCGACCCCGGCCTGACGGAGAAGTCGCACATCGTCTTCTCCACCATGCCCGGCAACGGGACGCTGCCGATCGGGACCTGGGGCGCGTTCCGCGACCAGATCATCGGCACCGCGATCCTGCTGTTCCTCGTGCTGGCGGTCACCGACCCGCGCAACGCGCCGCCGCTGGCGAACCTGGCGCCGTTCATCATCGGCCTCATCGTGGTGGCGATCGGGATGGCGTTCGGCTCGGCGGCCGGGTACGCGATCAACCCGGCCCGCGACATCGGCCCGCGGCTGGTCCAGTGGATGACGGGCTACGAGAGCCCGTGGAGCGATCAGTACGGAGATCTGTATTTCTGGGTCCCGATCGCGGGACCGCTCATCGGCGGCGTGATCGGGGCCGGCCTCTACATCCTCCTCGTCGGGCGCAACATCCCGGGCGAGGAGGAGGAGGCCGCGCCCACCGAACCGAAGCCGGAATACGACGTTTCCTGAAGGGAGAGTCCATGGCCGACTTCGTCGGAGCGCTGGACCAGGGCACCACGAGCACCCGCTTCATGATCTTCGACCACGCCGGCAATGAGGTCGCGCGGCACCAGCTGGAGCACGAGCAGATCCTGCCGCGGGCGGGGTGGGTCGAGCACGACCCCACCGAGATCTGGGAGCGGACCCGGTCGGTCATCCAGTCCGCCATGAACCGGGCGAACCTCACCCATGCCGACCTCGCGGCGGTCGGGATCACCAACCAGCGCGAGACCGCCGTGGTGTGGAACCGGCGGACCGGCCGCGCCTACCACAACGCGATCGTCTGGCAGGACACCCGCACCGACCGCATCGCCTCCGCCCTCGAACGCGACGGCAGGGGGGACACGATCCGGCACCGCGCCGGCCTGCCGCCCGCCACGTACTTCTCCGGCGGCAAGGTCCAGTGGATCCTGGAGAACGTCGACGGCGTCCGCGAGGCCGCCGAGAACGGCGACGCGCTCTTCGGCAACGTCGACACCTGGGTGCTGTGGAACCTGACCGGCGGGACGGACGGGGGCGTGCACGTCACCGACCCGACCAACGCCAGCCGCACCATGCTGATGGACCTGGAGACCCTCGACTGGGACGACCAGCTCCTGTCGTTCTTCGGCATCCCGCGGCGGATGCTCCCGGAGATCAAGCCGTCGTCGGCGCCCGACCCGTACGGGACGACCCGCGCCGACGGGCCCTTCGGCGGCGAGGTCCCGCTCACCGGCATCCTCGGCGACCAGCAGGCCGCGACGGTCGGGCAGGTGTGCTTCGCGCCCGGCGAGGCCAAGAACACCTACGGCACCGGCAACTTCCTCCTGCTCAACACCGGTGAGGAGCTCGTCAGGTCCAAGGCGGGGATGCTGACGACCGTCTGCTACCAGTTCGGCGACCAGCGGCCCGTCTACGCGCTGGAGGGGTCGATCGCGGTGACCGGGTCGGCGGTGCAGTGGCTGCGCGACCAGCTCGGCATCATCTCCGGCGCCGCCCAGAGCGAGTCGCTCGCCCGGCAGGTCGAGGACAACGGCGGGGTCTACTTCGTCCCCGCCTTCTCCGGCCTGTTCGCCCCGTACTGGCGCTCCGACGCCCGCGGCGCCATCGTCGGCCTGTCCCGCTACAACACCAACGCCCACCTGGCCCGCGCCACCCTCGAATCGATCTGCTACCAGTCCCGCGACGTCGTCGAGGCCATGCGCGAGGACTCCGGCGTCTCCCTGGACGTGCTCAAGGTCGACGGCGGGGTCACCGCCAACGAGCTGTGCATGCAGATGCAGGCCGACATCCTCGGCGTCCCGGTGTCGCGGCCCGTCGTCGCCGAGACCACCGCCCTGGGCGCCGCGTACGCGGCGGGGCTGGCCGTCGGGTTCTGGAACACCACCGACGAGCTCCGCCGGAACTGGAACGAGGACCGCCGCTGGGAGCCCACCTGGGACGAGGAGCGGCGCCGGGAGGGCTACGCCGGCTGGAAGAAGGCCGTCGAGCGCACCTACGGCTGGGTGGACGTGGACTGAATGCGACCGGAACACCGCGGCCCGCCCGCCCTTCGCCCTTCCCACCCGGACAGCCCGCCACCGGCCGGCGCGCCTTCGCCGGCCGCTACGAAAGGACTCCGATGACCCGACGCCGCCTCGCCTCCGCCGCCCTCGCCGCCGTGCTGGGCGCCGCCACGCTGGCCTCGGCCGGGGCCGCGCAGGCCGCCCCCGCCGCGCCCGCCGCTCCCGCGCCGCTCAGGGCCGACGTCGACTTCACCGGGATCGTCGCGCTCAGCAACTGCTCCGGCTCCCTCGTGCGCGGCCCGCGCACCCGCGACACCGACCGGGCGCTGGTCCTGACCAACGGCCACTGCCTGGAGACGGGCATGCCCGCGGCGGGCGAGGTCATCGTGGACCGGGACTCGTCCCGGACGTTCACGCTCCTCGACCGGACCGGCACCGAGGAGCTCGGCACGCTGCGCGCCACGCGGATCGAGTACGCCACGATGACCGACACCGACGTGGCCCTCTACCGGCTCGACACCACCTACGCCGCCATCCGCGAGCGCCACGGCGTCCCCGCGCTGCGCCTGTCGGTCGCCAGGCCGCACGACGGCACCCCGATCCGGGTCGTGTCGGGCTACTGGCGGACGATCTACGGCTGCAAGATCGACGCCACCGTCCACCGGCTGCGCGAGGCCGGCTGGACGTGGCAGAACTCCATCCGCTACACGCCGGACTGCCAGACGATCGGCGGCACGTCCGGCTCGCCGATCGTCGACGCGCGGACCCGCCGCGTCGTCGGCGTGAACAACACCGGCAACGAGGACGGCGAGCGCTGCACGCTGAACAACCCGTGCGAGGTGGACCGGCGCGGGAACGTCACCGTCCGCCAGGGGATCAACTACGGCCAGCAGACCTACCGGCTGGCCCGCTGCCTCGGCAAGGGCAACGACGTGGTGCTCGACGGGAAGTGCGCGCTGCCGAGGCCGTGACGGTCCCGCGGCCGGTGACCGGGCCCCCGGTCGCCGGCCGCGCCGGCGCGCCGGTCAGCGTTCGGTGAGGAGCCCCGTGCGGAGCCGCTCCAGCGTGGCGCGGAGCAGCCGCGAGACGTGCATCTGCGACAGCCCGATCTGCTCGGCGATCTGCGTCTGGGTCTTGTTGCCGAAGAAGCGCAGCAGCAGGATGGTCCGCTCCCGCTCGGGCAGCTCGTCGATCAGCGGGCGGAGGGCGTGCCCGTCGATGAAGGCGTCCAGGGCGGGGTCGTCCGAACCGAGGTACTCGCCGACGGTGCCGGCGTCGCCGTCGGGAGACCCGTCCGCCGGGGCCTCCAGGGACAGCGGCCGGTAGGCGTCGCAGGCGATGATGACCTCGACGGTCTCCTCTTCGGTGATGCCCATGAGGGAGGCGATCTCCGCCGTGGTGGGGGAGACGCCGTGCTCGCGGGTGTGCTCCTGGATGGTGCGCTGCAGGATCGGGCGCAGCTCCTGGATGCGCCGCGACACCCGGATGCCCCAGGTCTTGTCGCGGAAGTGCCGCTTCACCTCCCCGGTCACCACCGGGTAGGCGTAGGTGACGAACCGGTCGCCGATGCCCGGGTCGAACCGGTTGATGGCCTTGACCAGGCCGAGGTAGGCGACCTGCTGGAGGTCGTCGATGGGCTCCCCGCGGTTGGCGTACCGGCGCGCCACCCCGCGGACGAGCGGCGCGTGCATGTCGACGATGCGCGACCGCAGCCGTTCCCGCCGGGGATCTCCCTCCGCCAGCCGGTTCATCTCCGCCAGGAGGTTCTCGGCCTGTCCGTCGTTGAACCTCGTGGTGGGCTGCGCCGACGTCATGCGGACGTTCTCCCTTCCGGAGCGGGGCCGGCGAGGACAGGGGTGATCGCTCGGTCTGGACCCACTACCCGCCAAACGGTGGATCACACGGAAACCGCCTCCGGCGTGGGGAATCGGGCCGGTCCACGCCGACCGCGCCAGGTGGCCGCGGCAGGTGGAGACGCAGGAAGATGCCGAGGGGGCCGCCGGCCGGCGGCGCACGCCGCGCAGGCGGGGCCCGCCCCCGGGGTCGTGAAAGCTGGTGCGGCCCAGACTCGCAGCTCCGGGCAACCGGCTCGGAACTCGGCGAGTGGGCCGCGAACAGACTCTGCCCGCCCGGGCGCCTCGGTAAACCGGTAGGTGTCTCAATGTCCCGGTCCGGGAAGGGCCCGTCCGGCGGGAGTGCCGCCGCGGGGAGCGGGCACACCGGCCACCGGACGGCACGGGCGGCACGGCTGGCACGGGCGGTACGGACGGCGAGAGGGGCGGACGGCGGATGCGCGTCCTGGTGACGGGGTGGCCGAGTTTCCTGCACGGCGAGGCGACGGCGGGCGACGTCCTGGCGATGGAGGCGGTGCGGCGGGCGCTCGCCGGCGCCGGGGTGCGGTGCGAGCTGGCGTGGAGCCCGGTGCTCCGGCCGGGCGGCCTGGACCTCGACCGCGCCGACCCCGGCCGCTACACCCACCTGGTGTTCGCCTGCGGCCCGCTGCACGGCCCGCAGGTCGAGGAGCTGCACCGCCGGTACGCCCGCTGCACGCGCGTCGCCGTCGGGGTCTCGGTCATCGACCCCGCCGGCCCCGCGGTCACCGGTTTCGACGCGGTCCTCGCCCGCGACGCGCCCGCGGCGCCGCCGCGGACCGATCTGGCCGCGCTGCCGGAGACCCCGCGGGTGCCCGTCGCGGGGGTCGTGCTGGCGCCCGGCCAGGCGGAGTACGGGACGCGGCGGCTGCACGACCGGGTCGAGCGGGAGCTGACGGAGTGGCTCGCCGCCCGGGAGTGCGCCCGGCTGCCCCTGGACACGCGGCTCGACCCGCGCGACTGGCGGCTGTGCACGACGGCGGCCGAGCTGGAGTCGGTGCTGCGCAGGCTCGACCTGGTGGTCACCACGCGCCTGCACGGGCTGGTCCTGGCGCTGAAGAACGGGGTGCCCGCGCTGGCCGTCGACCCGGTGCGCGGGGGCGCGAAGGTCACCGCGCAGGCGCGGGCGTGGTCGTGGCCGGCCGTCGTGACCGTCGGCGAACGCGGCACCGGGCAGGACGGGCCGCTGCTGGACCCGGACGAGCTCGACCGCTGGTGGGACTGGTGCCGGTCACCGGAAGGCGTGCCGGGGCCGGCCCCCGGCACGCCCTTGATCGGTGAGCTGCTGGCGGTCCTGGGCGTCCGCTGAGGACGGCCCCGCCGGGTCACGCCGGGCGGGCGGCAGGGAGCTGCCCGGCGAACCATTCGATCGTGGCGCGCAGGCCGTCCTCGACCGAGACGCGGGGGCGCCAGCCCAGCGCCTCCTCGGCGAGCGTGGTGTCGGGCCGCCGGACGCGCGGGTCGTCCTCCGGCAGGTCGACGAAGCGCAGCCGGGACCGCGACCCGGTCAGCTCGATGATCAGCCGGGCGAGCTCGGCCATGGACACCTCGTAGGGGCTGCCGATGTTGACCGGCCCGGGGTGGCCGGCCGTCGCGAGCGCCATGATGCCCCGGACGGTGTCGTCCACATGGCAGATCGAGCGGGTCTGCGAGCCGTCGCCGGTGACCGTGAGGTCCTCCCCGGTCAGCGCCTGCCGCACGAACGTCGGGATGGCGCGGCCGTCGTCGGGCCGCATCCGCGGGCCGTAGCTGTTGAAGATCCGCGCGATCGCGGTGTCGAGGCCGCGGGAGTGCCGGAACGCCGACGTCAGCGCCTCCCCGAACCGCTTGGCCTCGTCGTAGACGCTGCGCGGCCCGACCGGGTTCACGTTGCCCCAGTACGACTCGGGCTGCGGGTGCACGAGCGGGTCCCCGTACACCTCGGACGTGGACGCCAGCACGAACCGGGCGCCCTTGGCCTCGGCGAGGCCGAGCGCGTTGCGGGTGCCGAGGCTGCCGACCTCCAGCGTCTGGATCGGCAGCCGCAGGTAGTCGGCCGGGGACGCCGCCGAGGCCAGGTGGAACACGTAGCCGACCTCGCCGGGCACGTGCACCGGCTCGGTGAGGTCGCGCCTCAGGAACCGGAAGTCGCGCCGTTCGGCCAGGTGGGCGATGTTGCGGGACGTGCCGGTCAGCAGGTTGTCCAGGCACACCACGGAGATGCCCCGGTCCAGCAGGGCCTCGCACAGGTGCGAGCCGAGGAAGCCGGAGCCTCCGGTGACGACGGCGCGTGGGTGTCTCATGATGTCCCCCTCAGCGGTTGGCGGTGAGCGCTCGGCCCGCGGCTTCGACGGCCTGGCCCGCGGAGATCTCCAGCAGCCCCGGGTCGGGCTCGCGGCCGTGCGGGTCTCCCGGCCGCCCGGCCCACAGGACCAGGTGCTCCGCCCGGTCCGGCGGGCCCCACCGGGCCGGGGGCGTCGGGCCGAACAGCAGGACCGACGGCGTCCGGTACGCGGTCGCGAGGTGGGCGACGCCGGTGTCGCCGCACACCACGAGCCGCGCCGCCGCGACGAGCGCGGCCAGCTCCGCCAGGCCGGTGCGGCCCGACAGGTCGGCAGCGCCGCCGAGCCCGGCGAGCTCCACGACGCGCCGCGCGAGTCCCGCCTCGCCGGGGCCGCCGGTGACGACGACGCGCTCGCCGCGGCCGCGCAGCGCGCGCGCGACGGCCGCGAACCGCTCGGCGGGCCAGCGGCGCGCCGGGTACGCCGCGCCCGGATGGACGACGACGGCGCCCGGCGCGGGCGACGGCTCCGGCGGCGCGGGCAGGTCCAGGTCGGCGGGGTCGGCGCCGAACCCGTACGCCGACACGAGCCGGCACCATCGCGCGACCTCGTGCTCGGCGGGATCCCAGGCGGGGCCGCCGGTGTGGCCCGCCTCGGCGCAGGCGAACGCCACGAGGCGGTCCGGCCGCGGCCCGGCCAGGACGCGGTGGCTCTGCGGGCCGCTGCCGTGCAGGTTGACCGCGAGGTCCACCGGGCCTAAGTGCGGCAGCGGGGCCAGCCGGTCCACCGGCAGGACGTCGTCGACCGCACCGCTGGCGCGGGCGATGAAGCCGAGCGCGGCCGGTGCGGCGAGCGTGATCCGCGCGCCGGGCGCCCCGCGGCGCAGAGCCCGCAGCGCCGGGACGCCGGTCAGCAGGTCGCCGAGGCCGAGCGCGCGCAGCACCAGGACCCGGTGGCCCGTCACGGCCACGACGGTTCCTGCGACGGGCAGACGACCATCTCCCGCACCTCGCAGCCCGCGGGCTGGGACAGCGCGAACGCCACCGTCGCCGCCACGTCCTCGGGGCGGTTGAGCTTCGCGTCCGGACCGGGCTTGTACTGCTCGGTGCGGTCGTCGAAGAACGCGGTGTCCATGCCGCCGGGCACGACCATGGTGACCGCGACGCGGCCCGCCATCTCCACGGCGAGGGCCCGGGTGAACCCGACGACGCCGAACTTGGACGCGCAGTACGCGGTCGCGTCGCTCACCGCCCGGAACCCCAGCGTCGACGCGACGGTCACGACCCGCCCGTGCGGCTCGTTCTCCAGGTAGGGGAGCGCGGCCCGGACGACGGCGGCGGTGCCGAGCAGGTTCACCTGCACGACCCGCTCCCAGTCCTCGGCGGGGACCTCGCACAGCGTCCCGCAGGCGTCGATGCCCGCGGCGGTGACGACCGCGTTCAGCCCGCCGGCGGCGCGGGCCAGGCCGTGCACGGCCCGCTCGGCGCACCGCCGGTCGGCCAGGTCGGCCTGCATGTACTCGAACTCGTCCTTCGGCGGGTGCCGGTCGAGGACGAGCGGCCGCCCGCCGTCGGCCGCGACCCTGCGCGCGACGGCCGCGCCGAGTCCGGAGGCGCCACCGGTGATGAGGACGTTCATGACGCGTTTCCCTTCGTGGTGGACAGCAGCCGGGTGGTGGACCGCCCCTCCAGCAGGGGGAGCAGGACCACCTCCCCGTCATGGGCCCGGACCGTCTCGGCCTCGGGCAGCGTGGTTCCGGCGTAGTCGGCGCCCTTCACCCACACGTCCGGGCGCAGCCGCTCCAGCAGCGGGGCGGGCGTGTCGTCGTCGAACACCAGCGCGGCGTCGACGTCGCTGAGCGCCTCCAGGACCCGGACGCGGTCGGCGGCGGGCGTCACCGGGCGGGTCGGCCCCTTGCGCCGCCGGACCGAGGCGTCGGAGTTGACGCACACGATCAGGCAGTCGCCGAGCCGCCGCGCCTGCTGCAGCATGCTGACGTGCCCGGCGTGCAGCAGGTCGAAGCAGCCGCCGGTCGCCACGACCGTCCCGCCGGCCCGCCGCGTCCGCTCGACGATGTCCCAGGCGTCCTCGCCGCGCTCGGGGACGAGCCGCGCGGTGCCGGTCTCGGCGAGCTGCGCCGCGACGCCCGCGGCGGCCCCGGCGCGGACGAACTCCGAGGCGAGGTCGACGCCCTCGGTGACGGCGTCGGCGAGCGACCCGCCGTCGGCGAGCGCGCCCGCGGCGCCCGCCGCGAAGCTGTCGCCCGCGCCGCACGAGTCGCCGCGGGCGGGCCGCGCCGGCGCCAGCAGCGGCGCCTCCGACCCGTCGCACAGCAGCGCGCCCTCCGAGCCGAGCGTGACCGCGACGCCCTCGATGCCCCAGGCGCCGGCCAGGTACCGGCCGCACCGCCCCGCCGCCGACAGCCCCGTCCCGGTGACCTCGGCGCCGCACGCGGCGGCGAGCCGGGCGGCCTCGGCCGCGTTCGGGGTGAGGAGCCGCACGCCCGGGACGGGCGCCTCGCCGCGCGGATGCGGGTCCCACACGACGGGGACCTCCGCGGGGAGCCCGCTCAGCAGGGACCGGACGGCGCGGTGCCGGGTGACGCCGCGGCCGTAGTCGGCGACCAGCACCGCGCCCGCCCCGGCGATGGCGTCGGTGACGCGCGGGCCGACGGGCCCGTCGAGGGCCTGCCCTTCCCCGGCGTCCAGGCGCGCCACCGACTGGCCGCCGGACCGGATGCGCAGCTTGCAGGGGGTGCCGCCGTGCAGGTGCAGGGCGGCGACCTCCATGTGCTTCTCGAGCATCGCGCGCAGCCGCCGGCCGGGCTCGTCGTCGGCGAGGGCGGTGACGAGCACCACCTCGCGCCCGGCATTGCCCGGTTGCAGGGCCGCGAGCAGCGCCGCCAGCCCGGCGCCGCCCGGGCGGGGCAGCTCCTCGGCCTGCTCGACGACGGGCACGGGCGCGTCCGGGCAGAGCCGGCTGCTGCTGCCGACGATGTCGATGTCGAGCAGGACGTCCCCGACGACCACCAGCGGGGCGGTCATGGCGTCACCCCCAGAGCGTCGTCGATCACCCCGCACAGCAGGTGGATCGCGGCGAGGTGGATCTCCTGGACGGTCGAGGTGGCGGCCGCGTCCACGGTGACGGCGTCGTCGCACGCGCCGGCGAGGGCGTTCGGCCCCGGCCCGGTGATCGCCCACGCGGTGATGCCGAGGTGCCGGGCCGCGCGCGCCGCCGCGATCACGTTGGGGCTGCGGCCGCTGGTCGACAGGCACACCAGCACGTCGCCGGGCCGCCCGTGCGCCTGCACCTGCCGCGCGAAGACGCTGGCGTGGCCGTAGTCGTTGCCGATGGCGGTGACCGACGAGGTGTCGCCGTGCAGCGGGATCGCCGACAGCGGCCGCCGCTCGTCCTCGAACCGGCCGACGAGCTCGGCGGTCAGGTGCTGCGCCTCGGCGGCGCTGCCGCCGTTGCCGCACGCCAGCAGCCGCCCGCCGCCGCGCAGGACGCCGGCGAGGCGCCGCCCCCACGCCTCGATGGTGGGGACCTGCTCGCGGAACCGCAGCGCGGCCTCGGCGAGCGCCTCCAGCCGCCGGTCCTGCGGGGTCGCGGTCCTGGTGCGGGCGGGGGCCGTCATGCGGGCACCTCGCTCCGCGCCGCGGCGTGCCGGTAGACCTCGGTGGTGCCGGCGGCGACGCTCGCCCAGGAGTAGCGCTCGCGCGCCCGGCCGGCGGCGGCGATCCCCATCGCGGCCCGCGCGTCCGGATCGTCGAGCAGCGCCCGGACCGCGCGGGCGGCGGCCTCGGGGTCGCGCGGCCGGACGAGGGTCCCGGTGACGCCGTCCACCACGGTGTCGAGGTGCCCGCCGACGGCGCTCGCCACGACCGGGACGCCGCAGGCCATCGCCTCCAGCGGCACCATCCCGAACGGCTCGTACCAGGGGAGGGTGAGCACGAGGCTCGCCGACCGCAGCAGCGCGGGCACCTCGGCGCGGCCGAGCCGGCCGAGGAACTCCACGCGGCCGGACACGCCCGCCTCCCGCGCGACCGCCCGCAGGCGGCGCACCTCGGGGTCGCCGTCGAGGCCGCCGTGCGGCGGTCCGCCGGCGACGGCGAGCTCGGCGTCCGGCAGGTGCGCCAGCGCGCGGATGGCGGTGTCGACGCCCTTGCGCTCGACGAGCCGCGACAGCACCACCAGGCGGTGCCGGCCGCCGGGCGCGGGCCCGGCCGCGCCGCCGCCGGGCGAGAACAGGCCGAGGTCGACGCCGCACGGGACCACCCGGACGCGGTCGCGGGGCACGCCCATCGCGGTCAGCTCGGCGACCTCGTCCGAGCAGGTCGCGATCACGGTGTCGGCGGCGCGGCCGAGCGCGCGCTCCAGCCGCACCCGGGACGCCGGGCTGGTGTCCCTGCCGCCCTGGTGGCGGCGCTTGACGGTGCCGAGCGCGTGGTAGGTCTGCACGACCGGCACGCGCGGCGCCGCGGGCGGCTGCGCGGCCTGGACCGCCGCGAGGCCGCTCATCCAGAAGTGGGCGTGCGCGACGTCCGGTGGATCCGCCGACCAGCGGTGCTCCAGGTAGCGCCCGAAGTCGTGCATCCAGGGCAGCAGCTCGTCCTTGGCGATGCGCTCGGGCGGGCCCGCCGGGACGTGCTCGACGGTCACGCCGGGCGCGAGCCGCACCCGGTCCGGCGGGCCGGGCGCGTCCCGCCGCGTGTAGACGGTGACGTAGTGCCCCTGCCGGCCGAGTTCGGCGGCCAGTTCCGCGACGAACACGTTCTGCCCGCCGCCGTCCGCTCCGCCGAGTCCCGCGGGGCCGCCTAGGGCGGCGAGCGGGCTGGCGTGCTCGGAGATCATGGCTATCCTCATCGCGCTACCTCCTGGAGAGTTCGCCGCCAGTCGCGCAGGAACCGCGGCAGGCCGTACCGCTCGACGGCGTAGGCCCGCGCCTCCTTGCCCATCTGGCGGGCTCGCGGCGGGTCGGCAGCCAGGCTGCGCGCGGCGTCGGCGAGTGCGGCGACGCGCGTGGACAGCACCCCGGTCTCCGGCGGCACCGCCTCGACCGCCTCGGTGGTGGCGAGCGCCACCACCGGCAGGCCGAGCATCATGGCCTCGATCAGGGCGAGGCCGAGCGAGGTCCACCGGTAGGGGTGGACGTAGACGCGGCGGCGGGCGAGCAGCTCGTGCATCTGCGCCTGCGGCAGGTCCTCGAACGTCCAGAGGGATTCGGGGGCGATCCCGAGCCGTTCGGGGGCGTCCCGCACGTTCATGCCGAACAGGTCGAGGGGGACGGCCGCCGCGAGCTCGGGCAGCAGGTCGGTGCCGGCGACGCGGCCGCGGCGCAGCGGGTCGTTGACGACCACGCCCGCGCGCGGCAGCTCGCCGGTGTACCGGTGGCCGGGGTCGACGACGCCGTGCTCGATGACCCTGACCGGTGCCCGCCCGCAGTTCCAGAACAGCCGGTTGAAATGGGTGACGTGGACGACCGGGATGTCGGAGCGGTCGTGCAGGAAGTGCCGGCTGTCGGGCACGACCTCCTCGGGCATGCCGATGTCGGACGGGGTCCGGCGGGGAGTGTCGTGCTCGACGTAGACGGCGGGGACGTCGCGTCCGGGCCGGCGCCCCAGCCACTCCTCGGCCAGCCGCAGCTCATGGGGCCGCTGCAGCACGACGACGTCGACGTCCTCGTGGCGGAGCCGCTCCGGCGCGACCTCGACCGCGCGGCCGGGCCAGTGGAAGGTGTCGGGCCGCCCCTTCCCGTCGGCGTCCCGGCCGGGGGTCGCGGGGACGAGCGTGGTCTGCGGCCCGTGGACGAACGACGTCGCCCAAGAGCCGTGCACGTGCCACATCAGCACTCTCACCGGGTGGGCACCTCCTCGACCGAGGCCACGATCTCCACGGCCGCGGCGGCCTCGTCCGCGCGGACCGACGCCAGGCAGGGATGCCCCTCGACCGGGCATTCGCGGGCGCGGCTGTCCTTGCACGGCGCCATCTGGTCGCCGAGCAGCGCCATCGGGACGCCGAACGGCGCCCACCGGGCCGCGGGCACGGTCGGCGCGAACAGCGACACGACCGGCGTCCCGACGGCCGCGGCGAGGTGCGCGGGGCCGGTGTTGCCGGCGATCACGGCGCACGCGCCCCGCAGCACCGACGCCAGCTCGGCGAGCGACGTCCGGCCGCCGAGGTCGAGGCCGTCCTCGCCGGCGACGAGCGCGGTCAGCTCCTTCTCCTCCCCGTGGCCGGTGACGACGACGCGGCGGCCCGCGGCGCGCAGCAGCCGGACGGCCTCTGCGCAGCGCTCCGGCGGCCAGGCCCGCGCGGGCACGGACGTGCCCGGGTGCACGACGACGTACCCGGGGCCGCCGGTGAGGTGGTCGGTGTCCGGGAGCGGCTCCCGCACCCGCAGCCGGGTGTCGGCCGGGGCGGGGAACCCGGCGTCCTCCGCGAGCGACAGCATCCGCAGCGGCTCGGGCATGTCCTCGCCGGGGCGGTGCCGCAGGTCGAGCAGCGACCCGGGGTAGTCCTCGCTGATGCCGCCGATCCACGGCGTCCCGGCCAGCCGCAGCAGCAGCGCCAGCGGCAGCGGCGACTGGTGGAACGAGGTCAGGATCAGCGCCCGGTCGAAGCCGCGGAGCCGGCGGGTGATGCCGTCGATGTCGTCCCGCTCGACCGGCACCCGGTCCGGGTCGATCCACGGCGCGCACCACTCGATGACGCGGTCGACGCCGGGCAGCAGGTCGGCGGCCGCGCGCCCGCGCGGGCCGCACAGCAGCACGACCTCGTCGGCGCGTCCGGCGACCGCCCGCACGGCCGGGCCGGCGAGCAGCACGTCGCCGATGTTGTCCTGGCGGGCGACGAGGACCTTCATCGGCGCCGCCTTCCGCCGAGGACCAGATCGACGGCCGCGCGGAGCGTCGGCGCCGTCTCGGCCGCGCTCGCCACCTCTTCGGGGCGGGTGCGGCGGGTCGGGACGAGGATGCCGCGCGCGCCGGCCGCGGCCGCGGCCTCGACGTCCCCGCCGATGTCGCCGATGACGGCGCAGTCGGACGGGCGCGCCCCGAGCCGCCGGGCCGCGCGCTCGATCATCGCCGGCCGCGGCTTGCGGCACTCGCAGCCGTCGCCGCCGTCGTGCGGGCAGAACTCCCACACGTCGAACCGGCCGAGGATCCGCTCGACCCGCGCGTTGACGCGCCGGACGTCCCCGGCGGTGATGAGGCCCTTCGCCACGCCCGACTGGTTGGACACGACGCCGATCAGCACGCCGTGCCGCCGCAGCCGGTCCAGGGCGCGGCGCGCCCCCGGCATCGGCTCCACCCGCTCCGGGTCCCCGTTGTAGGGGACGTCGCGGATGAGCGTGTCGTCGCGGTCGAACAGCACGACCCGCGGCCCGCCCCAGGGCCGTGCCCCGCGATGGACGGCCAGGCCGCGCACCCGGTGCCACACCGCGGCGGGCGGGATGGCGGCGCTGGTCACCAGCATCTTCGCGACCTCCCCGGGCGTCCGCGGGCCAGGCCGGATCCGCCGGTGGGCGAACCCGGCGGTCAGCGCGCCCCAGACGCCTCCGGCGGCCAGCGCGGCGGCCCGGCCGCGGCGGCCGCGCAGCACCGCGGGCGATCCGGCGGCGGCCAGGGCGGCGGCGGTGGTGAGGACGTGGCGGCGGAGCATGCCGCGGCCCTCGCCGGCGCGCTCGCGCCACGAGCCGCCGTGGACCCGCCACATGAGGACGTCGTCGGCGTTGCCCGCCTGCGCCCGCACCGACGCCCAGAAGCCGGCGGGCCGGACCGGGTGGGTCACCCTCCGCTCGCCGAGGACGAGCCCGTGCCCGGCGTCCATGGCGCGCAGCGCCAGGTCCGCGTCCTCGCGGTAGGCGCGGCGGAACCGCTCGTCGAAACCGCCCAGCTCGGCGAGGACGCCGCGGCGGTAGGCCATGTCGGCGGTGATCCACTCCGCGTCCGCGAGGGCCGCGGTGTTGCGCTCCCAGTCGGTCGGGGCCCGGCCGTCCGGCGGCGGGACCGTGACGCGGCCCTGGGAGCCGCCCACCTGGGGCGCCAGGTCCGCGAGGTCCGCGGCGAGGGCGGCGGGCCAGTCCGGCGCGGGGACGACGTCGTCGTCCAGGAAGGCGACCCACCCGGCCGCGGCGGCGCGCCAGCCCGCGTTCCGGGCGGCGGCGGGCCCGCGGCCCCCCGAGCGGATCACCCGGACCTCCGGCCCGGCCGGCGGCATGTCCGCGGGCAGGGGGAGCGGCGCTCCGGGCGCGGGACGGTCGTCCACGACGACGATCTCGCGGATCGCGGGCCGCGCCGCGCCGCCGAGCCCGGCGAGCAGCGCCCGCAGCGTGCCGCGCAGGCTCTCCCGGCCGATCGTCGGGATGACGACGGTGATGCCGTCGGCGGGTCGGCTCATCGGGCGTGCACCTCCCGTCGGCGGACGACGAACGGCCCGATGGCCAGCAGGTCCACCGGGGCGGAGCCGAAGCACTCCAGCGCGTCCCGCGGGTCGTCGACCATGGGGCGCCCGGCGGTGTTCAGGCTCGTGTTGACGACCACCGGCAGGCCGGTCCGGTCGCGGAACTCCGCCAGCAGCCGCGCGACAAGGGGCTCGTCGGCGGCGTCGACCGTCTGGATCCGGGCGGTGCCGTCCACGTGGACGACCGCGGGGATCCGCTCGCGCCAGCCGGGCCGCACCCGTTGGACGAACAGCATGTACGGGCTGGGCAGCGGCCCGTCGAAGACCTCCGCCGCCTGGTCGAGCGCGACCATCGGCGCGATCGGCCGGAACTGCTCGCGGCCCTTCACGTCGTTGAGCCGCTCCAGGTTCTCCTCGTGGCCCGGGTGGGCGAGCAGCGACCGGTGGCCGAGCGCGCGCGGCCCGAACTCGGACCGCCCCTGGAACCACGCCACGATCTCGTTGCGGGCGAGGGCGCCGGCCACCTCCGCGGCCAGGTCGCCGGGACGCTCGTACGGGATCCTGGCGGTGTCCAGGAAGGCCGCGATCTCCCGGTCGTCCCACCGGCGCCCGAGATCGGCGCCGGGCATGGCCGACGGCGGGTCGCCGCCCGCCTGCGCGACGTGCAGCGCGGCGCCGAGCGCCGTGCCGGCGTCGCCCGCGGCGGGCTGCACCCAGATGTCGTCGTAGGGCCCCGCCTCGGCGAGCCGCGAGTTCGCGACGCAGTTGAGGGCGACGCCGCCGGCGAGCATCAGCCGACGGGAGCCGGTGCGGCCGTGCAGCCAGGACGCCAGGTCCAGCAGGACCTCTTCGAGACGGGCCTGGACGCTCGCGGCGAGGTCGGCGTGGTCGCGGGTCCACTCGCCGTCCGGCGGGCGGGGCTTGGCCAGCGCGCCCCAGTCGATGCCCGCGACGGCGAAGCCGCCGTCCCCGGTGGCGTGGACGTGCTCGCGCAGCTCGTTCAGGAAGCGCGGCTCGCCGTAGGAGGCCAGCGCCATGACCTTGTACTCGTCGCTGGAGCGCAGGAAGCCGAGGTGCTGGGTGAGGTCCTCGTACATGAGGCCGAGCGAGTGGGGGAGGCGCTGCGCGCGCAGCGGGTTCAGGACGCCGCCCTCGTAGGTCCCGGCGAGGTGCGAGTGCGACTCGCCGCGGCCGTCCAGGACCAGGACGTCGCCGTCGCCGGGGCCGGGCGCGGCGAGCGCGGCGGACGCGGCGTGCGCCACGTGGTGCGGCACGTACCGCACGATCCCCGGGTCGAGGCCCGGCAGCGCGGTCGCCAGGAAGTTCGGCGCCCGCCGCGCGTACAGCGTCCGCAGCCTCTCCCACTGGACGTCGTGCCCGTCCAGCCCGGGCTCGACGAGGTCCGGGTCGTAGGAGTAGGCGACGGCGTCGAGGTCGCCGGGCTCCAGCCCGGCCTCGGCGAGGCACCAGCGGGCGGCCTGCTCCGGCAGTTCCCAGCCGGCGAAGGGCACCGGCCGCTTGCCGTGCTTGCGGCGGCTGAAGCGCTCCTCCTCCGCCGCCGCGACGACGGCCCCGTCGACGACCAGTGCGGCCGCCGGGTCATGAAAGATCGCATTGATTCCGAGCACGCGCATATGAGCCCCGTTTCGGCGCTGCAATCGGTGGTGTACCGGTGACGTCGTCGTGGGCACCGGTGCTTGGCGGGTCTATCGAGAAGCAAATCCCCTATAGGTGATTCCGAGATTGCCGATAACTGGGGCTCTAAACGTTGCCGTCCGGAAAGTCGCTGTCAGGCGAAGTAGCAGCTAGTGGGCGGGAAGCACACATAGATCCGGGTCCCGGGGGTACCCGCGGCGATATGCGCTTCACCGTCGTAATGATCACCCGGGACCGCCGGCATTCGCTGCTGGCCGCCCTCGCGCGCACCCGGAAGATCACGGAATCGCCCCCGGTCATCGTCGTCGACAACGCGTCGCGGGACGGCGCTTCCGACGCCGTCGCGGCGGAATTCCCCGAGGTGGAGCTGATCCGTTCCCCGCGCAATCTCGGCGCCGTCGCCCGGAATCTGGCCGTCGACCACGTCCGCACTCCGTACGTGGCGTTCTGGGACGACGACACCTGGTGGGAGCCGGACGCCCCGTCGCGCGCCGCGGACCTGCTCGACGCCCACCCGCGGCTCGCGGTCGTCACCGGGCGGATCCTCGTCGACCCCGGCGGCCGCGAGGACCCGATCGTGCCGGAGCTGCGGCATTCGCCGGTCCCCGGGCCGCCGTGGCTGCCCGGCCCGGCCCTCGGCTCGTTCCTCGCCGGGGCGTCCATGGTCAGGGCCGAGGCGTTCCGCGAGGCCGGCGGGTTCTCCCCGCGCCTGTGGCTGGGCGGCGAGGAGGAGCTGCTCAGCGCCGACCTGATGACGCTGGGCTGGCAGCTCTGCTTCGCCGAGGACGTCGTCGTGCACCACGAGCCGTCCCCGCTGCGCGAGCCGCACCTGCGGCGCCGCCACGGCATCCGCAACACGCTGTGGTTCACCTGGCTGCGCCGCCCGCTGCCCGCCGCCGCGCGGCGCACGGCCGGGCTGCTGCGCACCCTGCCGCGCGACCGCGTCACGGCCGCCGCGCTCGCCGAGGCCGCCGCGGGGCTGGCCTGGGTCGCGCGCGAGCGCCGCCCGCTGCCCCCCGACGTCGAGGAGCGGCTCCGGAGCCTGGAGGCGTCCCAGCGGGCGTCCAGGGCCCGCCGCTACGTGAGCTAGGAGGACGCCGCCGATGCCCGCCGTCACGGTCGTCGTCGCGACCCGCGACCGCGCCCCGGAACTGCGCCGCAGCCTCGCCCGGCACACCGCCCCGGTGATCGTCGCCGACAACGCCTCCGCCGACGGCACGGCCGCCGTCGCCGAGGAGGCCGGCGCCGCGGTGCTGCGGCTGCCGCGCAACCTGGGCGCCGCCGCCCGCACCACCGCGGCCTGGCACGCCTCGACCCGCTACGTCGCGTTCGCCGACGACGACTCCTGGTGGGCCCCCGGCGCCCTGGACCGCGCCGTGGAGATCCTGGACGCGCACCCGCGGACGGCGCTGCTCGCCGCCCGCGTCCTCGTCGGCGAGGAGGAGCGGCTGGAGCCGGTTTCGGCGGAGATGGCCCGCGCCCCGCTCGGCCGGCCGGACGGGCTGCCCGGACCGGCGATCCTCGGCTTCCTCGCCTGCTCGGTCATCGTCCGGCGGGACGCGTTCCTCGACGCCGGCGGCTTCTCGGAGGTGCTGCACTTCGGCGGGGAGGAGGAACTCCTCGCCCTGGACCTGGCCGCCGCCGGGTGGGGGCTGGCGTACGTGCCCGAACTGGTCGTCCACCACCACCCGTCCACGGCGGGCCGCGACCCGGCCGGGCGCCGCCGCAGGGAGGCGCGCAACCGGCTGCTGACCGCCTGGCTGCGCCGCCCGCTCCCGGCGGTCGCCGGCGCCGCCGCCGCGGCGCTCGGCACCCGGGACGGCCGCGCGGGCCTCGCGGACGCCGCCCGCGCCCTGCCCGCGCTGGCCGGCGCGCGCCGCCCCGTCCCGCCGGCGGTGGCGGCGGCGCGCGCCCGCCTCGCGGACTACTGACGGCGCGTCAGGTGCGGGTCCGCCGGGCGAGCACGACCAGGTCGACGGCGGCGATGACGGCGACCACCGCGCAGATGGCCGCGGCCGCCCACATGCCGTCGCCGTCCGCGGTCACCGCGAACCCGATCGCGCCGCCCACCGCGAGGACCAGCGCGACCGCCGACAGGATCGCCCGCAGCCGCAGCGGGCTGCGGGCGGTGAGCGGCTCGCTCCCGCTCGGCTGCCCGTGCCGGTAGCGGCCCCGCGAGCCGGGGCCGCGCCAGTCCGGGTCGCTCCACTCGGGCGCCGGCGCGCCGTCCCCGCCGGGCGGCCGCCCGCCGGGAGCCTGTCCGCCGGATGCCTGTTCGCGGGGGTCGTTCTGGTCGGGAGAGGAAACCATGGGGTGCTCGTGCCCGGTCGCGGCCGGTCGATGCGCGGCGGTCAGCCCGCGCTGGAGGCCGCCCAGATGTTGACGCCCGCGTCGACGGCGTCCCGGTCGATCGCTGCCAGCTCGTCCTCGGTGAAGTCCAGCCGGTCCAGCGCCGCGAGGTTCTCCTCCAGCTGGCCGACGCTGCTCGCGCCGATCAGCGACGAGGTGACCCGGCCGTCGCGCAGCGACCACGCCAGCGCCATCTGCGCGAGCGACTGCCCGCGTCCCCGGGCGATCTCGTTCAGCGTCCGGACGTGCCGGACGTTCTCCTCGGTGAGCAGGTCCGCCGAGAACGACGTGCCCTTGCTGGCCCGCGACCCCGCGGGCACGCCGCCGAGGTACTTGTCGGTCAGCATCCCCTGCGCCAGGGGCGAGAAGGCGATGCAGCCGACGCCCTCCCGTTCGAGCGTGCCGAGCAGCCCGCCCTCGATCCACCGGTTCAGCATCGAGTAGGACGGCTGGTGGATCAGCAGCGGCGTCCCCATCTCCCGCAGGATCGCCGCGGCCTGCGCGGTGCGCTCGGCCGAGTACGACGAGATCCCCGCGTACAGCGCCTTCCCGGACCGGACGGCGCTGTCCAGCGCGCCCATCGTCTCCTCAAGCGGCGTCTCCGGGTCGAAGCGGTGGCTGTAGAAGATGTCGACGTAGTCCAGGCCCATCCGGCTCAGCGACTGGTCGAGGCTGGCCAGCAGGTACTTGCGCGAGCCCCAGTCCCCGTACGGGCCGGGCCACATGTCGTAGCCGGCCTTCGTGCTGATGATCAGCTCGTCCCGGTACGGCCGCAGGTCCTCCCGCATGACCCGGCCGAAGTTGAGCTCCGCCGAGCCGTACGGCGGCCCGTAGTTGTTCGCCAGGTCGAAGTGCGTGACGCCGAGGTCGAACGCGCGCCGCAGGATGGCCCGCTGCACCTCCAGCGGCCGGTCGTCGCCGAAGTTGTGCCACAGCCCCAGCGAGATCGCCGGGAGCCGCAGCCCGCTGCGCCCGCACCGCCGGTAGGGGATCCGCTCGTACCGCTCACTGTCCGCCACGTAGGTCATGCCCGGAGTATCCCAGCAGCGGGACGGCCTCAATCCAGGGCGTGCTTGAGGACCTTGCCCGCGGGGTTGCGCGGCAGCCGGTCGCGGAAGACCACGTCGCGGGGGACCTTGTGCCGGGCGAGGTTGGCGGCGACGTGCCCCTTGACGTCGTCCTCGGTCAGCGCGGCGCCGCCCGCGCGGACCACGTAGGCGCGCAGCCGCTGCCCGAACTCGGCGTCGGGCACGCCGGTGACGGCGGCCTCCTCCACATCGGGGTGCGCGGCGAGCAGGTCCTCGACCTCGCCGGGGTGGACGTTCTCGCCGCCCGACACGATCATGTCGTCGGCGCGGCCGTCGACGTGCAGCCGGCCGGCGCCGTCGAGGTGGCCGAGGTCGCCGACCGCCATCAGCCCGCCGACCTCCTCCTTGCCGCCCCCGCCGGTGTAGCCGGCGAACCGGGCCGGGGTGTCGACGAAGATGCGGCCGGTGCCGCCGGGCGGCACGGGCCGGTCGTCGTCGCCGAGGATCGCGACCGTCGTCCCGGCGGGCGGGCGGCCGACGCAGCCGGGCGCGGCGGCCAGGTCGTCCGGGGTGGCGATCGTGATGCAGGACGCCTCGGTGGAGCCGTAGAAGTTGTAGAGCACCGGCCCGAACGCCGCCAGGACGCGGTTCGCGAGGTCGGGGTCGAGCCGCGCGCCGCCCGTCATGACCACCTTCAGGCCGGGCAGGCTGCGCTCCCGCGCGCCGGGGACCGCCAGCAGCCGGCTCAGCATCACCGGGACCGCGACGAGGGACGCGCACCGGTGCGTCTCCAGGTCGTCGAGGACGCGGGCCGCGTCGAACCGCCGCCGCAGCACCAGCGTGGACCCGAGGCCCAGCGCGAGGATCGCGGAGGTCAGCCCGAGGCCGTGGAACAGCGGCGGGCCGACGAACATGGGCTCCCCGCCGCGGAACGGCACCTTCGACAGGATGCCGCCGGGCAGCGCCACCGACCGGGGCTGCGACCGCGGCGCGCCCTTCGGCCGCCCGGACGTGCCGCTGGTCAGGATCACCATGGAGCCGTGCCGGGACGGCGCGGGCGGCGGCGCGTCGTCCGCGCCGCCGATGAGCTCGTCCAGGTCGGTCTCGGAGAAGCACGGCATGGTGCGGCCGTCCACCACGAGCCCGTCCACCACGGGGGCGAACTCCTCGTCGTGGACGACGGCGGTGACGCCCTCGCGGGTGACGGCGTCGCGGAGCTGCGGCGCGGCGAAGTCGGTGTTGAGGAACAGTACGGATGCGCCCGTCTTCGCGGCCCCCGACATCGCCTCCAGGAGCCCGCGGTGGTTGCGGCACAGGATGCCCACGGTGTCGCCGGCGCCGATGCCGCGCGCCAGCAGCGCGTTGGCGAGGGCGTTGCAGCGCCGGTCCAGCTCGCCGAACGTGAGGCCGCCGCGGTCGTCGACCAGGCCGGTCCGCTCCGGGAAGCGGTGCGCGGGCAGTGCCGTCGCGGCGCCGAGCGGCCCGTACCGCCGCATCGCCCGCGCCGATGCGGCGAGGGCCCGGGGAGGCATCGGGCCGATCATCCCGGCGCGGGCGGCGGCACGCAGCCCGTTGAGCTCGGCGGAGATACGGGTGCGCGTGACCATGACCGGCAGCGTACGCAAGTGAAGGACAGATCCACAAGATATGTCCTTTTGCCGCAGGGGTGCGGGCCGCGGAGCGGGGGTGCGAGTACACAAAAGGACCGCGTACCGGCTGTCATCTCTGCGAGGCGTGAACGAGGCTCGTAGGTGGCAGGAAGACTCAGAGCAATGGACGAGGAGGTCCACGTGGTCGTGCTGCGCAGTTACGTGTCGGGTTCTTGGCAGGCTCCGGACGCCGAGGGGGTGCCGCTGCGCGACGCCGTCACCGGGGACGAGGTCGCCCGCGTCTCTTCGGCGGGCGTCGACATGGGCGGGGCGCTGGAGTACGGCCGCAGGGTCGGCGGCCCGGTGCTGCGGGAGCTGACGTTCCACCAGCGGGCGGCCCTGCTGAAGGCACT
Source organism: Actinomadura sp. GC306 (assembly GCF_004348665.1). Lineage (GTDB taxonomy): Bacteria > Actinomycetota > Actinomycetes > Streptosporangiales > Streptosporangiaceae > Spirillospora. The sequence continues at coordinate 25,088 of NZ_SMKM01000011.1, read as the reverse complement.
GGCGTCCCACCTGCGCGAGCATCGCGAGGAGCTGTACGCCCTGTCGGCGCGGACGGGCGCGACCCTCGGCGACTCCAGGTTCGACATCGACGGCGGCATCGGCGTCCTGTTCGCCTATTCGAGCAAGGGCAGGCGCGAGCTGCCGAACGACACGGTGCTGATCGAGGGGGACGTCGAGCCGCTCGGGAAGGGCGGGACGTTCGTCGGGCAGCACCTGTGCACCCCCTCGCACGGCGTCGCGGTGCAGATCAACGCGTTCAACTTCCCGGTCTGGGGGCCGCTGGAGAAGCTCGCGCCCGCGTTCCTCGCCGGCGTGCCGAGCCTGATCAAGCCGGCGAGCCAGACCGCCTACCTGACGGCCCGGCTCGTCGAGCTGATCGTCGAGTCCGGCATCCTGCCGGAGGGCGCGGTGCAGCTGGTCTGCGGCGAGCCGGGCGACCTGCTCGACCACCTCACCGAGCAGGACATCGTCGGGTTCACCGGGTCGGCGTCCACCGCGCGGCTCCTGCGCACCCACCCGGGGATCGTGGGCGGCTCCGTCCGGTTCAACGCCGAGGCCGACTCGCTGAACTGCTCGGTCCTCGGGCCGGACGCGGTGCCCGGCACGGCCGAGTTCGACCTGTACGTCGAGCAGCTCGTCGCGGAGATGACCGTCAAGGCGGGGCAGAAGTGCACCGCGATCCGCCGCGCGCTCGTCCCGTCCGCGCTCATCGGCGACGTCGCCGAGGCCGTCCGCGACCGGCTGGCGAAGGTCGTGGTCGGGAACCCCGCCGACCCGGAGGTGCGGATGGGCGCGCTCGCCGGCCTCGACCAGCGCGAGGAGGTGCGGCGCTCGCTCAAGGCGCTGCTGGACGCGGCCAGCCTGGTGTTCGGCGACCCCGGCCGGGTGGAGGTGCGCGGCGCCGACGCCGAGCGCGGCGCCTTCATGTCGCCGATCCTGCTGCGCGCCGACGACACCGCCCGCGCCGAACCGCACGAGGTCGAGGCGTTCGGGCCGGTCAGCACGCTGTTGCCCTACGACGGCGCCGGCGAGGCCGTCGCGCTGGCGGTCCGCGGCCGCGGCAGCCTCGCCGGATCGGTCGTGACCGCCGACGCGGAGTTCGCCCGGCACGTCGTGCTCGGCACCGCGCCGTGGCACGGGCGGCTGCTGGTGCTGAACTCCGAGAACGCCGGGGAGTCGACCGGGCACGGCTCGCCGCTGCCCGCGCTCGTCCACGGCGGCCCGGGGCGCGCCGGCGGCGGCGAGGAGATGGGCGGGATCCGCGGGGTGGTGCACCACATGCGGCGCACCGCCGTGCAGGCCGGGCCCGCGATGCTGACCTCGATCACCGGCCGGTGGGTCCCCGGCACGGACCGGACGGTCACCGGCGAGCACCCGTTCCGCAAGCACCTGGAGGACCTGCGCGTCGGAGACACCGCCGTCGGCGGCCCCCGGGCCGTGACCCTCGACGACGTGGAGCACTTCGCGGAGTTCACCGGCGACGTCTTCTACGCCCACATGGACGAGGAGGCCGCCGCCGCGAACCCGTTCTTCGGCGGGCGCGTCGCGCACGGCTACCTGGTGGTGTCGTTCGCCGCGGGCCTGTTCGTCGACCCCGCCCCGGGTCCCGTCCTGGCGAACTACGGGCTGGAGAACCTGCGGTTCCTCACCCCGGTCAAGCCCGGGGACGAACTGACCGTCACGCTCACCGCCAAGCAGATCACCCCGCGCGAGGGCGCCGGCTACGGCGAGGTCCGGTGGGACACCGACGTCACCAACCAGGAGGGCGCCTCGGTCGCCAAGTACGACGTGCTGACGCTCGTCGCCAAGCGCCCCAAGCAGGACTGACGGACGGTCCGGGCCCGGCCGGGCGCTCCCGGCCGGGTCAGCCGACCCACACCGTCTTGGCGTTGCAGAAGGCGCGCATGCCTTCGGCCGACAGCTCGCGGCCGTAGCCGGAGCGCTTCACGCCGCCGAACGGCAGCTCCGGGTAGGAGGTGGTCTTGCCGTTGATGAAGACCTGCCCGGCGTCCAGCTCGCGGACGAACCGCTCCCGCTCGGCGTCGTCGCGCGTCCAGGCGTTGGAGCCGAGCCCGAACCCGGTCGCGTTGGCGAGGCCGATCGCCTCCGCGATGCCGTCGACCCGGAACAGGGAGGCGACCGGCCCGAAGACCTCCTCGTCGTACATGCGCATCCGCGGCGTCACGCCGGACAGGACGGTCGGCGGGTAGAACCAGCCGGGCCCCTCCGGGCGCTCGCCGCCGCACAGCACCGCCGCGCCCTTGCCCACCGCGTCGGCGACGAGCTCCTCGACCTCGGCGCGCTGGGCCTCGCTGACGAGCGGGCCGACGTCGGTGGCCTCGTCCATCGGGTCGCCGACCCTCATCGCGCGCATGTTCGCGACGAACAGCCGCTCGAACTCGTCCGCGCACGCGGAGTCGACGATGAAGCGCTTGGCCGAGATGCAGCTCTGCCCGTTGTTGAGGCACCGCGACTCCGCCGCGGTGCGCGCGGCGGCCTCGATGTCGGCCGACGGCATCACCACGAACGGGTCGCTGCCGCCGAGCTCCAGCACGGTCGGCTTCACCTCGTCCGCGGCGATCGCGGCGACCGACCGCCCGGCCGGCTCGCTGCCGGTGAGCGTCGCGGCCTTCACCCGCGGGTCGCGCAGCACCCGCTCGACCTCGGCCGAGCCGATCAGCAGCGTCTGGAACGCCCCCTCGGGGAACCCGGCGCGGCGGAAGAGGTCCTCCAGGAACAGGGCCGTCTGCGGGACGTTCGAGGCGTGCTTCAGCAGCCCGACGTTGCCCGCCATCAGGTTCGGCGCCGCGAACCTGATCACCTGCCAGAGCGGGAAGTTCCACGGCATGACCGCGAGCACCGGGCCGAGCGGCTCGTAGCGCACGTAGGCGTCGCGCGCCCCCACGTCCCCGGCGTCGGCGGGGCGCCGCTCGGCGAGGAACTCCCCGGCGTGGCCGGCGTAGAACCGGCACGCCTGGGCGCACTTCGCCGCCTCGGCCTCGGCCGCCTTGAGCGTCTTGCCCATCTCCGCCGTCAGCATCGCGCCGATCCGGCCGGCCTCCTCGTCGAGGATGCCGGCGGCCGCGCGCATCCACTCCGCCCGCCGCGCGAGGTCCGTCGTCCGGAAGGAGGCGAACGTCTCCGCCGCCCGCGCGATGCGCCGGTCGACCTCCTCGTCGGCCAGCGCGTCGAAGGTCTTCTCGACCTCGCCCGTGGCGGGGTTGGTCGTGGCGATCGTCGTCATGCCGGGATACTCCCTCGATGTCCGCTGTTGTCAGCGGGGTGCCCGAGGGGCCGTCCCGGAAACGCCGAGTCGCCGTGGGCCGGACTATGCCTGTCCGGCGCCGGCCGCGGGACGCAGCAGCGCCTCCTGCGCGATCGACGCCACCAGCGTCCCGTCGGCGGTGTGGAGCGTTCCGCGCGCGAGGCCGCGGGCGCCGTGGTTCGTGACCGGGGCGACCGAGTACAGCAGCCACCGGTCGGCGCGCGCCGGCCGGTGGAACCACACAGCGTGGTCGAGCGTGACGGCCGTGGCCAGCTCCCGCGGCGAGCCCGGCGCGCGGGCACTGCCGACCACCCCCATGTCCGACAGGTAGGCGATCAGGCAGGCGTGCAGCGCCGGATCGTCGCCGACCGGCCCGGCGGCCCGGATCCAGAACGGGTGGGTGACCGGCCAGTCGCCGTCCGGGGGCGGGTCCACGACGCGGAGATCGAGGCCCGGCGGATGGCGGAAGTAGGCGGGCAGCTCCAGGGGCTCCAGCCCCTCCGGGGCCGGTGCCGCCGGGGCGGGCTCCTGCCAGTCGAACCCGTCCTCCGGGTCGTGGAAGGAGGCGATGAGCTCCAGGATCGGCTTCCCGCCCTGGCTCGCGGTGACGTGCCGGGTCGAGAACGACCGGCCGTCGCGGGTGCGGGCGACGTCGTAGGTCAGCGGCTCGTCCGGCGTGCCCGGCCGGATGAAGTAGGCGTGCAGGGAGTGCGGCGGCCGCCCGTCCGCCGTCAGGCACGCGGCGCGCAGGCTCTGCCCGGCCACCTGGCCGCCGAACAGCCGCGGCCGGCCCACCGGCGGGGAGGTGGCGAGGAAGGCGTCCCCGCCGAGCGGGGTGAGCTCGAACATCCGCGTGAGCTCCATGGGGACCTCGCTCATCCGGAAACCTCCTGCGCCTGGCACCGGAGGCGACCCTACCGGCGGCTCCGGTCGCCTGCGCGGCGGGGACCGGCCCTGATACGGTCACGCGCGGTCGACCTATGATCGCCGGTGGGGCGGCGCGGCGCCCGGGGGGTTCGGTGCCCGGCCCGCCCCTGAGGAGATGAGAGAGGCAATGCCAGATATCACCGAGTCGCCCGAATGGTCCGCCCTGGCGGCGCATCAGGCGGAACTCGCCGGGCGGCACCTGCGCGAGCTCTTCGCGGACGATCCGGGACGCGTCGGCCGCATGACCGTCACCGCGGGGGACCTCCACCTGGACTACTCCAAGCACCGCGTCACCGGCGAGACGATGCGGCTGCTGACGGCGCTCGCCGAGCGGGCCGGGCTGCGCGCCCGCATCGAGGCCATGTTCACCGGGGAGCGCATCAACGTCAGCGAGGACCGCGCCGTCCTGCACACCGCGCTGCGGCTCCCGCCGGGCGAGGCGCTGACCGTGGACGGGCAGGACGTCGCCGGCGACGTCCACGCCGTCCTGGACAAGATGGCCGACTTCTCCGGCCGCGTCCGCTCGGGGGAGTGGACGGGCTTCACCGGCAAGCGCATCACGACCGTCGTCAACATCGGCATCGGCGGCTCCGACCTCGGCCCCGCCATGGCCTACGAGGCGCTCAGCGACTACGCGGACGCCGGGATCACCTGCCGGTTCGTCTCCAACATCGACCCCGCCGACATCGTCGGGAAGCTCGCCGGCCTCGACCCCGAGCAGACGCTGTTCGTCGTCAGCTCCAAGACGTTCGGCACGCTGGAGACGCTCACCAACGCCAAGGCGGCGCGGCGGTGGCTGGTCGAGCGGCTCGGCGACGACGCCGCCGTGTCCCGGCACTTCGTCGCGGTGTCCACCAACGCCGAGCGCGTCGCCGAGTTCGGCATCGACCCCGCCAACATGTTCGTCTTCTGGGACTGGGTCGGCGGCCGCTACTCCCTGGACGGCGCCATCGGCCTCTCGCTGATGATCGCGATCGGCGGGGAGGCGTTCCGCGAGATGCTCGCCGGGTTCCGCGAGATCGACGAGCACTTCCGCGCGGCGCCGTTCGAGGAGAACATGCCGGTCGTGATGGGGCTGCTCGGCGTCTGGTACACCGACTTCTTCGGCGCGCAGACCCGGGCCGTCCTGCCCTACGCGCAGCGGCTGGCGCGGTTTCCCGCCTACCTCCAGCAGCTCACGATGGAGTCCAACGGCAAGTCGGTGCGGGCCGACGGCGCGCCCGTCGTCGCGCAGACCGGCGAGATCTTCTGGGGCGAGCCCGGCACCAACGGGCAGCACGCCTTCTACCAGCTCCTCCACCAGGGGACGCGGCTCGTCCCCGCCGACTTCATCGGCTTCGCCGAGCCGTTCGCGGAGCCGGCGGCGGAAGGGCCGGCGGGCATGCACGACCTGCTGACCGCGAACCTGCTGGCGCAGACCTCGGCGCTCGCGTTCGGCAAGACCGCCGAGGAGATCGCCGCCGAGGGGACGCCCGCGGAGCTCGTCCCGCACAAGGTCATGCCGGGCAACCGCCCGACCAGCACGATCCTGGCGCCGAAGCTCACCCCGAAGACGCTCGGCTCCCTGGTCGCCCTGTACGAGCACGTCGTGTTCGTCGAGGGGACGATCTGGGGCATCGACTCCTTCGACCAGTGGGGCGTCGAGCTCGGCAAGGTCATGGCCATGGACCTCGTGCCCGCGCTCACCTCCGCCGAGCCGCCGGCCGACGCGCCCGACGCGTCCACCGCGGCCCTCGTCCGCCGGTACCGCGAACTGCGCGGCCGCAGGGCCTGACACCGCCGCCGGACGGCGACGGGCCCGCCGGACGACCGGCGGGCCCGTCCCCGTTCCGCCGGGGTTCAGGCGCGTGCGCCGGGCAGCGGGCCCTCGGCCCAGCCCTGGGACTCCAGGATCGCGCGGTACTCCTCGTAGGAGATGAACCCGTCGAGGTTGCTGTCCGCCTTCTCGAACCTGTCCTGCGTCTCGGCGCGCGTCCAGGCGAGCCCGAGCTCGTCGAGGACGAGCGTGAACTCCATCAGGTCGAGCCGCTCGTCGCCGCCGAGGTCCGCACGCTTGAACACGGCAAGAAGGTCGTCCCCGGCCGGTCTCGTCGTCATCTCGCTCCTCGTTCCCGCTCCGATGTGGCCACGCATCATGTCATAAGGAGCGAGCCGGTCAAGAGGCGAAACGCCGCGGGGGAAGGGCGTTCCTACTCGTCGGTAAGTTCGGGTGCCCGGTGCCGGTACCGCTCCGGCATCGGGCGGCGCCTCCCTCCGGGCCGGCGGCGGACCGCGCCGCTCGCCGCAAAGCCGCACACGGTTCTCCAGCCGCACACAGTACGTCCCGGATCTCCGCATTCCATACGAAGAGGAGAGGACCCGGCGGGTGAAGCGGGCAGGCCGGTGGCGGGGTTCCGGCTGTACGTTCGACGTAGACGTTTTCGTCAGTCGTGCGGGCTAGGGTCCGGGAGACCGTGCCCGAGCCGCGCACCCGGGGGGCCTCGTGACTCAGCAGACCGCGCCGGGCGTGCCGCCGGAGCCGTCCCTCGCCGACCCCTGCGCCGAGCGCGGGGCGGCGGGGGAGCGGCTGCGCGGCGGGAGCGGCCCGGCGCCCGCGCTGGACGTGTTCCTGTCCGGCCGGGTGTTCATGGACATGATCTTCACCGGGCTGCCGGGGCTGCCGCCGCCGGGCACCGAGCTCGTCACCGACGGGCTCGGCTCGGCCCCCGGCGGCGTCGCCAACATCGCCGTCGCGATGAGCCGGCTCGGCCTGCGGGTCGGGCTCGCCGCGCCGTTCGGCGACGACATGTTCGGCGCCTACCTCTGGCGGACCCTCGCCGAGCAGGAGGGCGTCGACCTCGGGCTGTCGCGGCGGGTGCGCGGCTGGCCGACGCCGGTGACGGTGTCGATGGCCTACGACTCCGACCGCAGCATGGTGACCTACGCCCGCCCCGTGCCCGGCCCGGTGGACGACCTGGCGGGCGCGCCGCCGCCGTCCGCCCGGGCGTGCTTCGTCGACGTCGACCGCCCGGTCCCGCCGTGGATCCCCGCCATGCGCGGCCGCGGCGCGCTGGTCTTCGGCGACCTCGGCTGGGACCAGACCGGCGCATGGCCCGCCGAGGTCCTCGACCGGCTCCGGCACGTGGACGTGTTCCTGCCGAACGCCGCCGAGGCGATGGCCTACACGCGCACCGGCACGGCGGTGGAGGCCGCCGAGGCCCTCGCCGGACGCGTCCCGGTCGTCGTGGTCAAGCGCGGCGGGGACGGCGCCATCGCGATCGACTCGGCGACGGGGGAGCGGGCCGAGGTCGGCGCGCTGCCAGTCGAGGCGCTCGACCCGACCGGCGCGGGCGACGTCTTCGCCGCCGGCTTCGTGTTCGGCACCCTCGCCGGCCTCCCGCTCGCCGAGCGGCTCCGGTTCGCCAACCTGTGCGCGGGGCTGTCGGTCCGGCACCACAGCGGCTCGCTGGGTGCGCCGTGCTGGGGCGAGATCGCCGCCTTCGGCGAGTCGGGCGAGGTGCCCGAGTCGGTCCTGGCCGACTACGCGTTCGTCGTCTCGTTCATCCCGGACACGGCCGACGATTCGCCCGTCCGCGCCGAACCCACCCTCCGCATCGGCACCTGACCGGGGGCGGAGCGGTACTCCTGCGGGCTGACCCCGTACTCGCGCTTGAAGGCCGTGCTGAGCGCGAACGCGGTGCCGTAGCCGACCCGGCGCGCCACCGCGTCCAGCGTCGCGTCGCCCTCGCGGAGCAGGTCGGCGGCCTGGGCCAGCCGGATGCCGGTCAGGTACGCCATCGGCGGTTCGCCGGTCAGCCTCGTGAACCGCTGCGCGAGCGCGGCGCGGGAGACGCCGACCGCGGCGGCGAGCCCGGCGACGGTCCAGGGGTGCGCCAGGTCGTCGTGCAGCAGCCGCAGGGCGGGGCCGACGACCGCGTCGCCGTGGGCGCGGTACCAGCCGGGCGCCGCGGCGTCCGGGCGGCCGAACCAGGCGCGCAGCGTCCCGACGAGCAGCAGGTCGAGCAGGCGGTCGAGGACGGTCTCCTGCCCGGGCTCGTCCCGGCCGACCTCCTCGCGGAGCACGTCCACCAGCGGCGACCGCCATTCGGTGCCGCGGACGACCGCCACCGGCGGGAGGGCCGCCAGCAGCCGCCGGGTGACGGCTCCGCGCATCGGGTAGGTGCCGATCAGCATGACCGCCGACCCGTCCGGGTCGTTGCCCCAGGCGCGGACGCCGAGGTCCATCGCCCCCGACATGGGCGTCCCGTCCGGCGCGGTGCACACCTGCCCGGGGTGGATGACGACACGCGGCTCGGTTCCGGGGGAGTCGGCGACGGTGTAGGGATCGGGGCCCCGGAAGACCGCCATGTCGCCGGGGGAGACGCGCCGCGGCTCGGCGCCGCCGGGGATCAGCCACGCGTCGCCGCGGACCATCGACAGCAGCGTGAGGGGCGCCTCGTCCTGGACGCGCAGCGACCACGGCGGGCTGAGGGCCGCGCGGAGCAGGAACGCGCCGCGCGCCCGGGGCCCGTCGAGGAGGTCGGTCAGGGCGTCCATGCGGCAAGCGTAGACGCCGGCGTATGCGGGCGAGCTTCTCGACGATGGTGGCCGGAACCGTCCGGCTGTTGACTCGGAGACATGGCGAACGGCAAGCGCGACGGGACTTCGCCGACTACGCGCGGCGCACCGCCGCCAGCGGCGTCTGGAACACCTGACATGGCACCACCGACAACCCCTTCCGACAGAGTGGAACGACGATGAGATCCGTACTCGCCGGGACTTCGGTGACCCTCTCCCTCATCATGGCCGCCGGCATGACCGGAACCTACTTCGCCTTCTCCACAGGCGTGATGCCGGGCCTGGGCGCGGCGCGTCCGGCGTCGGCGATCGAAGCCATGCAGGGCATCAACCAGAAGATCCAGAACCCGCTGTTCATCGCCATGTTCCTGCTGGTCCCGGTGGCGGCGGCCGCGGCGGGGGCACTGCTGCTGACCTTGGACGAGAAGTCCGCGGCCGCGCTGTTCTTCGTCGCGGCCGGGATGTACTTCGCGGGTGCGCTCGTCCCGAGCTTCGCGGTGAACATCCCGATGAACAACGCCCTGGACGCCGCGGCGGTTCCGGCGGACGCGGGGGAGGCGGCGAAGGTCTGGACGGACTACTCCGGCCGCTGGACGGCCTGGAACCACCTGCGGGCCGCGGCGAGCTGGGCGAGCGTCCTCGCGATGAGCCTCGGCGTGTACCTCTGGGGAAAGGACGCGTGACGCGCAGGGCCTACGATCTCAAGGATGAGCGGTGTGTACGCGATCAGCGACCTGCACGTCGGGTTCCCCGAGAACCGCGCGTTCGTCGAGGGGCTGCGGCCCGCGTCCGGCGATGACTGGCTCATCGTGGCCGGCGACGTCGCCGAGCGCTTCGCGGACGTCGAGTGGACGCTGCGCACCCTGAGCGAACGCTTCGCCACCGTGATCTGGACGCCCGGCAACCACGAGCTGTGGACGGTCAAGGACGACCCGGTGCGGCTGCGCGGGGAGGCCCGCTACCGCAGGCTCGTCGACATGTGCCGGCGCTTCGGCGTCCTGACCCCCGAGGACCCGTACCCCGTGTGGGAGGGCGACGGCGGGCCCGTGACGATCGCGCCGCTGTTCGTCCTGTACGACTACACGTTCCGGCCGGACGGGGCCGCCACCAAGGAGGAGGCCCTCGCGATCGCGCACGAGGCGGGCGTCGTGTGCACCGACGAGGTGTTCCTCCACCCGGACCCGCACCCCACGCGGGACGCCTGGTGCGACGCTCGGGTCGCCTACTCCGAGAAGCGCCTGTCCGCCCTGGCGCCGGGGACGCGGACCGTGCTCGTCAACCACTGGCCGCTCGTCCGGGAGCCCACCCGCGTCCTGTGGTACCCGGAGTTCGCCCAGTGGTGCGGCACCGAGCGCACCGCCGGCTGGCACGGCCGCTTCGGCGCGGTGTCCGTCGTGTACGGGCACCTCCACATCCCCCGCACGATCTGGACCGGTGACGTTCCCCACATCGAGGTGTCGGTCGGCTACCCCCGCGAGTGGCGCAAGCGGGCGGAGGCGCCGCGCGGGCCCCGCCGCATCCTGCCCGACCCGGAGACGGACTGACCGGCCACAGGGCCCAGGGAGCCCGCGGGCCTCAGCGCGGTGCGGCCGCCTTGCCGGGGACCATTCCCGTGGCGGCCAGCGCCAGCAGGCGGCCGGACGCCTCCGCGTCGTCCTCGGTGACGATGGCGATCGCGCCCGCGAGCCGGAGCGCGTCGATGAACGCGGCGTCCGCCGGCACGTCCCCGGCCTCCTGGGCGCGGGCGAACAGCGCCTCGCCGGCCTCGCGCATCGCCCGGGACGCCTCCGGCCGGTCGTCGCGCAGCGACACCACGGCCGCCGCCGCCATCCCGCGGAACGCCGTGACCGCCGAGACGAACTCCCGCAGCCACTCCAGCAGGCCGTCCCCCGGCGAGGCCGAGAGCGCGAGATCGCGCGCCCTGGCGGCGAGTTCCCCGTAGGCGTCGGCGAGCAGCGCCTCCAGCAGATCCTGCCGCGTCGGGAAGTGGCGGTAGAGCGTTCCGATGCCGACGCCGGCGAGCCGGGCGACGCCCTCCAGGGACGCGTCGGCTCCGTCGCGCTCGAACGCCTCCCGTGCCGCGCCGATCAGCCTGGCCCGGTTGCGGCGCACGTCGGCGCGCACCGCGCGGACGCGCGCCTTCGGTGAGTCGTCGCTGGTCAACTGGGTCGTCGGTCCTTCCCGGCGGGGCAACGGGCCTGCGGCGTTTCGAGGGGATCCGCGGCTTTGGAACGGTCCCTTGATAGTAGCCGCGCCCGTCCGCGGACCTCGCCGGGGGGAGGCGCGGACCCGCCGCGGCCGTGCCGCAGCCCGTGCCGAAGCCCGTGCTGAGGCCCGTGCCGCGGCGGGTCCCGCGGTCCGCTCCCGGCGTTCGGGGACGCCGGGAGCGGACCGCCGTCCGGTCAGCCGCCGCCGGGGGTCAGCGGCAGGTAGACCCGCCCGCCGGCCTCCTTGAACTCCGCGGCCTTCTCCCGCATCCCCTCGTCCAGGGCGGCGTCCTCGGCCAGGCCGCGCTCCTCGGCGAACCGGCGCACATCGCGGGTGATCTTCATCGAGCAGAAGTGCGGGCCGCACATCGAGCAGAAGTGCGCGGTCTTCGCCGGCGCGGCCGGGAGCGTCTCGTCATGGAAGGAGCGGGCGGTCTCCGGGTCGAGGGACAGGTTGAACTGGTCCTCCCACCGGAAGTCGAACCGCGCCTCCGACAGCGCGTCGTCCCACGCCTGCGCGCCCGGGTGCCCCTTCGCCAGGTCCGCGGCGTGCGCCGCGATCTTGTAGGCGATGACGCCCGCCTTGACGTCGTCGCGGTCCGGGAGCCCGAGGTGCTCCTTCGGCGTGACGTAGCAGAGCATCGCGGTGCCGTGGTGGCCGATCATCGCGGCGCCGATCGCCGAGGTGATGTGGTCGTAGCCGGGCGCGATGTCGGTGGTCAGCGGGCCGAGGGTGTAGAACGGCGCCCCGTCGCACCACTCCTGCTGCAGGTCGACGTTCTCCTTGATCTTGTGCATCGGGACGTGCCCGGGCCCCTCGTTCATCACCTGGTTGCCGTACTCGGCGGCGATCTTCGTCAGCTCGCCCTGGGTGCGCAGCTCGGCGAACTGCGCCTCGTCGTTGGCGTCGGCGATGGAGCCGGGGCGCAGCCCGTCCCCGAGCGACCAGGTGATGTCGTAGGCGGCGAAGATCTCGCACAGCTCGCGGAAGCGGGTGTAGAGGAAGTTCTCCTCGTGGTGCGCCAGGCACCACGCCGCCATGATCGACCCGCCGCGGGACACGATCCCGGTCTTGCGCCGCGCCGTCAGCGGCACGTACCGCAGCAGCACCCCGGCGTGGACGGTCATGTAGTCCACGCCCTGCTCGGCCTGCTCGATCACGGTGTCGCGGAAGACGTCGAACGTCAGCTCGGCCGGGTCGCCGCCCACCTTCTCCACGGCCTGGTACAGCGGGACGGTCCCCACCGGCACCGGCGAGTTGCGCAGGATCCACTCGCGCGTGGTGTGGATGTCCCGGCCGGTGGACAGGTCCATGATCGTGTCGGCGCCCCAGCGGGTCGCCCACGTCATCTTCTCGACCTCGTCCTCGATCGACGACGCCACCGCCGAGTTGCCGATGTTCGCGTTGACCTTGACGAGGAACCTCTTGCCGATCACCATCGGCTCGATCTCGGGGTGGTTGACGTTGGCGGGGAGCACGGCCCGTCCCGCCGCGAGCTCCTCGCGGACGACCTCCGGCGGCACGCCCTCGCGCAGCGCCGCGAACTCCATCTCCGGCGTGATCTCCCCGCGCCGCGCGTAGGCCCGCTGGGTCACGGCACCGCCCGTCGCGCGGCGCGGCCTGCGCGGCGGGAACGCCGCCCGCGGCGGTGCCGCGCCGTTCGCGCGGCGGCCGTCGTCCTCCGGGCGCGCCGGGCGCCCGTCGTACGGCGCGGTGTCGCCGCGCTCGGTGATCCACGGGTCCCGCAGCGCGGGCAGCCCCTTGCGGACGTCGGTCTCCTGTTCTGGGTCGGTGTACGGCCCGGACGTGTCGTACAGGACGACGGCGTCGCCGTTGGTCAGCGGCACCTCCCGCATCGGGACGCGGATCTCCGGTCGCGAGCCCTGCAGGTAGGTCTTGCGGGCAGCTGGAACCACAGGTTCGGTCATGACGACTCGATCTCTCCCTACGCCGGCATTACCCGGTCAGGTTCATGCGGTCAGCGGCCGTCCCAGCCGCTATCTCAGCCCGGTTCGCCGGACCCCCGCGATCTGTCGTCCCCGACGCTAACCCGCCGCACCGGCCTTGCCGCAACCGGCGTCCATGGGATAAGGACGGCGGGCCGGGACGCCGTCGAACCCGTCGTCGAACCCGCCCTAGACCCGCCCTGACGTGCGGCCCGTCCACCTGGCGGGACGGCGCGGGCCGCCGCGGACGACCCAGGGGAGGGCCAGCGCGAGGGTGCGGAGCGGTTCGGGGGTGGACGGCGACCGCTCCAGCCGCAGCGGGCCGCCGCCGTCCTTCTCGATCCGGAGCGTGGCCGACTCCCGGGCGTCCACGCCGGTGACGACGCAGCGGCCGCCGGCCGCCCGGGTGGTGCCGAGGAGCGTCCCGCCGGCCGTGTGGAAGGACGGCTCGTCCGAGCCGCGGATCTCGCCGGCGGGCCGCCCGTCCGGGAGGAACACCCGCACCCGGCCGCCGCCCGGGAGGCCCCTCCGCAGCTCCAGCAGCGGGCGGGCGTGGGGATCGCGCAGCACGGTCACCCGGCCGGGGAGCGGCAGGCCGGACCGGTCCGCGGGCGGGCCGCAGGCCACGGCGAGCAGCGCGCCGGTGCGGCCGTCGCGGTGGCGCCCGTCCCCGTCCACGAGGATGTCGTCGGCCTCGCGCAGCGCGTCCTCGGGCAGCCGGTCCACCTCCTCGCCCTCGTCGTCCAGGACGCGCCAGCGGGCCCCCAGGGTCTCGGTGGCGGTGGCGTGGACGGCCTCCAGCCAGCCCTGGGGAAGCGACCGCTCCGGCAGCAGGGCCGCCGCGCGCCCCTCGACCTTCGTGACGGCGTCGACGCCCGGCGCGGCCTCCGGATCGAACCAGACCGTCCAGACGGGGTCGGCGACGGGCCAGGTGATCCCGACGGCGTCCACCGCGGCGGCGGGGACGACCGCCTCCCGCCCGCGGCGGCGCAGGGTCAGGCCGTCCCGGCCGATCGTCACGGTGAGGCGGTCGCGGTGGATAACGAGAGCCCACACGGCCGCCGCGAGGGCGATGAGGACGGCGCCGCCGCCGAATGCGGCGATGGCCCTCCCCGCCTCCTCGGGCTCCCACGCCCCCGGGCCGGTGAGCGTGGACAGCGTGCCGGCCAGCCCGGCCGTCAGCGCGGTCAGGCAGATGCGGAGCGGCCACCGGTAGGCGTTCCCGCCCAGGGTGATCGTGAGCGCGGGCGGGGGGACGGACACCTTCAGCCCTTCGTCCGGGAGTGTGCAGAACTATAGGCGGTCGCCGGCCCGCGCCCGCGGCCTGACCAGTGGTGTCAAGCGGCGGCGGCCCGGTACGTGCGGGCCGGCCCGCCGAATGGGCCCGACGTCATCGGGGGCTTTCACAACCCTTACCGGTAGGGTCAGGATCAAGGGACCAGGGGAGGCGAGCGCGTCGGTGAGCACACAGCAGGAAGCCCCGCAGGACCGGATCTTCACGGTGCCGAACACCCTGAGCCTGGCCCGGCTCCTGGGCGTCCCGCTGTTCCTCTGGCTGGTGCTGATCGAGGCCGACTGGTGGGCGCTCGGCGTGCTGGTGTTCGCGGGCCTGTCCGACTGGCTGGACGGCAAGCTCGCCCGCGTCCTGAACCAGGCGAGCAAGCTCGGCGCGGTGCTCGACCCGGCGGCCGACCGGCTCTACATCCTGGCGACGCTGGTCGGCCTGACGATCCGCGAGATCATCCCGCTGTGGCTGGTCGTGGTGCTGGTGGCGCGGGAGGTCGCGATCCTGCCGATCGCGCCGGTCATCCGGCGGCTCGGCTACGGCGGGACGCTCCCGGTGCACTTCATCGGCAAGGCCGGGACGATGTGCCTGCTGTACGCGTTCCCGCTGCTGCTGCTGGGCGACCACGACGGCGCGGCGGCGACCGCGGCGAAGGTCGCCGGATGGTCGTTCGCCATCTGGGGGACGGCCCTGTACTGGTGGGCGGCCGTCCTCTACTGGGTGCAGACGCGGCAACTGGTGCTGGCCGGCCGCGGCTCGCCCCCGCCCGCCGGGCCCGGCGCCGTGCCCGGCGCGGACCCGGGCGCCGGTCCGGGGGCCGACCCGGGCGCGGATCCGCCGGCCGGCGACCAGAAGGGAGCTGAGACCCCCCGATGAAGGCCGTCGTGATGGCGGGTGGCGAGGGGACGCGGCTGCGTCCGATGACCGCCAACCAGCCCAAGCCGCTGCTGCCCCTCGTCAACCGGCCGATCATGGAGCACGTGCTGCGGCTGCTGAAGCGGCACGGGTTCAGCGAGACCGTGGTCACCGTCCAGTTCCTGGCGGCGCTGATCCGCAACTACTTCGGCGACGGCGAGGAGCTCGGCATGTCGCTGAGCTACGCGACCGAGGAGGTCCCGCTCGGCACCGCCGGCAGCGTCAAGAACGCGGGGGAGGCGCTGCGCGACGACCGGTTCCTCGTCATCTCCGGCGACGCGCTCACCGACATCGACCTGACCGACATGGTCCGGTTCCACGAGGAGAACGGCGCCCTCGTCACCATCGGGCTCAAGCGCGTCCCGAACCCGCTGGAGTTCGGCATCATCATCGTGGACGACGACGGCCGCGTGCAGCGGTTCCTGGAGAAGCCGACGTGGGGGCAGGTCTTCTCCGACACCGTCAACACCGGCATCTACGTGATGGAGCCGGAGGTCCTGGACCACGTCGCCGAGGGGGAGCCGGTCGACTGGTCCGGGGACGTGTTCCCCAAGCTCCTCGCGGAGGGCGCCCCGCTGTTCGGCTACATCGCCGACTGCTACTGGGAGGACGTCGGAACCCACGAGAGCTACCTCAAGGCGCAGGCCGACATGCTGTCCGGAGCGGTCGCCGTCGACCTGGACGGCTTCGAGATGTCGCCCGGCGTCTGGGTCGCCGAGGGCGCCGAGGTCGATTCCGAGGCCGTGCTGAAGGGCCCGCTCTACATCGGCGACTACGCCAAGGTCGAGGCGGGCGTCGAGCTGCGCGAGTTCACCGTCCTCGGCAGCAACGTCGTCGTGAAGGAGGGCGCGTTCCTGCACCGCGCCATCGTCCACGACAACGTGTTCGTCGCGCCGTCCACGAACCTGCGCGGCTGCGTGGTCGGCAAGAACACCGACATCATGGCCGGCGCCCGCGTCGAGGAGGGCGCGGTCATCGGCGACGAGTGCGTGATCGAGGCCGAGGCGTACGTCTCCAGCGGCGTGAAGGTCTACCCGTTCAAGACCATCGAGGCCGGCGCGGTCGTCAACACCAGCGTGATCTGGGAGTCGCGCGGGCAGCGCAACCTGTTCGGCCCGCGCGGCGTGTCCGGGCTGGTCAACGTGGAGATCACGCCGGAGCTGGCGGTCCGGCTCGCCAGCGCGTACGCGACGACGCTGAAGAAGGGCACCACGGTCGTCACCGGCCGCGACGTGTCCCGCGCGGCCCGCACGCTGAAACGCGCGGTGAACAGCGCGCTGACCGCCAGCGCGATCAACGTCCGCGACCTGGAGGCCACCCCGCTGACCGTCGCCCGGTTCGAGACCGGCCGCGAGGACAGCGTGGGCGGCATCTACATCCGCACCACCCTCGGCGACCCGCAGGGCGTCGACATCCTCTTCCTCGACCCCGGCGGCGCCGACCTGTCGCAGGCCGCGCAGCGCAAGCTGGAGCGCGTCTTCGGCCGGCAGGAGTACCGCCGCGCGTTCCCCGGCGAGATCGCGGAGCTGACCTACCCGCCCCGCGTCGTCGAGACCTACACCCGCGAGCTGCTGCGGCGCGTCGACATCCGCGGTGTCCGCGAGGCCGGGCTGAAGATCGTCCTGGACTGCGCGGGCGGCGTCGCGTCGCTCGTCCTGCCGAACCTGCTCGGCAAGGTCGGCGTCGAGGTCCTCACCCGCAACGCCGGCCTGGACGAGGCCAACCCCACCGAGACGCTCGCCGAGCGCATGCGCGACCTGGAACGGCTCGGCGAGCTGGTGTCGTCGTCGCGGGCCGCGTTCGGCGTCCGCTTCGACCCGGTCGGGGAGCGGATCTCGCTCGTGGACGAGAACGGCGAGCTGGTCGGCGACGACCGCGCCCTGCTGGTCATGCTCGACCTGGTCGCGGCCGAGCGGCGCGGCGGCAGGGTCGCGCTGCCGGTGACGACGACCCGGGTCGCCGAGCAGGTGTGCCGGTTCCACGGCGTCCAGGTCGAGTGGACGTCCACGTCCCAGGACGTCCTGACCAAGGCCGCCGCCCAGCCCAGCGTGGTCTTCGCCGGCGACGGGCGGGGCGGTTTCCTGATGCCCGAGTTCAGCGGCACCGTCGACGGGATCGCGGCGTTCGTCCGGCTCGTCGGCCTGGTCGCCCGGACGCGGCTGACGCTGTCGCAGATCGACCGCCGCATCCCCGAGGCGCACCTGCTGCGCCGCTCGGTCCCCACGCCGTGGGCGGCCAAGGGCAGCGTGATGCGGCACGTCGTGGAGGCCGCCGGCCCCCGCACGGTCGACACCACCGACGGCGTCCGCGTGGTCGAGGACGACGGCCGCTGGGTCCTGGTGCTGCCCGACCCGTCCGAGCCGGTCACCCACCTGTGGGCCGAGGGCCCGGACGCGGACGCCGCCCAGGCGCTCCTGGCGGAGTGGGCCGCCGTCGTGGAGCGCGCGGGCTCCTGACGCACCGGTTCCCGGCCGCACCGGCTCCCGACCGTGCCGTCAGTCGACGGCGTCGTCCTCGGGCGACCCGGCGGCGATCTCCGCGAGCACGCCGAGCGCGTCGCCGAGGAGCTCCAGCGGCGGGGACGCCAGGCCGACCCGCACCGCGCGGGGGGACGAGCCGGTCCCGGCGGCGAAGGCGGCCCCGGGCGTGACGGCGATGCCGCGCCGCGCCGCCGCCGCGACGAAGGTCTCCGCGCGCCACCGGGGCGGCAGCTCCCACCAGCGGAAGTAGGCGCACGGGGCGGACCGGTCCGCCGCCCCCGGGAGGCGCTCGGCGGCGATCCGCGTCCGCGCGGCCGCGTCCGCGCGCTTGGCCCCGGTCACCGCCGCGACCGTCCCGTTCCTGATCCAGCCGGTCGCCGCCTCCAAGGCGAACGCCGTCGGCCCCCACGCGCCGGACCGCAGCGCGGCGCCGACGCGGCCCGCCAGCGCGGCGGGCGGCACCACGAACCCGACGCTGAGGCCGGGCGCGAGGCGCTTGGAGAGGCTGTCGACCACGACCGTCCGCTGCGGCGCCTCCGCCGCCAGCGGCGGCGGGCCGTCCTCCGGGAGGAACGCCCAGACGCGGTCCTCGACCGCGTGGAGGCCGAGCCGCTCCAGGACGGCGGCCAGCTCCGCGCGGCGCTCGGGCGGCATCGTCGTCCCGTACGGGTTGTGCAGCGTCGGCTGGAGGTAGACGGCACCGAGCGGGGCACGGCGGTGGGCGGCGGCCAGGGCGTCCGGGCACAGGCCGTGCCCGTCGGTCTCGACCGGCACGAGCGTGACGCCGAGCCGCGCCGCGATGCCCCTGACCACCGGGTAGGTCACGGCCTCGGCCGCGAGCCGGCCGCCGGGCGGGACGAGCGCGGCCACGGCGCCCGCGATCGCCTGCCGACCGTTCCCGGCGAACAGGATGCGCGCCGGGGCGGGCCGCCACCCGGGCGCGGCGAGCAGTCCGGCCGCCGCCTCCCGCGCGGCGGGCGTCCCGGTGGTCCCGGCCGGGCCGAGCGCCGCGGCGAGGACGTCGCGGCGCAGCAGCCGCTCCATCCCGGCCCGCATCAGCTCGCTCTGCCCGGGGACGGAGGGGTTGCTGAGCTCCAGGTCGATCCGGGCGGCGGCGGGCTCCGCGAGGGCGGGGCCGGGCCGGTCCCGCCCGGCGCGGACGAACGTGCCGCGCCCCACCTCGCCGGTCACCAGGCCGCGCGCCGCCAGTTCCCGGTACACGCGGCCCGCCGTCGAGTTCGCGATCCCGCGCCGCCGGGCGAAGACGCGCTGCGGGGGCAGCCGGTCGCCGGGGCGCAGCCGGCCCGTCGCGATGTCGGCGGCCACCGCGTCCGCGATCCTCTGGTAATCCACCGGACCTCCGGACGATTGCACCGAGAGCAATGTCAGTATTGCACCGAGTTTATGCGGAGATCTAGGCTCGAATCATCATCGATCGGGGAGTGCCATGATCTCGTCCACCGCGCTGGCGGCCATCGCCCTCGTCGCCCTCGGCCTCGTCCTCACCCCCGGCCCCAACATGCTCTACCTGGTATCGCGGTCGGTGACGCAGGGCCGCACGGCCGGCCTGATCTCCCTGGCGGGCGTCGCCGCCGGGTTCGGCGTCTACATCCTCGCGGCCGCCGCCGGGATCACCGCCGTGTTCACGCTCGTCCCGCCCCTCTACACGGTGCTCAAGGCCGCCGGCGCGGCCTACCTGCTGTGGCTCGCCTGGCAGACGGTCCGGCCCGGCGGGACGGAGGCGTTCACCCCGGCGGACCTGCCCGCCGACCCGCCCCGCAGGCTGTTCACGATGGGCCTCGTCACCAACCTGCTCAACCCGAAGATCGCGGTCCTGTACGTGTCGCTGCTCCCGCAGTTCACCGATCCGGACCGCGGTCACGTCGCCGTGCAGAGCGTCCTGCTCGGTCTCACCCAGCTCACCGTCGCGGTGACGGTCAACGCCCTCATCGTGCTCGGCGCCGGCTCCATCGCGGTCTTCCTCGCCCGGCGGCCCGGCTGGCGGCGCGCCCAGCGGTACCTGATGGGATCGGTGCTCGCCGGGCTCGCCGCCCACCTGGGCCTGGCCCGGCCCGCCTCCGCCTGACCCGCGCCCGACCCGCCCACGTGAGCGGAGCCACGGCGTCCCGCGGTGCGGCGGCGGATCGCAAGGGGACAGACTGGCACGGTGAACCCCACCAAGATCCTCGTCGTGGACGGCGACGCCTACGTCGCGGACCTCGCCGCGAACGCCCTGCGGTACGAGGGTTACGAGACCGCCGTCGCCCGCTCCGGCGCCGAGGCGCTGGCGGACGCTCCCCGCTTCGGCCCCGACCTGATCGTGCTGGACGCGGCGCTGCCGGACGTCCGCGCCCGGCTGCGGCGGAACGGGTGCGAGGCCCCGGTCGTCCTCCTCACCGGCCCCGGCGCCATGCACGGGGCCGCGGGGGCGCCCGGCTGCGACCACGTGCCCAAGCCGTTCAGCCTCGACGAGCTGGCCGCCCGCGTCCGCGCCGTGCTCCGCCGCACCCGGCCCGCCGGCCGCGAACGGGCGCGGCTGACCATCGCCGACCTGGAACTCGACGAGGACGCCTGCGAGGTGCGGCGCGGCGGCGTCCCGATCGACCTGGCGCCCACCGAGTTCACGCTGCTGCGCTACCTGCTCCACAACTCCGGCCGGGTGCTGACCAAGCGGCAGATCCTCGACCACGTCTGGCAGTACGACTTCACCGGCGGCGAGGGCGTCGTCCAGACCTACATCAGCTCCCTGCGCCGCAAACTGGACGACCACGACCCCCGCCTCATCCACACCGTGCCGCGGGTCGGCTACGTCCTGCGCATGCCGCGGGTCGGCTGAGGGACGGTACCGCCGTCCCTTGCCATGATGGGGCGGTGACCGCACGACAGGACCCCGGCGAGCCCCGCGGCCGCGCCCCGGGGCGGCCCGGCGCCTCCCCCTCGCTGCTCGCCGACATGCTCGCCGGCAAGCTCCTCGACCCCGGCTACGCGGAGGCCGCGGCGCGGCGGGCCCGCCGCCCGGACGCCGCGCCCCCGCGGCGGGGCCGCGGCGGCGGCGTCCTGCTGGTGCTCGCGCTGACCGGCACGCTGATCGCCGTCGCCGGGGCCGAGGTGCGCCGCGGCGCACCCGTGGCGGCCGAGCAGCGCTCGCGGCTGGTCGAGGAGATCCGCGCCCGCACCGCGGAGACCGACGGGCTCCAGCGGCGCGTCGACCTGCTCCACGCCGAGACCGAGCGGCACCGCGCCGCCGCCCTCGCCCGCGGCGACGCCGGCGAGGGCGTCCGCCTCCGGCTCGGCCGCGCGGCCGCCGCCGCGGCCGCCGCGCCCGCCGCCGGCGAGGGGATCGTCGTCACCCTCGACGACTCCCCGCGCGACGAGGCCGGGGCCGCTCGCGGGCGGGTCTATGATCGTGACCTCCAGGTCCTGGTCAACGGGCTCTGGGCCGCGGGCGCCGAGGCGATCGGCGTCAACGGCCGGCGGCTCACGGCGACGACGGCGATCCGCTCCGCCGGGGAGGCGATCCTGGTCGACTACCGGCCGCTGGCCCGCCCCTACGAGGTGACGGCGCTGGGCGACCCGCGCCGCCTGCGGGACGCCTTCACCGGCTCGGCCGCCGACCGGCGGCTGCGGGCCCTGGAGCAGCGCTACCGGATCGAGTACGGCACGCGCGGCGCGCCGGACGCGCGGCTGCCCGCGGCGGCGCCGGTCCGGCTGCGGTACGCCGTCCCCGGCGCGGAGGGCGGCCGGTGAGCGGTCGGCCGGGCGCGGGACGGCCGGCGGGCGGGGGAGAGGTGACCCGGGGATGATCGCCCTGCTCGGGCTGCTGATCGGCGCGGCGCTGGGCCTGCTGCTGCAGCCCGACGTGCCGCTGTGGCTGCAGCCGTACCTGCCGATCGCGATCGTCGCGGCCCTCGACGCCATGTTCGGCGGGCTCCGCGCCCGGCTGGAGGGCGTCTTCGACGAGAAGGTGTTCGTGGTCTCGTTCGTCGGCAACGCCGTCATCGCCGCGCTGATCGTCTTCCTCGGCGACCAGCTCGGCGTCGGCTCCCAGCTGTCGACCGGCGTCGTGGTCGTCCTCGGCATCCGGATCTTCGCCAACGTCGCGGGAATCCGGCGGCGGGTGTTCGGCGCATGACCGCCCGCGAGGACGAGCGCGCCACCGAGCCCGCGGACACGTCCGCCGACACGTCCGCCGACACGTCCGCCGACACGTCCGCCGACACGTCCGCTGACGCGCTCGCGGAGGAGGGGCCGCCGGAGCCGGCGGGCCTGCGCGGGCTCGCCGGGCTGTTGCGGCCGCGAGTCAGCCGCGGCCAGCTCGCCGGCGGGCTGCTGTGCCTCCTGCTGGGCTTCGCGGTCGTCGTCCAGGTCCAGGCGACCAAGCGCGACACCGCCTTCGCCACCGCGCGCCAGGACGAACTCGTCGGCATCCTGTCCGATCTGGGCCAGCGCTCAGAGCGGCTGAGAGGCGACCTCCGCGAACTGGAGAACACCAAGGCGGAACTGGAACGCGACGCCGAGGGCGAGACCGCGCTGCAGGAGGCGCGCGAACGCACCACCGCCTACGGCCTCCTGGCGGGCACCCTCCCCGCCGAAGGGCCCGGCATCGAGATGGTGATCAGCGACCCGGGAGGCCGCGTCAAGGCGATCGACCTGCTGGACGCCCTGGAGGAACTCCGCGACGCGGGCGCCGAGGTCGTCCAGGTCAACGACGTCCGCGCCGGGGTCGACACCTACTTCGTGGACGGCCCGCGCGGCATCGAGTCCGGCGGTGCGCTCCTCACCGCCCCGTACCGGTTCCTCGCCATCGGCGACCCCCACACGATGGCCACCGCCATGAACATCCCCGGCGGCCTGGTCGGGACGCTGCAGGGGAAGGGCGCCGGCGTCTTGATCAACCCCCGCGCGAAAGTGGCCGTCGGCGCGGTACGGTCTCCGTAGAGGGGAACGGGGGACGCGGTGGACCGGGGGCCCGGCACGGCCGCCGGGACCGGCCGTCCGCGCGGCGGCGTAGACCTGCGATCATTGACGAATGTAGTTTGGTCCAGTCGGCTCGCCGTTCCAGTTGACCCCTCGGGTAATACCCGCGTAAGTTGCGGCGACCGTCGCGTGAGCGGCCGGTGAGCTGGACCGTGGCCGGGGGCGGTTCCCCGGCGTGGGTTGGTCGGATGGAGCGCGTGGCGCAGGCGGCTCCCGCTGCGGCGGGGGGTTCGCGGGCGGTACGCCGAAGGTAGGAGGCCGAGCGGATCGATGCCGAGCGTCTACTGCACGCAGTGCGGTCACGCCAACCCGGATGATGCCCGCTTCTGCTCGAACTGCGGCACTCCGCTGACCCGGAACGCGCCGCCGCCGCACCGTGAGTCACCCGGCGAGTCCACGTCCACGATATCCATCGGCGGCTTCGAGGCCCTGGACACCGACGCGGGCGCCGAGGAGTCCCTCGGCCCCGACCAGATGGCCATGGAGGCGCTGCCCCCGGGCACCGCGCTGCTCGTCGTCAAGCGGGGCCCCAACGCGGGCAGCCGCTTCCTCCTCGACAAGGACCGCACCTCCGCGGGCCGGCACCCCGAGAGCGACATCTTCCTGGACGACGTCACCGTCTCCCGCAGGCACGCCGAGTTCTCCCGGCAGGGCCACGCGTTCTCCGTCCGCGACGTGGGGAGCCTCAACGGCCTCTACGTCAACCGGCAGCGGATCGACCAGGCCGCGCTGTCGGGCGGCGACGAGGTCCAGATCGGCAAGTTCCGGCTGGTGTTCCTGACCAACCCGGCCCACGGCTGACGCGGGCGGGAGGACGCGCGACGATGGGAGGGGCCGTGAACGCGCAGCCAGCCCGGTCCCTGATGACGATCGGGGACGTCCTCGGCCTGCTCCGGCCGGACTTCCCCGACATCACCATCTCCAAGATCCGGTTCCTGGAGGCCGAGGGGCTCGTCGAGCCGGAGCGCAGCCCGTCCGGCTACCGCAAGTTCTGCGACGCCGACGTGCAGCGGCTCCGGTTCGTCCTCGCCGCCCAGCGCGACCACTACCTCCCGCTGCGCGTGATCCGGGAGCACCTGGAGGCGCGCGACCGCGGCGAGGACGTCCCGCCCCTCGGCGCGCCCGAGCCGCGCCGCCCCCGCACCCTCGTCGCCGCCGACACCACCGCCGAGGACCCCGCCGTCCGGCTGACGCGCCGCCAGCTCCTGGACGGCGCCGGCATCGACGAGGCCCTCCTCGCCCGGCTGGAGGAGTACGGGCTCGTCCGCCGCGCCGGCACGCACTACGAGGGCGACGCGCTGAGCATCGCGCGGGCCGCCGCGGCGCTCGGCGAGTACGGGTTCGAGGTCCGGCACCTGCGCGCCGTCAAGGCCGCCGCCGACCGGCAGGCGGGCCTCATCGAGCAGATGGTCGCGCCCCAGCTGCGCCGCCGCAGCCGCGGCGCCCACGAGCAGGCCGCCGAGACCGCCCGGGAGATCGCCGCGCTGTCGGTCAAGCTGCACGCCGCGCTGGTCTCGGCCGGTCTCCGCGAAAGCCTGGACCGCTGACCATGGGGGCCGCGGAGGATTTTCCCGCACCCGCGGAATCACGAGCCGTCCGGGCACGGGTGTACGTTGGCTACAGGGTTCGGTCACGAATCGATCCGCTGCACAAGGTGATCGAGACAGCGAGAACCAGCAGGGAGCCGCAGTGAAGCAGATGGAGGTCGTCGGCGTCCGGGTCGAGATGCCCTCCAATCAGCCGATCGTCCTGTTGAAGGAGACGGAGGGCGACCGCTACCTGCCCATCTGGATCGGGGCGGTCGAAGCGACCGCGATCGCCTTCGCCCAGCAGGGGGTGCTGCCGGCCCGCCCGCTCACCCACGACCTGTTCCGCGACGTCCTGGACGCCCTCAGCGTCCAACTGCGCACCGTGAACATCACCGACCTCCGCGAAGGCATCTTCTACGCCGACCTCATCTTCTCCAACGGCGTGGAGGTCAGCGCCCGCCCCTCCGACTCCATAGCCCTCGCCCTCCGCACCGGCGCCACGATCTTCGCCAGCGAAGACGTCCTGGAAGAAGCCGGCGTGGCCATCCCGGACGAGCAGGAGGACGAAGTCGAGAAGTTCCGCGAGTTCCTCGACACGATCTCCCCAGAGGACTTCGGCAGGGCTGGTTAGAGGTGTTCACCCAGGGGGGCGACCCCCTGGAACCCCCGTTGCGAGCGGCGAACCGTTTCCCGATCCGCTGGCGCGTCTCGTGAAACGGCCCGCCGCTCGGCGGGTCCTGCGACCTCCGGGCGCTAGAGCGCCCTCCAGCCGCACGACCCGTGGGGTGATCATGCAGGTCAGTGATCACCTGAATGGATGATCATGCAGGCCGGTGCCGGTCCGGCGGCGGCCCTCCGAGACCCCGTCAGCGCACGGTGAGCCGTGTCGGGTGGTGGCGGACTTCGGGGGAGCTTCCCGTGATCATTTGCATAGTGTGGACGGGTTTGTCTTGAGGGAGTTGGGGGACCCCTGCCTGGGAGGCTGATGATCGTTTTGG
>NZ_SMKM01000119.1 GCF_004348665.1 Actinomadura sp. GC306 | reverse complement strand
CCCAGAGACAGCTCCCGAGCCCGCGAGGACGGGTCAGCGCAACGAGCCGCGAGGCGAACTGAGCGGTTCGATCCTCGTGGGGACCTGCAGGTTGGGGGCGAGCGGGCGCGCCCACATCAGCCACCGCACCAGCCCCGCAGCGACCGCAACGCCTGCGATCGCGTCCGAAGGCGGGTTCCGAGCCTGCGAGGAGCGAGTTCGCGCAGCGAGCCGCAGGCGAGTTGGGCGTTTGGGAGTTCGCCGAGGGTGGATCTGTATGTGGGGGCGGGCGGGCGCGCCCACATCAGCCACCGCACCAGCCCCGCAGCGACCGCAACGCCTGCGATCGCGTCCGAAGGCAGGTTTCGAGCCTGCGAGAAACCTGATCGCGCAGCGAGCCCCCAGGGCGAGTCGGAGCGATGCAGCGATCGCGCGCAGTGCCCGTGGAAGGGAAGGCGCTCTAGCGCCTGACCGCCAAGGGCACTGCAAATAAGCACAGCGAGAAACCTGATCGCGAAGCGAGCCCCCAGGGCGAGTCGGAGCGATGCAGCGATCGCGCCGCAGTTCCCGCTGAAGGGAAGGCGCCCCAGCGCCTGACCGCCGAGGGAACTGCAAACAAACACTGTTATCCTGAGAGCCCGTGGGCAGTGCGTATGTCCGCCTCGCAACGACCACGGGAGCATCTTCCTTGCCTTCGGCAGCCACTGGTAGCTCGCGGCCTACCAAGCATCTCTTCGTCACGGGCGGTGTCGCCTCCAGCCTCGGCAAGGGGTTGACGGCGTCCAGCCTGGGGCGGCTTCTGGCCCTGCGCGGTCTCCGCGTCACGATGCAGAAGCTCGATCCTTACCTCAACGTCGATCCCGGCACGATGAACCCGTTCCAGCACGGGGAGGTCTTCGTCACCGATGACGGTGCGGAGACCGACCTGGACGTCGGGCACTACGAGCGGTTCCTCGACACGGAGCTGCACGGTTCGGCGAACGTCACGACGGGGCAGGTCTACTCGAACGTGATCGCCAAGGAGCGGCGCGGGGAGTACCTGGGCGACACCGTGCAGGTGATCCCGCACATCACCAACGAGATCAAGGACCGGATCATCGGGATGGCCGCCGATGACGACGTCGACATCGTGATCACCGAGGTGGGCGGGACGGTCGGGGACATCGAGTCGCTGCCGTTCCTGGAGTCGGTGCGGCAGATCCGGCACGAGATCGGCCGGGACAACTGCTTCTTCCTGCACGTGTCGCTGCTGCCCTACATCGGGCCGTCGGGGGAGCTGAAGACGAAGCCGACGCAGCACTCGGTGGCGGCGCTGCGCTCCATCGGCATCCAGCCCGACGCGATCGTGTGCCGGTCGGACCGGCCGATCACCGACGGGCTCAAGCACAAGATCAGCCTGATGTGCGACGTCGACCGGGAGGCCGTGGTGTCGGCCGTCGACGCGGCGTCGATCTACGACATCCCGAAGGTGCTGCACTCGGAGGGCCTGGACGCGTACGTGGTGCGGCGGCTGGACCTGCCGTTCCGCGACGTGGACTGGGGCGCGTGGGACGAGCTGCTGCGGCGCGTCCACAAGCCCGCCCGGGAGGTCACGATCGCGCTGGTCGGCAAGTACATCGACCTGCCCGACGCGTACCTGTCGGTCACGGAGGCGCTGCGGCACGGCGGGTTCGGCAACGACGCCAGGGTCCACATCCGGTGGGTGAAGAGCGACGACTGCGAGACGCCCGAGGGCGCCAAGCGGGAGCTGGACGGCATCGACGGCGTGCTGATCCCCGGCGGGTTCGGGGTGCGCGGCATCGAGGGCAAGCTCGGCGCGGTGCGGCACGCGCGAGAGAACCGGATCCCGCTGCTGGGGATCTGCCTCGGCCTGCAGTGCATGGTGATCGAGGCCGCGCGGACGCTGGCGGGGCTCGCCGGCGCCGGCAGCGCCGAGTTCGACGCGAGCACCGCGCACCCGGTCGTCGCGACGATGCCCGACCAGGTCGACGTGGTCGCCGGTGAGCGGGACATGGGCGGGACGATGCGGCTCGGCCTCTACCCGGCCGACCTCGCCGAGGGGTCGATCGTCCGGGAGCTGTACGGGGAGGCGAAGGTGTCCGAGCGGCACCGGCACCGCTACGAGGTCAGCAACGCCTACCGCGACCAGCTGGCGGAGGCCGGGCTGTGGTTCTCCGGCCTGTCGCCGGACGGCCGCCTCGTCGAGTACGTGGAGCTGCCCCGCGACCTGCACCCGTTCTTCGTCGGGACGCAGGCGCACCCGGAGTTCCGGTCCCGCCCGACGCGCCCGCATCCGCTGTTCACCGGGCTGGTCACCGCGGCGCTCGACTATGCCGAGGCCCGCGCGGGCGGCGGCGAGACCGGCGGCGAGACCGGGGGCGAGAGCGCTTCATGAGCCCGGCCGAGGGCCTTGGGCCGGACGACGTCCGGGACCGTCCCGAGCGGTGGAACGTCGTGGCGGAGTCGACGGTGTTCCAGGGGCGCGTGTTCGATGTCCGCAGCGACCGGGTGGAGATGCCGCGGGGCGACGGCACCGAGGTCGTCGTGCGGGACATGATCCGGCACATCGGCTCCGTCGGCGTGATCGCCGTCGACGACCGCGACCGGGTGCTGCTGCTGCGGCAGTACCGCCATCCGGTGGGGCGGCTGCTGTGGGAGGCGCCGGCCGGGCTGCGGGACGTGGCCGGCGAGCCGCTGCACAAGCTCGCCGAGCGGGAGCTGTTGGAGGAGGCCGGGTACCGCGCCGGCCGCTGGGACACCCTCGTCGACGTGTACACCTCGCCCGGCATGACCGACGAGCGCGTCCGGATCTTCCTGGCCCGCGACGTCGCGGAGGTGCCCGCGGACGAGATCGACTTCGAGCGCGTCCACGAGGAGGCCGACATGCCGGTCGTGTGGGTACCGCTGGAGGACGCGGTCCGCAAGGTGCTGGCCGGCGAGCTGCACAACATGATCACCTGCCTGGGGGTGCTGGCGGCGCAGGCCGTGCGGGCGTCGGGGTACGCCGGGCTGCGCCCGGTCGACGCGCCGGAGAGCTGAGCGGGATGGGCCCCGCGCCGGGCCGGAAGGGGCATGATGGGCGGGACTCCGCAGCCACGCCCGGAAGAGGTGCCGCAAACTGAACGCTGTCCATCCCCGGTCGCCGGCGACGGGTGCCGGCTGCGGCGGCGTGCCGGTCGAATCGGACGCCCCGCCCGGGGGCGCCGTGCGGGACGCGGGCGCCGGTTCCGCGCTCGGCGCCACCGTGCGCACCTACCTGGGGCACCTGGCGGTGGAGCGCGGGCTGGCCGCCAACACCCTCAGCTCGTACCGCCGCGATCTGCGGCGCTATGTGCGGGTGCAGGACGGGCGGGGCCGCACGGACATCGCCGACATCACCGAGGGTGACGTCCGGGCCTATCTGGTGAACCTGCGGGAGGGCGACGCCGACCATCCGCCGCTGTCGGCGGGTTCGGCGGCGCGGGCGCTCGCGGCCGTCCGCGGGCTGCACCGCTTCGCGTTTCGCGAGGGGCTCGCGGCCGGTGACCCGGCGCACGAAGTGAAGCCGCCGACGCCGCCGCGGCGGCTGCCGAAGGCGATCTCCCTCGCGGAGGTGGAGCGCCTCCTCGCCGCGGCGGGCGCGCCGTCCGGCGGTGACGCGGGCACCGCCCGCGGCCTGCGCGACCGGGCGCTGCTGGAGCTGCTGTACGGGTCGGGCGCCCGGATCTCCGAGGCCGTCGGCCTGGACGTCGACGACCTCGACCTGCGGGACGGCTTCGCCCGCGTCGCCGGCAAGGGCGGCAAGGCGCGGGTCGTGCCGATCGGCGACTACGCCCGGGAGGCCGTGGACGCCTACCTGGTGCGGGCCCGTCCCGAGCTGGCGAGGGCGGGGAGGGGCGGCCCGGCGCTGTTCCTGAACGCGCGCGGCGGGCGGCTGTCGCGGCAGGGCGCGTGGATGGTGCTGCGCGCCGCGGCCGACCGGGCGGAGCTGTCGGAGGTGTCGCCGCACACGCTGCGGCACTCGTTCGCGACCCATCTGCTGGACGGCGGCGCCGACGTCCGCGTCGTCCAGGAACTGCTCGGGCACGCGTCGGTCACCACGACGCAGGTCTACACGCTGGTGACCGTCCAGCTGCTGCGCGAGGTGTACGCAACCTCGCATCCGCGCGCGAGAAGCTGATCGGGCGAATCCCGACGTTCGGCGCGCGTCGGCTTGAGACCCGGCACCGGCGGCCCTAGAGTCCCCGTTCTGGATGGCATTTCCGGGCCACCGGGGAGGGATCTGGTGACCAGCACGAACGGTGCGGATGGAGTCCTGACCTCCGCCACCATAGAGACAGATCCGAGCAGGGGGCTGGGGCCGACCCAGCGCCCGGTGCCGGTGTTCCCCGAGCCCGAACCCCTGGCCGAGCACGGGCCCGCGCGGATCGTGGCCGTCTGCAACCAGAAGGGCGGCGTCGGGAAGACCACGACGACCATCAACCTGGGCGCGGCGCTCGCCGAGTACGGCCGCCGCATCCTGCTCGTCGACTTCGACCCGCAGGGCGCGCTGTCGGTCGGCCTGGGCAAGGGCGACCCGCGCCAGCTCGACGTGACGATCCACAACCTGCTGCTCGAACGCGACACCGAGTGGGAGGACATCGTCATCGAGACCGGTGTCGACGGGATGGACCTGCTGCCGAGCAACATCGACCTGTCGGGCGCGGAGGTCCAGCTCGTCCACGAGGTCGGCCGCGAGTACATCCTGCAGGGCGCGCTGAAGTCGGCCGTCGAGCACTACGACTACATCCTGATCGACTGCCAGCCGTCGCTCGGCCTGCTCACCGTCAACGCGCTGGCCGCCGCCGACGGCGTGCTGATCCCGCTGGAGTGCGAGTACTTCGCGATGCGCGGTGTCGCGCTGCTGATGGAGACCATCGAGAAGGTCCAGGGCCGCATCAACCCGAACCTCGTCATCGACGGCGTCCTCGGCACCATGTACGACTCGCGGACGCTGCACACCCGCGAGGTCCTCGGGCGCATCGTCGAGGCGTTCGGCGACAAGGTCTTCCACACCGTCATCAACCGGACGGTGCGCTTCCCGGACGCGACCGTCGCCGGGGAGCCGATCACCTACTTCGACCCCAACTCGATGGGCGCGAACGCCTACCGCGGGCTGGCGCGGGAAGTCCTGGGGCGGTGGGCCCTCGCGGGGTGACCCAGCCCGTGTTACGGAGTCGGCGAGGCGCCGGCTTTCCAGTTCGCGGCGGGCCTCGCCGGGCGGATGACCGGTCGGCGGCGCCCGGCCCCCCAGGCCGGTGCGCGCGGCGGCACCCGCGGCGGCGCGGTGCGAGCGGTGCCGGGCGCATGGGACGATGTGGCCGGTGAGCACAGCGCGGGAGGTGACCTCCGCTACCGTGAGCGACGTGGACGAGACGTCGCCGGAGCCGGGGCGGCAGCCCCGGCCGGAACCGGGGGAGGAGCAGGGCTTCCGCGTCCACCTGGACAACTTCGAGGGGCCGTTCGACCTGCTGCTCGGGCTGATCTCCAAGCACAAGCTCGACATCACCGAGGTGTCGCTGCACAAGGTCACCGACGACTTCATCGCGCACATCCGCTCCTACGGCCGCGACTGGGACCTCGACCAGGCCAGCCACTTCCTGCTCGTCGCCGCGACCCTGCTGGACCTGAAGGCCGCCCGGCTGCTGCCGTCCGGGGAGGTCGACGACGAGGAGGACCTGGCCCTGCTGGAGGCCCGCGACCTGCTGTTCGCGCGGCTGCTGCAGTACCGCGCCTACAAGGAGGTCGCGAAGGTCTTCGCCGGGCGGATCGCCGACGCGAGCCGCCGGTTCCCGCGCGTCGTCCCGATGGAGCCGCGGTTCGCGAACCTGCTGCCGGAGGTGCTGCTCGGGCTCGGGCCCGAGGAGTTCGCCCGCCTCGCCGCCAGGGCGTTCACGCCCCGGGAGGCGCCGTCGGTCTCCGTCGAGCACATCTACCAGCCGAGGGCCAGCGTCACCGAGCAGGCCGCGATCGTCGTGGCGAAGCTGCGCCGGCTCCGGAACACGACGTTCCGCGTCCTCGCGTCGGACGCCGAGGGCACCTACGAGGTCGTCGCGCGGTTCCTGGCGCTGCTGGAGCTCTACCGGGACCAGAACGTCATGTTCGAGCAGCAGGAGCCGCTCGGCGAGCTGCACGTCACCTGGACCGGCACCGACGAGGGCGACGTCGAGGTCGGCGACGACTACGAGGGCGCGGCGAAGAAGGACGGCGCCGAGAAGGACGGCGCCGAGACGGAACACAGGGACGAGGGAGACGATGACTGAGGGACCCGGCGCGCAGGCGCCGGAGCTTCCGGGGCTGCGGGCGTCCATCGAGGCGATCCTGCTGGTGGTCGACGAGCCGGTCGCCGAGGTGACGCTCGCGCAGCTGCTGGAACGCCCCCGCGGCGAGGTCGCGGAGACGCTGCGGGAGCTGGCCGCGGAATACACTGAGCAGGGCCGCGGGTTCGACCTCAGGGAGGTCGCGGGCGGCTGGCGGTTCTACACCCGGGACGTGTGCGCCCCGGTCGTGGAGCGGTTCGTCACCGACGGGCAGCAGGCGCGGCTCACCCAGGCCGCGCTGGAGACGCTCGCCGTCGTCGCCTACCGGCAGCCGGTCAGCCGCGCCCGCGTGTCGGCGATCCGCGGCGTCAACAGCGACGGGGTCATCCGCACCCTGACGCTGCGCGGCCTGATCGAGGACGCCGGGCAGGACCCCGAGTCGCAGGCCCACCTGTACCGCACCACCGGGTACTTCCTGGAGCGGCTCGGGCTCCGCGACCTCGACGAGCTGCCCGAGCTCGCCCCCTTCCTGCCCGATGACCTGCCTGACGACATAGTTGAGGACACGTGACCGAGAACGAGGGCGTGCGGCTGCAGAAGGTCCTGGCCGAGGCCGGGATCGGCAGCCGCCGCCACTGCGAGGAGCTGATCGGCGAGGGCCGCGTCACCGTCGACGGGAAGAAGGTGTTCCGGTTCGGTGAGCGCGTCGACCCCCGGAGCGCCGTCATCCACGTGGACGGCAAGCGCGTCGAAACCCGCGCCGAGATGCGCTACTACGCCATCAACAAGCCCCGCGGGGTGGTGAGCACGATGGCGGACGAGCGGGGCCGCAAGTCCCTCGCCGAGTACGTCGACGTCCCCGAGCGGCTGTTCCACGTCGGCCGGCTGGACACCGACACCGAGGGCCTGATCCTGCTCACCAACGACGGCGAGCTGTCGCACCGGCTCACCCACCCGAGCTTCGGCGTCGCCAAGACCTACCTGGCCGAGATCCACGGGCCGATCCCGCGCGACCTCGGCAAGCGGCTGCGGGCCGGCGTGACGCTGGACGACGGGCCCGCCAAGGCCGACAAGTTCCGGGTGTTCGACCAGGTCGGCCGGCGCGTGCTGGTGGAGATCACGCTGCACGAGGGGCGGAAGCACATCGTGCGGCGGCTGCTGAAGGAGGTCGGGTTCCCGGTCCAGCAGCTCGCGCGAATAGAGTTCGGGCCGATCAGGCTGGGTTCGCTGAAGCCGGGCACGATGCGGGCGCTGACCGTCCACGAGGTCGGCGACCTGTACAAGGCCGTGGGACTGTAGGCGGGCGGGACGAGGAGGGGGAACGGCTGTGGCGGTACGGGCGGTCCGGGGCGCGACGCAGGTCGACGCCGACGACCGGGACCAGATCCTGGAGGCGACGACGGAGCTCGTCTCGGCGGTGATGGCCCGCAACGAGCTGAGCACCGACGACGTCATCAGCGTGGTCTTCACGACCACGCCGGACCTCACGGCGGAGTTCCCGGCGCTCGCCGCCCGCAAGCTCGGTTTCCACGAGGTGCCGCTGCTGTGCGCGTCGGAGATCGCCGTGCCGGGGGCGCTGCCGCGGGTCATCCGGCTGATGGCGCACATCGAGACGTCCCGGCCCCGGTCGGACGTCCAGCACGTGTACCTGCGCGGCGCGACGGCGCTGCGCCTCGACATCGCCCAGTGACATCGCCCGGTGACATGACCGGCGATCGTGCGCCCGCGGCCGGGAGCAGTGGCCGGGGAGCAGTAGGCTGACCGGCGTGAGTGAGGACGCGGCGGCGCGGCGCATCATCGTGGTCGGGACGGGGCTGATCGGTACGTCGATCGCCCTGGCCATGCGGGACCAGGGCGCCGAGGTGCTGCTGACCGACCGGGACGCGGCGGCGCTGGCGATGGCGGTGGAGCTCGGCGCCGGCGACCGGCTGCCGGACGGCGCGGCCGCCGGGCCCGCCGACCTGGCGGTGCTCGCGGTGCCGCCGGCGGCGGTGGCGGTGACGCTGCTGGACGCGCAGAAGCGCGGCCTCGCCACCGCCTACACCGACGTGGCGAGCGTGAAGGCGCTGCCGCTGGCGCAGGCGGCCGAGCTGGGCTGCGACATGACGACGTTCGTGGCGGGGCACCCGCTCGCGGGCCGGGAGCGGTCGGGGCCGGGCGCGGCCCGCGCGGACCTGTTCCTCGGCCGCCCGTGGGCGCTGTGCGCA
Source organism: Actinomadura sp. GC306 (assembly GCF_004348665.1). Taxonomy (GTDB): domain Bacteria; phylum Actinomycetota; class Actinomycetes; order Streptosporangiales; family Streptosporangiaceae; genus Spirillospora. Next base: position 10,081 of record NZ_SMKM01000119.1, on the reverse strand, counting down.
CCGCCGGAGGCGACGCCGGAGACCGTCGAAGCCGTCACGGGCCTGGTGAAGGCGTGCGGCGGGATGCCGGTCGAGGTGGACGCCGCCGAGCACGACCGGGCCGTCGCGCTGGTCTCGCATGGACCGCACGTGGTCTCGGCCGCCGTCGCGGCCCGGCTCACCGGCGCCGACGACACGGCGCTGGGGCTCGCCGGGCAGGGCGTCCGCGACGTCACCCGGATCGCGGCCAGCGACCCGCGGCTGTGGATCGGGATCCTGTCGGCGAACTCCGCGCCGGTCGCCGACGTGCTGGAGGCCGTCGCGACCGACCTGGCGGTGGCGGCGTCGCTGCTGCGCGACGGCAGCGAGGAGGCCGCCGCCCACGTGGCCGACCTGCTGCTGCGCGGGAACGCGGGCCGCTCCCGCATCCCCGGCAAGCACGGCGGCGACCAGCCCGCCTACGCGACGGTCCAGGTCGTCATCCCGGACCGCCCCGGCGAACTGGCGATGATCTTCCAGGCGGCGGGGATCGCGGGCGTCAACATCGAGGACGTGACGATCGAGCACTCGCCGGGCCGCCCGCTCGGCGTGCTGGAGCTGGCGGTGGTGCCGGAGGCGGCCGAGCGGCTCGCCGCCGAGCTGCGCGCCCGCGGCTGGTCGGTGCCCGGCTAGCGGCCCGGGGAGTGGGCGCGGAACGGTAGCCTGGTTCGCCGGGGCCCGTCCGGGGGGAACCCGCGCGCCGGTGCGGCGGAGAGCGCCGCCCGGCCCGCCCGCGGCCTCGCGCCCGAGGCGCCTCAACGGAACAGAGAGGGAGCGATCGTGCCGCTCGTCATCGCCATGGACGGACCCTCCGGGTCGGGCAAGTCCAGCGCGTCCAAGGGCGTCGCCCGCACACTGGGCCTCCGCTACCTGGACACCGGAGCGATGTACCGCGCCATGACGTGGTGGATGCTCGCCCACGGCGTGCCGGTCGAGGACGCCGAGGCCGTCGCGGCCCGCGCGCTCGAACCGGCCATCGAGTCCGGCACCGACCCGGACGCGCCGGCGATCACGGTCGACGGGACGGACGTGTCCGGCCCGATCCGCACCCGCGAGGTGACGAACGCGGTCAGCGCCGTCAGCTCCGTCCCGGCGGTCCGCGCCCGGCTCGTCGAGCTGCAGCGCGAGATCATCGGGGCCGGCGGCATCGTCGTGGAGGGCCGTGACATCGGCACGGTCGTCGTCCCGGACGCCCCGGTGAAGGTGTACCTGACCGCCAGCGAGGAGACGCGGGCGGCGCGCCGCGCGAAGGACCTCGCGGCCGACCCGGGGGCGTCGGTGACGGTGACGCAGGCCGAGCAGGCGCGGCGCGACCGGCTGGACTCCACCCGGAAGGCGTCGCCGCTGACCATGGCGGACGACGCGCACGAGATCGACTCGACGGAGCTGAGCCTGAGCGAGGTCGTCGAGGCGATCGTGCGGCTCGCCAAAGAGCATGAGTGAGCGGGCGGCCTGACGGCCCCCGCGGAGACGGGACAGTGAGCGATTACGAGATCGAGACGGCGGACCTGGAGACGGCGGACGTCGTGTCCGACGTCCCCGAGGACGCGGGCCCCGCGCCGGTCGTGGCGGTGGTCGGGCGGCCGAACGTCGGCAAGTCGACCCTGGTCAACCGGATCCTCGGCCGCCGCGAGGCTGTCGTGGAGGACGTCCCCGGGGTGACCCGCGACCGCGTCGCCTACGACGCGACGTGGAGCGGCCGCCGGTTCACCGTCGTCGACACCGGCGGGTGGCTGCCCGACTCGACCGGGCTGGCCGCGGCGATCGCCGAGCAGGCGCGGCTGGCGGTCGAGCTGGCGGACGTCGTGCTGTTCGTCGTGGACGCGACCGTCGGCGCGACCGACGTCGACGAGGCCGTGGTGGAGATCCTGCGCCGGTCCGGCAAGCCGGTGGTGCTGGTCGCGAACAAGGTCGACGGCGTGGCCGCCGAGTCCGACGCGGCGCTGCTGTGGTCGCTCGGCATCGGCGAGCCGCACCCGGTCAGCGCCCTGCACGGCCGCGGCAGCGGCGACCTGCTCGACGCGGTGCTGGCGGCGCTGCCGGCGGAGGCCCCGCCGGAGACGTTCGGCGAGCCGGGCGGGCCGCGCCGGGTCGCGCTGCTGGGCCGCCCGAACGTCGGCAAGTCGAGCCTGCTGAACAAGCTGGCGGGGGAGGAGCGGGCCGTCGTAGACGCGGTGGCGGGCACGACCCGCGACCCCGTCGACGAGCTGATCGAGCTGGGCGGCAGGACGTGGCGGTTCATCGACACGGCCGGGATTCGGCGGCGGCACCGCGAGAACCAGGGCGCCGACTTCTACGCGACGCTGCGCACCCGGTCGGCGCTGGAGCGCGCCGAGGTCGCGGTCGTGCTGGTGGACGCCGACCAGCCGCTCGCCGAGCAGGACCTGCGGATCATCTCGATGGTGGTCGAGTCGGGCCGGTCGCTCGTCATCGCCTACAACAAGTGGGACCTGCTGGACGAGGAGCGCCGCCACTACCTCGAACGGGAGATCGACCGGCAGCTGCACAACGCGCGGTGGGCGCCGCGGGTGAACATCTCCGCCAGGACCGGGCGGCACATGGAGAAGCTCGTACCGGCGATCGAGACGGCGCTGGAGGGCTGGGGCACCCGCGTCCCGACCTCGAAGCTGAACCAGTTCTTCGCCGACCTGGTGAACGCGCACCCGCACCCGGTGCGCGGCGGCAAGCAGCCGCGCGTGCTGTTCGCCACGCAGGCGGGGGTGCGGCCCCCGCGGTTCGTGCTGTTCACGTCCGGGTTCCTTGAGGAGGGGTACCGGCGGTTCATCGAGCGGCGGCTGCGCGAGGAGTTCGGCTTCGACGGCACGCCCCTCGACATCACCATGAAGATCCGCGAGAAGCGCGGTAAGAACCGCAAGTAACCGAAATTTCGGCCTTCGGCCCGTCCGGGATCTTTCCCGGGCGGGCCGCGGCGTGTCAGTATGCATTCTGCGGGCAGTGAGTAAGTCTTCCATTACTCGCTGATCGCGCGGCTGGTGCACGGCCGGTGACCGGGACGTCCGGGACCGGAGGCGGGTCGAGGGGTACGACGTGAAGCTCTTGCTGCTGATCTCCTGCGCCGTGGTCTGCGTGGCGCTGAGCTTCGCCTGGCGGGAACCGTGGATCGGCGGCGTCGGCCTGCTGATCGCCTTCGTGGCGATGTTCACCGACCGCGACGACGTGCGGCTCGACGACGAGCGCGGCAGCTACGAGACGACCAAGTCCGTCCGCGACATGCGCAGGCACGACCGGTAGCCGCCCGTCCGCCGGGCCCGCCGTCCGCCGGTGCGTCCGCTCAGCGGTCGTAGCGCTGCTCGCCCGCGACCGGCTGGTCGCCGTGGTGCGGCTGGTGCGGCGCGGGCCCGGGCGGGTTCTCCCGCGCGTAGCGTCCGTAGACCAGCGGCTGCGTGGTGCCCGAGCCGGGCCGGTCGGACTCCGCGGCCCCCGCGGCCTCCCGTGCCGCCGCCTCCCGGGCGCCGGCCACGGCGAAGCGGCCGAGCGCGAGGCCGGCGAGGAACGCGATGACGACGCCGAGGCCGGTGAACCCGGCGAGTTGCTCGGCGATCCGCTGTCCTTCGCCCGTGCCGAGCGGGGCGCCGACTCCGGAGGCGTCCCACAGCGCGGCGACGGTGTGCCCGACGGCGAACCAGGCCCCGCCGAGCGCGGCGAGCCAGGCGCCCAGCATCCCGAGCACGCGGTTGGCGCCCGCGAGCACGATCAGCCCGCCGAGGACGACGGCCGCCGCGGGGGCGACGCTGAGCTGGAGCCGGTCGGTGTCGTAGACCCACGTCTCGTCGGGGGCGAAGCCGAAGCCGAAGTACGGGCCGACGAAGGGCAGCAGCCCGCCCCACAGGCCGAGCAGCACCAGCAGCGTCCCGCTGAGCAGGCCCCGGGTGCGCGGTGCGCGCATGGTCCCAGTCATGATCATTCCTCCTGACCGGGCAGGGGGTTTCTTTGCATCCCCGATACCCGGACCAACCCACTCCACACGACCGGAAAACCCCGGCCGCCACCACGAAGATCACCAACGAGTACGCGCGCGAGCCCCCACCGGATCACCAGCCCCTCCCAGCGCAACGGCCCCCCGAGTTCGTTGACTTGCGGCGTGTTGTTGGTATGGAAGGCCGGATAACAACAACACGCCGCAAGTCAACGTCTTCGTCGCCTCGGTGAATGTTGGACGAGGGGGTTGCATCTGCGAAGGTAAAGCGAAGAGAGGCTTGTGTCTGCTGGTTAAGTTGCGGTCTCGCGCTTGCATTTGCGGGGCGGTAGTCTGGGGTGGGTGACGACGTTCAGGATCAGTGAGGCGGCCGCGCTTCTCGGGGTCAGTGCGGACACCGTCCGCCGCTGGGTGGACGGCGGCCGGCTCCCCGCGACGCGGGACGAGCACGGGCACCGCCTGGTACCGGGCGCCGAGCTCGCCGCCTTCGTGCGCGAGCAGGCGCGGGGGGCCGCGCCGTCCGACCAGGGGGAGCGGTTCTCCTCGGCGCGCAACCGGCTGCGGGGGATCGTGACCGAGGTCCTGCGCGATGGGGTGATGGCGCAGGTCGAGATCCAGGCCGGGCCGTTCCGGGTGGTGTCGCTCATGAGCCGCGAGGCGGCGGACGACCTCGGCCTGCGGGTCGGTGTGGTCGCCGAGGCGGTCGTGAAGTCCACCAACGTCGTCGTCGAGGTGGCCGAGCCGTCCTGAATCCCGGGGGAGCACACATGTGCAAGCGCGTCCTGGCGGTGGTGTCCCTGCTGCTCCTCGCCCTGGCCGGGTGCGGGGAGGTGGATGAGGGCGCTTCGTCGGGCGCGGGCGGCGGCCGTACCCTGACGGTGTTCGCGGCGGCCTCGCTCACCGAGGCGTTCACCGAACTCGGCAAGGCGTTCGAGGGCTCGCATCCCGGGGTGCGGGTCAGGTTCGGCTTCGCCGGAAGCTCGACCCTCGCGCAGCAGATCACGCAGGGCGCGCCGGTGGACGTCTTCGCTGCCGCCAGCACCGCCACGATGGCGACGGTCACCGAGGCGGGCGACGCGGCCGGGCCACCGCGGGTATTTGCACGGAACCGCCTGGTCGTCGCCGTCCCCAAGGACGACCCAGGCGCGGTGGACTCGGTCGATGACCTGTCCAAGCCGGGCCTCAAGGTCATCCTGTGCGCCGTCCAGGTGCCCTGCGGCGCCGCGGCGGAGAAGGCCCTCGACGCCGCCGGGGTGGAGGTCGAGCCGGTGTCGCGGGAGCAGGACGTCAAGGCCGTCCTCACCAAGGTCGGCATCGGGGAGGCCGACGCCGGGCTCGTCTACCGCACCGACGCCGAGGCGGCGGGGGACAGGGTCAGGGCGATCGAGTTCCCCGAGTCGGCGCGGGCCCGCAACGACTACCCGATCGTCGAGGTGGCCGAGGCCCCGCACAGCGCGCTCGCCAAGGAGTTCATCGCACTGGTGCTCGGGGCGCAGGGGCGGGCGGCGTTGCGCCGGGCGGGGTTCGAGGCGGCATGAGAGCGGCGCCGAAGGCGCTCCGGGGGGCCGGGGACGCGGACCGGCTGCCCGGACGGCCGCCGCTGGTCCTCCTGGTGCCCGCCCTCGCGGGGCTGGCGTTCCTGGTGCTGCCGCTGCTCGGGTTGCTCGTCCGCGCCCCGTGGTCCACGCTCGGCACCCGCCTCATGCAGCCGCAGGTGCTGGACGCGCTGCGGCTGTCGATGGTCACCGCCACCCTCGCCACGGGCCTGTGCCTGCTGTTCGGCGTCCCGCTGGCGTGGACGCTGGCGCGGGTCCGGTTCCCGGGCTCGGGCGTGGTCCGGGCGCTGGTGACGGTGCCGCTGGTGCTGCCGCCGGTCGTCGGCGGTGTCGCGCTGCTACTCGTCCTCGGGCGGCGCGGCCTGGTCGGCGGCTGGCTGGACTCCACGTTCGGGATCACGTTCCCGTTCACCACCGCCGGGGTCGTGCTGGCCGAGACGTTCGTGGCGATGCCGTTCCTGGTGATCAGCGTGGAGGGCGCGCTGCGCGCCGCGGACCTGCGCTATGAGGAGGCCGCCGCCACGCTCGGTGCGGGCCGCTGGACGATCTTCCGCCGGGTGACGCTGCCCCTCGTCGCGCCCGGGGTCGTGGCCGGCGCCGTGCTGTGCTGGGCGCGGGCCCTCGGCGAGTTCGGCGCGACGATCACCTTCGCGGGCAACTTCCCGGGCCGGACGCAGACGATGCCGCTGGCCGTCTACCTGGCGCTGGAGACCGACCCGGAGGCCGCGATCGTGCTGAGCCTCGTCCTGCTGGCGGTCTCGGTCGTCGTGCTCGCCGCCCTGCGGGGCAGGTGGATGGAGTCCTCCAGGTGAGCGGAGCGGGCGAGGGGCTGGACGCGCGGCTCGTCGTGCGGCGGGCCGGGTTCGAGCTGGACCTCGCGCTCACCGCCGAGCCGGGCGAGGTCGTGGCGCTGCTCGGGCCGAACGGGGCGGGCAAGAGCACCGCGCTGCGCGCGCTGGCGGGGCTGGTCCCGGTGTCCGGCGGCCACATCCGGCTGGACGGCGGCGACCTCGGCGCGCTGCCGCCCGACCGCCGCGGCATCGGCATGGTGTTCCAGGACTACCTGCTGTTCCCGCACCTCAGCGTGCTGGAGAACGTCGCGTTCGGGCCGCGCTGCCGCGGCGCCGGCCGCAGCGAGGCCCGCCGCCGCGCCGCGCGGTGGCTGGAGCGCGTCGGCCTGGCGGAGTTCGCGGCCGTCCGGCCGCGGGCGCTGTCGGGCGGGCAGGCGCAGCGCGTGGCGCTCGCGCGGGCGCTGGCGGTCGAGCCGGGACTGCTGCTGCTCGACGAGCCGCTCGCGGCCCTCGACGCGCACACCCGGCTGGAGATCCGCGCCGCGCTGCGCCGCCACCTCGCCGGGTTCGCGGGCGCGGCCGTGCTGGTGACGCACGACCCCCTGGACGCGATGGTGCTGGCCGACCGCATCGTCGTCGTGGAGGGCGGGCGCCTCGTGCAGGAGGGCGCGCCCGCCGAGGTGGCCCGCAGGCCCCGCACCGACTACGTCGCGCGGCTGGTGGGCCTGAACCTGTACCGGGGCCGGGCCAGGGCGGGCACGGTCGCGATCGACGGGGCCGGTGCCGGAACGCTGGACACTGTCGACTCACTCGAAGGTGAGGTCTTTCTCGCCTTCTCGCCAGCCGCGGTGGCGCTGTACCGGAGCCGTCCCGACGGCAGCCCCCGCAACCTCTGGCGCGCCCGCGTCGCGGCCGTCGAACGGCAGGGGGACCGGGTCCGGGTCCGGTTGTCCGGGCCGCCTTTCGACGCCGTCGCCGACGTCACCGCGGCGGCCGTCGCGGAGCTCCAATTGTCCGAGGGCAGCCTGATATGGGCGGCTGTGAAGGCCACCGAAACCCACGTGTACCCGGCTTGACCAGTACCAGGACCGTACGTGGCCGGAGGCCGCCCGTCAGCCCGGTATGTAGGTGATATCTGCCACAGAAAGGGCATGGAAGGGCCAATAGTGGACGGGATTGGTCCAGACCAAATAGCAAAAACGGCGGGTCTTGTTCATCATGCAAGGATCTGCGAACAGCTGAAGGAGTTGCCCGTGTCCAACCAGGTCTCCGGCCTCGACCAGGCCCCTACCGGCCACACCGAACTGATCGAGTGGGTGCGCGGGATCGCCGAGCTTACCAAGCCGGACCGCGTCGAATGGTGCGACGGCTCGGACGCGGAGTGGGAGCGCCTGACCGGCCTCCTCGTCGAGCAGGGCACCCTCACGCGGCTCGACCCCGCGAAACGGCCGAACAGCTTCTACGCCGCCTCCGACCCCACTGACGTCGCCCGCGTCGAGGACCGCACGTTCATCTGCTCCGAGAAGGAGGAGGACGCCGGCCCCACCAACAACTGGGTCGCGCCCGCCGAGATGAAGGAGACCCTGAACGGTCTCTTCGACGGCTGCATGAAGGGCCGCACCATGTACGTGGTGCCGTTCTGCATGGGCCCCCTCGGCGGCAACATCTCCCAGCTCGGCGTCGAGATCACGGACTCGGCCTACGTCGCCGTGTCGATGCGGATCATGACGCGGATGGGCGAGGGCGCGCTGCGGCTCATCGAGGAGCGCGGGTCGTTCGTCAAGGCCGTCCACTCCGTCGGCGCCCCCCTTGAGCCCGGCCAGGAGGACGCCAAGTGGCCGTGCAACTCCACGAAGTACATCACCCACTTCCCCGAGACCCGGGAGATCTGGTCGTTCGGGTCCGGGTACGGCGGCAACGCGCTGCTGGGCAAGAAGTGCTACGCGCTGCGGATCGCGTCCACGATGGCGCGCGACGAGGGCTGGATGGCCGAGCACATGCTCATCCTGAAGCTCACGCCGCCCGCCGGTGAGACCCGCTACGTCGCGGCGGCGTTCCCGTCGGCGTGCGGCAAGACCAACCTCGCGATGCTGGAGCCGACCATCCCGGGCTGGAAGGTCGAGACGATCGGCGACGACATCGCCTGGATGCGGTTCGGCGACGACGGCCGCCTCTACGCGATCAACCCCGAGGCCGGGTTCTTCGGCGTCGCGCCCGGCACCGGCGCGAGCACCAACGCCAACGCCGTGAAGACGCTGTGGGGCAACAGCATCTTCACCAACGTGGCGCTCACCGACGACGGCGACGTGTGGTGGGAGGGCCTCACCGACGAGCCCCCCGCGCACCTGACGGACTGGCGCGGCAACGACTGGACGCCCGACTCCGACACCCCGGCCGCGCACCCGAACGCCCGGTTCACCACCCCGGCGGGGCAGTGCCCGATCATCGCCGACGAGTGGGAGGACCCGAAGGGCGTCCCGATCTCGGCGATCCTGTTCGGCGGCCGCCGCGCGTCCGCGGTGCCGCTGGTCACCGAGTCGTTCGACTGGCAGCAGGGCGTGTTCCTCGGCGCGAACGTCGCGTCCGAGAAGACCGCCGCGGCTGAAGGTGCCGTGGGCGAGCTGCGCCGCGACCCGTTCGCCATGCTGCCGTTCTGCGGCTACAACATGGGCGACTACTTCGGCCACTGGCTGAAGATCGGCAAGGCCACCGACGCCGAGAAGCTGCCCCGCATCTACTACGTCAACTGGTTCCGCAAGAACGCCGACGGCAAGTTCATCTGGCCGGGCTTCGGCGAGAACAGCCGCGTGCTCAAGTGGATCGTGGAGCGGCTCAACGGCCAGGCCGACGCGGTCAAGTCCCCGATCGGGCACCTGCCGACCAGGGACGCGCTCGACACCGACGGCCTGGAGATCGACGACGCCGACCTCGAGACGCTGCTGACGGTGGACACGGAGGTGTGGAAGCAGGAGGCCGCCCTCGTCCCCGAGCACTTCGAGAAGTTCGGCGACCACATGCCGAAGGCGCTGTGGGACGAGTACCACGACCTGGTCCGCCGCCTGGAGAACTGACCCGGGGGCCGGAAGGCGTGCACGAGGCCGGCCGCGGATGCCATGGGCGTCCGCGGCCGGCCTTGACGTTCCGGTGGGTGTAGGGACCGGATGCGGGGAGAGATAGCCCGCAGGAGGTCCGTTATGTTCGATTTGATGGCCCGCCACTGGTGGGCCCTGGCCGTACGCGGCGCCTTCGCGGTCCTGTTCGGCGTCGTCGCCCTCGTCTGGCCGGCCATCACCGTCTGGGCGCTGGTCGTGCTGTTCGGTGCCTTCGCGCTCGCGGACGGAGTGGTCGCCGTGCTGCTGGCGGTGCGCGGCACCACGGGCGCGCCGCGCGGGCTGCTCGCCCTGTCCGGCGTCGCGGGGATCGCGCTCGGCATCGCGGCGTTCGGCTGGCCGGGCATCACCGCGTTCGCGCTGCTCATGCTGATCGCCGCGTGGGCGGTCGCCACCGGGCTACTGGAGATCGTCGCCGCGATCGCGCTGCGCAAGGAACTGCGGGGAGAGTGGGCCTACCTGCTCTCCGGGGCGATCTCGGTGCTGTTCGGCGTCCTGCTGTTCCTGTGGCCGGTGTCCGGTGCGCTCGCCATCGTCTGGCTGATCGGGCTGTTCGCGATCCTGTTCGGCGCCGCGATGGTCGGCGCCGCGTTCCGGCTGCGGCGCCTCGGCCAGGAGAGCAGGACCCGGCACGAAATGGGCCCCGCCGCCCAGCACTAACCCCCGACC
>NZ_SMKM01000118.1 GCF_004348665.1 Actinomadura sp. GC306 | reverse complement strand
GGGTTAGGGCGAGGGTGGCCATGCGGTGTTCGGCCCAGGCGCCCAAGGGGGTGAGGGCCGCGTGTAGGGCGGCGCCTTCTTCGGTCAGTTCGTATTCGACTCGGGGTGGGGTCTCGTCGAAGACGGTGCGGCGGACGATTCCGTCCGCCTCAAGCTCGCGCAGTTGCTGGGTGAGCACCTTCTCGCTGACGCCGGGGAGGCTGCGGCGCAACTCGCCGAAGCGGTGGAGCCGCTCGTCCAGAGCCCACAGGATCAGCGCTTTCCATTTGCCGCCGACGACGTCCATCGCGGCGTCAAGGGCACAGATGTAGGGCGGGTTGCGCATTTGCCCGATGGTAGTCGCTATGCCCCGCCCTGCAGCTGTATGCCCTGGTCAGGCGGCCGCGCGGCGCATCTCCCAGAGTGCGGCGCGCAGGTGGCCGGTCAGGTCGCCCGGTACTCCCGCCTCCTGGGACGTGGAAATCATCGTCTCCAGGCCGGTCGCCTGCATCTCGGCGTTGGACTCGCCCGGGTCGGGTTCGGCGAACATGAGCGGGAGCATCTGCTTCATCCATGGGTGGAGCACCTCGCGTATGAACGTCCCCACGTCGCCGCCTTCCGCGTCGACCAGTGCCGTCGCGTGGCTCACCCCGGCGATCATGCCGTACATGCCGCTCAGCGCGCCCATGTCGTACAGCGCCGCGTAACCGTGGTCCTCGCCCACCCAGTGCGGACGGGCAAGGGACGCGAGCACGGGGGCCACGTGGTCGAACAGGTCGCGTGGGCCGCTGTAGAGGATGAAGGCTTCGTCCGTGCCTATCGCCGGAGGCACGGCCATGATGCCGCCGGCGAGGAAGCGCACCTCGTTCTTCGCGAGCCATCCGGCGAGTTCGCGTGCCTGCCGCGCTGAGCCGCTGGTGAGGTTGACAAGCGTCCTGCCGGTCAACTTCCCTATGGCCGGTGTCAGGGTTTCGCGGACACTGGCGTCGTCCAAGAGGCACGCGAGCGTCAGGTCACTTGTTTCGATCGCCTCCTCCAGGCTCGGCGCCTCCCGTGCACCGCGTGCGCGGAGGTCGCCCGCCTTACCTGGCGTGCGGTTCCAGATCGTCACCTCGTGGCCGGCCTTGAGGAGCGTGCTCGCGAGGGCGCGGCCCATGCTCCCCAGGCCGAGGACGCTGATTCGTTGCGTGTTCATGCATCCACTGTTCAGCGGGGCGCCGCAGACCACAAGAACGCACTTTGAGGTGCGTGATTACCTGAAGGTTAGGCACCTGGCCAGGCGAGATGGCCGGGACCTTTGCTATTGGAGTTGTCGATGACCATTCGCCGTGTGGTGCCCAACATCCAGTCTGAGGTCGTGCCGGAGAGCCGGGAGTTCTATGAGCTGCTGGGCTTCGAGGAGGTCATGAACATGGGGTGGGTCGTGACGCTCGCCTCCCCGGCCAATCCGACAGCGCAGATCAGCTTCTTCACGAGGGACGAGACCGCGCCGGTCAACGCCGACATGAGCGTCGAGGTCGACGACGTGGACGCGGTCTACGCGGCCATGCGGGACGGCGGTGCTGAGATCGTGCATCCCCTGCAGGACGAGGAGTGGGGAGTGCGACGGTTTTTCGTCCGCGACCCCAACGGCCGTGTGGTCAACGTGCTGGGCCACCGCTGACAAGGCCGGCAGGTCGGTCAGGAATGAAGAAGCCGCCTTGAACTGGGAACTCCTAGTTTACATCGACCGATCGGCGGAGGTAGACGGTGGCGCAGGGGCATAAGGAGAAGTCGGGCGGGCCGGGGGCGTTCTCGCGGTGGATGCAGCATCGGGCCAACGCGCGGATGATCCGCAAGGTCCGCAAGGGGCGCGGGTCAGTCATGGGGATGGACGTCCTGGTCCTGCACACCGTGGGCAAGCGCAGCGGCGAGCCTCGGGAGACGCCGGTCGCATGGTTCGCCGACGGGGACGACGCGCGGCTGATCGTGGCGTCGGGCGGCGGAGACCGGCACCCGGACTGGTTCGCCAATCTGATGGCGCACGCCGACCGGGCGTCCATGGAACTGCCCGGCGAGGAGGCCGTTCCGGTGGCGCCGCAGCGGCTCGAAGGCGCCGACCGGGAAGCGGCGTGGCAGCGCATCGCCGAAGCTCAGCCGCGCATCGCGAAGTACCAGAGCAAATCCGACCGGGAGTACCCGGTGGTGCGGCTGACGTCCCGGTGAGGGCGGTCAGGCGCGGTAGTGGCGGCGGAGGGCGACGCCGGCGGCGACCCCGCCCGCTACGGCGCCCGCGCCGGCCGCGACCGGCAGCGCGATCATCGTGACCCTGCGGCCGGTCCGGAAGTCGTGGACGGGCCAGCCGTGCTCCCTGGCGTGCGCGCGGAGCTCGGGGTCGGGGTTCACGGCGTGCGGGTGGCCGACGACGGTCAGCAGCGGCAGGTCGTTGATCGAGTCGCTGTAGGCGGCGCAGCGCGTCAGGTCCAGGCCCTCGCGCTGCGCGAGCGCGCGGACGGCCTCGGCCTTCGCGGGGCCGTGCAGCAGGTTCCCGACGAGCCGGCCCGTGTAGAGGCCGTCGCGGGTCTCGGCGACGGTGCCGAGCGCACCGGTCAGGCCGAGGCGGTGCGCGATCGTCCGGGCGACCTCGACGGGCGTGGCGGTGACGAGCCAGACCTGCTGGCCCTCGTCCAGGTGCTGGAGGGCGAGGGTCCGGGTGCCGTGCCAGATCCGGTCGGCCATGACCTCGTCGTAGATCTCCTCGCTCAACGAGACGATCTTGTCGACGCGCTGGCCGGCGACGAACGACAGCGCGGCCTCCTTCGCGCTGCCGATGTGCTCGGAGTTCTCGGTGCCGCGCAGCCGGAACGCAGCCTGCCCCCAGGCGAACATGGCGAGGTCGCGCATCGTGAACAGCTTGCGGGCGGCGAGGCCGCGCGCGAAGTAGTAGATGGACGCCCCGCGCATCATCGTGTTGTCGACGTCGAAGAACGCCGCCGCGGACGGATCGGGGTCCGGGAGCGGCTCGGGCTCGGTCGCCGCGGCCGCGGCGACCTCCCCGGCGCTCTTGTGATCTTCGTCCTTGGCGCGCTGCCAGAATCGCCGCATGGGGCCGAGCCTAGTCAACCCCCTTGTCCCAGACCGTCGTCCCGGCCGTGATTGGGACCGTCGTCACCCCGGCCGCTCGCGGCGGCGACGAGCCGCTCGCGCAGCCCGGCGCGGAACCTCGGGTCGGGGCCCGCGTCGCTCACCCGCAGCCGGGCCAGCGCGTTCCCCTGCTCGGCGATCTTCCCTCGCCCGGTCATCAACAGCCGCTCCCTTGCGGTATCCAGACGCGAACGCGCTCCTGCCCGCAAAACGATCGTGCGGCGGCGCGGGTTACGGCCCGGTGCAGAGTTTGATAGACCCTTCAATGATGCCCGCGGCGGGGGCCGCCGAAGCCTGCGGCGGGGCCGGGCACTACCCCTTCATGGGCGGCCCATGGGGTCCCCGGGAGGCTATCGCAGCAGGTCGGCCGGGAGCATCCGGGCCAGCGACCGGACGGCGCGGTACTGCAGAGCCTTGATCGCGCCCGGCTTCTTGTCCATGATCAGCGCGGTCTCCGCGACCGACAGCCCGTGCAGGAACCGCAGCACGACGCACTCCTGCTGCTCCGAGCCGAGCCGGCGGACGGCCTCCAGCAGCGTGCGGTTCGTCATCGAGTCAAGGACGGTGCGCTCCGGCCCCTCCTGGTGCCGGTCGGGCTCGACGAGTTCGGCGGTGCAGATCTCCAGCCGGTAGCGGCCGGACTTGAAGTGGTCGGCGACGAGGTTCCGCGCGATCGTCACCAGCCAGGCGCCGAAGTCCTTGCCCTGCCAGTGGAAGTCGCAGATCCGGCGCAGTGCGCGCAGGAACGTCTCGCTGGTGAGGTCCTCGGTCTGCGAGTGCGTCCCCACGCGGTAGTAGATGTAGCGGTAGACGAGCTCGACGTAGTGGTCGTAGAGGGACCCGAACGCCTCGGCGTCGCCGTCGCGGGCCCGCAGGACGAGGGCCTTGAGCACCTCGGCCCGGTCGTCGTCCCGGCCGGGGGCGCGGGCCGTGCCGTCCCGGAAGGGCCGGGGGAGCGGGAGCACCCCGGCGTCGAGGGTCAGGCTGCTCATGCAGTTCTCCTCGGGGCGGCGCGACCTCCGGCGTGATCTGCCACTCTAGATACCGATACGTACGCCAGGCAATGGTCCGTGCACAGGAATGGTTCGTGCATAGGTACGTGCAGCCGTACGTGCACGCGGGCGCCCCCGGGGCGGACGGCACGTCCGGGCGCATGGCGTTCACGTGAGCGGTTACCCGTCTTCCCCCGGCATCGGGCACCATGGGGCGCGATGTTCTCTGCTCTGCTCGCGCTCCTCGCGGCCCTCGGCGCCTTAACGGTCACAGGGCTGCTGATCCAGCGCGCCCATAAGGACCGGCTGCTCTACCTGATCGCGTGGTCGTTCACGCAGGTCGGGCTGTCGCTCGCGCTGCTGTCCATGGGCATCGGCCTCCTCGCCGGGTTCAACGGCCTGTTCTTCCGCGTCATGGAGCTCGGCGCCGCGCTGATCGCGCCGGTCTGGCTGGCCCTCGGCATGGTCGAGCTGATCGCGCGGTACGTGCAGGTCAGGTTCGCCGCGTGGCTGTTCGCGATCTCCTACACGGTCGTCGCGATCGTGATCCTGCTGCTGGACCCGCTCAAGGGCAAGCTCTCCAAGGACCTGCCCAAGCCCGGCGACACCTACGACGCGCTGCCGCTGCTGCTGATCGACGGCGCGCACGTCGTGGCCGTCCTGGCGCTGGCGGGGTGCACCGGGGTCACCGCGTGGCTGGCGAGCAAGCAGGACCAGGAGGCCGCCGAGCTGCTGATCCCCATCGCGCTGGTCGCGCTGGGCGGCGTCCTGGTGGTGAGCGGCAGCCGCGGGTTCCTGCCCGCGCCGCTCGCGGTGATCGCGCTCGGCGGGGCGGCCGGGCTGGTCTGGTACGGGGCGATGCGCACCATCCCGGTCTACGACGACGAGGACTATGACGACTACGGGGACGAGTACGGGGATGAGCCGGTGAGCGGATACGAAGAGCAGGGCTACCCGCCCGGACGGCACGAGCCCGTCCCGGCGCCGACCCCCGCACCGGACCGGCGGCGCGGCGAGCTGCGCTTCCCCGACCCGGCACCGCCCGAGGAGCCGCGCTTCCGGGACAACCCCGCCGGCCCCACGGCCGTGGACGGGGTCGGCGCCGCGCTCGGCGGCGTCCCGGCCGCCGACCAGGGCCGCACCGGCGGGCTGGCCGGGGCGTGCGGGCAGATCACCGTCTACACGCTGCTGGACGGCCGCGAGGACGCCTTCGACCGGCTCGCCGCCGAACTCGTCAAGGCCGCCCGCGCGCTGGAGCCGGAGACCGTGATCTTCGCCTGCCACGAGGTGGTCGGCGGCCCCACCCAGCGGATCTTCTACCAGCTCTTCCGGGACGACGCCGCGTTCGCCGCGCACCGCCGGCAGCCGCACCTGCAGCGGTTCCTGGCGGAGTCCCGCACGCACGTGCTGGCCACCAACGTGATCGAGCTGCGCCTCGGCGCCGCCAAGGTGCCGCTGCCGGCGCCGGAGTTCCCCGGGAGGTGACGTGACCGGTACGGAGCGGGCGCGGCCCGGCATCGTGATCACGCTGCTCGGCAAGCCCGGCTGCCATCTGTGCGACGACGCCCGCGCGGTGATCGAGCGGGTCGCGGGCGAGCTGGACGTGCCCTGGGAGGAGCGCGACATCACCCTCTCGGAGCAGGACACCGAGCAGTACTGGGAGCAGATCCCGGTCACGCTCATCAACGGCGTCCAGCACGACTTCTGGCGCGTCGACGAGGGCCGGCTCCGCGCCGCGATCGCGAAGCTGCGCGAACCGGCCTGACCGGCCGTACCGCCTGCCGCCGGCGGACGCTCCCGGAACCGGCGATTCGGGTGCCTGGTATGTCGAGTCGGTCACATCCCGTGGCGGTCCGTTGAACGCGGCGTACGCTGGAAAGCCCCTGATGGGCGGTGTTCTCGTGGTCGCGTGCGGGCCGGGCCGGAGCCCGCGGAAGCGGGGGTGACTTTGTGCGTCTGTTCACAAAAGCCTAACCTGATGGACAGCCCCGCGACGGTCCGGGGCCACGGGTCCGCGTCCCCGTGCCCAGCGACGAGCCCGAAGAGCAGGCCGTGACATCTCGACAGAACCGACCCCGCGACCGCGCGGGCCGCGGCATCCCCGAAGCCACCGTGGCGCGGCTGCCGGTGTACCTGCGCGCGCTCACCGCGCTGCAGGAGGGCGGCGTCGCCACCGTCTCCTCGGAGGAGCTGGCCGCGGCGGCGGGCGTGAACTCGGCCAAACTCCGCAAGGACCTCTCCCACCTGGGCTCGTATGGGACGCGCGGGGTTGGGTACGAGGTCGAGTACCTCGTCTACCAGATCTCCCGCGAGCTCGGCCTCACCCAGGACTGGGTGGTCGCCATCATCGGCGTCGGTAACCTGGGCCGGGCACTTGCCGGTTACGGCGGCTTCGCCTCGCGCGGCTTCCGCGTGGCGGGGCTGCTCGACGCGGACGAGAACATCGTCGGCCAGGAGATATCCGGGATGACGGTGGAGCACATCGACCGGCTGGAGGACATCATCGCCGACCACGGCGTCTCCATCGCCGTGATCGCGACCCCCGCGGGCTCCGCCCAGGGGGTCTGCGACCGGGTGGTGGCCGCGGGCGTGACCAGCGTGCTGAACTTCGCGCCGGTCGTCCTCTCGGTGCCGGAGGGCGTCGATGTGCGGAAGGTCGACCTGTCGATCGAACTGCAGATCCTTGCGTTCCACGAGCAGCGCAAGGCCGGGGGACCGGACGGTCTCGCCCCCCTCCAGGAGGGGGACGCACTTCCCGGTACGACTCAGTACGTAGAGACTGTAGAAGCATGATCGGGGCAGTCCGGCCGGAACACCAGGGAGATGCGGGAGAGGCCATATGAGCATTCTGGTCGTGGGACTCAGCCACCGGAGCGCACCGGTCGCGGTGCTGGAACGTGCCGCGGTGGCGGGAGACGACCTGGTCAAGCTGCTGCACGCCGTCCACAGGTCCGCGAACGTCGGTGAGACCGCCATCGTCTCGACGTGCAACCGCGTGGAGATCTACGCGGTGGTGGACAAGTTCCACGGCGGCGTCTCGGCGATCTCCGAACTGCTCGCCCTCCACTCCGGCATCCCGCTGGACGACCTGTCGCGGCATCTTTACGTCCACTACGAGGAGCGTGCCGTCCAGCACGTGTTCGCGGTGGCGAGCGGCCTGGAGTCGATGGTCGTCGGCGAGGGGCAGATCCTCGGGCAGATCCGGCAGGCGTTCCGGCTCGCCAAGGAGGAGGGCACGCTCGGCCGCGACCTGCACGACGTCCTGCAGAAGTCGCTGCGGGTGGGCAAGCGCGCCCACCACGAGACCGGCATCGACAAGGCGGGCGCGTCCCTGGTCAGCGTGGGCCTGGAGGTCGCCGCGCGGCACCTCGGGCCGCTGGACGGCGTGAGCGCCCTGGTCGTCGGGGCCGGTTCGATGAGTTCGCTGGCCGCGGCGACGCTGAGCCGTTGCGGCGCCGGCGAGGTCGTGGTGGCGAACCGCACCCACGAGCGGGCCGTGCGGCTCGCTGAGTCGCTGGACGTGCCGTCCCGGGCGGTCGAGCTGTCGCTGCTGGACGCCGCGATAGCCGAGGCCGACCTGGTGATCTCCTGCACCGGCGCGACCGGCGTCGTGCTGACCGCGGCGCAGCTCGCGGCGCGCGGCGTCGGCTCCGACGGGCGCAAGCGCTTCCTGCTCGACCTGGCGCTGCCGCACGACATCGAGCGGAGCGCCGGCGACCTGCCGGGCGTCCGGCTCGCCGGGCTGGACGACCTGCGCACCGAGGAGGAGGCGGCGCAGGCCATCGGCCCGGAGGCCGTCAAGGCCGTCCGGCGGATCGTGCGCCAGGAGGTCGAGGCGTTCCTCGGCGCGGCCCGCGCCGCCGCCGTCGCCCCGACGGTCGTCGCGCTGCGCAGCAAGGCCGCGGACGTCGTGGAGGCGGAGCTGAACCGGCTGGGCGGGCGGCTCCCGGAGATGGACGAGCGGGCCCGCCGGGAGATCGGCCAGACCGTCCGGCGCGTCGTGGACAAGCTGCTCCACGCGCCGACCGTGCGGGTGAAGGAGCTGGCGGCGGCGCCCGGCGGCGACTCCTACGCCGACGCGCTGCGCGAGCTGTTCGACCTGGACCCGAAGGCTCCGGAGGCGGTCGCCCACGCCGACATGGCCGAGGACGAACCCGCCGGCGCCTGGAACGCTTCGGCGCCCGCGGTTGACGCGGAGTGCGCCGAGGCCGATTGTGTGAGCACCCCTTCCCCGCCCAAGGCCGCGCGGGGCACCGGTGCCGGCGGCGCGGACGCGGCCGCGGACATGGACGACGTGAGCGTGCGGGACGTCAATGCCCACGGGCTGGCGGACGTGAGCGCGGAAACGGTGAACGCGCAGGCCGCGAGCGTCCGGGCGGTCAGCGCCCCCGGCGCCGCCGCGGCGCGCGAGGGGGACACGACGTGATCGACGTGATCGCGGGCGGCGCCGTCGCCGCCCGCCGAGAGCCGAGCGGAGCGAGCCATTGAGTCAGGGATTGAGCGGGCGGCCGGGCACCTCGGGGGGCCCGCTGCGGCTCGGGACCCGGAAGAGCCTGATGGCGACGACGCAGTCGCAGCGCGTCGCGGACCTGTTGACGGAGCGTACGGGGCACGCCGTCGAACTGGTGGGGGTGACCACCCAGGGCGATGTCTCCAAGGCCCTGCTCGCCCAGATCGGCGGGACCGGGGTCTTCGTCAACGCGCTCCGCGACAAGATCCTCTCCGGTGAGGTCGACTTCGCCGTGCATTCGCTGAAGGACCTGCCGACGTCGGAGACGCCGGGGATCGCGCTCGCCGCGACCCCGGCCCGCGACGACCCGCGGGACGCCCTGTGCGGCCCTGGGAAGCTCTCCGAGCTGCCGCAAGGGGCGCGGGTCGGCACCGGGTCGCCGCGCCGCGTCGCGCAGCTCCGGGCGCTGCGTCCCGATCTGGACGTCGTCCCGATCCGCGGCAACGCCGACACCCGGCTGGCGAAGGTCACCGACGGGGAGCTGGACGCCGTCGTGCTCGCGCACGCGGGCCTGCGGCGGATCGGGCGGGTCGAGGCGGTCGGCGAGGTCTTCGAGCCCGAGCAGATGCTGCCCGCGCCCGGCCAGGGCGCGCTCGCGCTGGAGTGCCGGTCCGACCGCACGGACCTCCTCGAACTGCTTGGAACGGTCGACGACGCCGCCACCAGGAGGGCCGTCACGGCCGAGCGGACGATCCTCGCCGTCCTTGAGGCGGGCTGCTCCGCCCCGGTGGGGACGTACGCTGCCGAAGTAGAAGAAGAACTGCACCTCACGGCCACCGTCGCCGCCTTCGACGGAAGCCGTCAGGTCAGGCTGTCCGCCAGCGGCCACCCGGATGCCGCCGAGCAGATCGGCCGCGACCTCGCGGCCCGGCTGCTCGCGCAGGGGGCCGACCAGTTGATGGGGGAGCGCGATTGAGCCCCGCCGCTAAGAGCACCGCCGCCAAGAAGACCGAGGCGCAGGGCACCGAGGCCACGGCCGAGGTCAGGGACGCCGAGGCCGAGGACGCGGCGGCCACGAGCGCCGAGGCCGCGGGCACCGGTGCGCCGAACACGCCCGCCGAGCTCGGCACCGTCTCGATCGTCGGGATGGGGCCGGGCGACCCGGGCCTGCTGACCCTGCGCGCCGCCGCCGAACTCGGGCGCGCCGACACCGTGATCGTGCACCGGGCCGGCTGCCCGGCGGAGATCCTCGCCCACTGCCGCGGCGACGTGGAGATCATCGACTCGGCGGAGGGCGACCCCGTCCGGCTCGCCGCGCGCGCCGCGAAGGCGGGGCGGCGGGTCGTCCGGCTGGTGAGCGGCGACCCGGGCCTCGGCTGCGGGCTGGCCGCCGAGGGGTCCGCGCTGGCCAAGGCCGGCGTCCCGTTCGAGGTC
Organism: Actinomadura sp. GC306; assembly: GCF_004348665.1. Classification (GTDB taxonomy): domain Bacteria; phylum Actinomycetota; class Actinomycetes; order Streptosporangiales; family Streptosporangiaceae; genus Spirillospora. The sequence goes on along the minus strand of NZ_SMKM01000118.1, from coordinate 8,580 downwards.
GTGCCGGGCGTGTCCGCGGTGACGGGCGTGCCGGGGTACGCGGGCATCCCGCTGACCGACGCCGACCACCGCGAGATCCGCGTCGTGGACGCCTCCGAGGGCGGCGTGGACTGGGAGCGGTTCGCCGCCCCCGACACCACCCTCGTCGTCCTGGGCGCGGAGAACGCGGTGGCCGAGGTGTGCAAGGGCCTGGTCGCCGCCGGCCGCCCCGACTCCACGCCCGCCGCGATGACGAGCCTCGGCACGACCACCGAGCAGGAGACCGTCGTGTCGACCCTGCAGAAGCTCGCGTCCGCCTCGAAGGGCATGGAGGCGCCCGCGCTGATCATCGTTGGCGACGTGGTCGGCTGGCGCGACAAGCTGTCCTGGTTCGAGACCAAGCCGCTGTTCGGGTGGCGGGTCCTCGTGCCGCGGACGAAGGAGCAGGCCGCGTCGCTGTCGGACCAGCTGCGCGGGTACGGGGCCGTCCCCGACGAGGTCCCGACGATCTCCGTCGAGCCGCCGCGCACCCCGCAGCAGATGGACCGCGCCGTGAAGGGCCTGGTCACCGGGCGGTACGAGTGGGTGGTGTTCACCTCCACCAACGCCGTCAAGGCCGTCCGGGAGAAGTTCGTCGACTACGGCCTCGACGCCCGCGCGTTCGCCGGGCTGAAGGTCGCCGCCGTCGGCGAGCAGACCGCCGCCGCGCTGGTGGAGTTCGGCGTCCAGCCCGACCTGACGCCGGCCGGGGAGCAGTCCGGCGAGGGCCTCGCGGCGGAGTGGCCGCCCTACGACGAGGACCTCGACCCGATCAACCGGGTGCTGCTGCCGCGCGCCGACATCGCCACCGACGTGCTCATCGCCAGGCTGACCGAGCTCGGCTGGGAGTGCGAGGACGTGACCGCCTACCGGACGGTCCGCGCCGCGCCGCCGCCCGCACCGATCCGCGAGGCGATCAAGGGCGGCGGGTTCGACGCGGTGCTGTTCACGTCGTCGTCCACGGTGAAGAACCTCATCGGGATCGCCGGCAAGCCGCACAACGTGACGGTGATCGCGGTGATCGGCCCGCAGACCGCGCGGACCGCGCGCGAGTACGGGCTGCGCGTGGACGTCATGGCGGACAAGCCGTCCGTATCGACCCTCGCGGCGGCGCTCGCGGAGTACGGTGCCAAGCGGCGGGCCGCGCAGATCGAGGCGGGCGACCCGCTCCGCAAGCCCAGCCAGATGCGCCGGGGCGCCCGGCGCCGCAGGTGACATCGCGCCGACGCGATGACACGGTAGGAACGACCATGCCGCCGGGGCGCGCCGGCGCGGAACACCCGAACCGGGAGAAGGACATGTCCGCACAGTTCCCCGTCGCCAGGCCGCGGCGGCTGCGCCGCACGCCCGCGCTGCGGCGCCTCGTCGCCGAGACTCGGCTCGCGCCCGCCGATCTCGTCCTGCCGATGTTCGTGAAGGAGGGCATCGGCGAGCCGCAGCCGGTCTCGTCGATGCCGGGCGTGTACCAGCACACCCGCGACAGCCTCCGCAAGGCCGCGCACGAGGCGGTGGAGGCCGGCGTCGGCGGAATCATCCTGTTCGGCGTCCCGGCGGAGAAGGACGGTGCGGGCTCGGCCGCCGACGACCCGGACGGCATCGTCCAGCTCGCGCTGCGCGACCTGAACGCCGACCTCGGCGACGCGACCGTCATCATGACGGACCTGTGCCTGGACGAGTACACCGACCACGGGCACTGCGGCGTGCTCACCGAGTCCGGCGAGATCGACAACGACGCGACGCTGGAGCGGTACGCGTCGATCGCGGTCGCGCAGGCCGAGGCGGGCACGGCCGTCGTCGGCCCGAGCGGCATGATGGACGGCCAGGTCGCCGCGATCCGCGCCGCGCTGGACGGCGCGGGCCACTCCGGCATCGCGGTCATGGCGTACTCGGCGAAGTACGCCTCGGCGTACTACGGCCCGTTCCGCGAGGCCGCCGAGTGCGCGCCGCGGTTCGGCGACCGCGCCAGCCACCAGCAGGACCCGGCGAACGTCGACGAGTCGCTGCGCGAGGTGCTCCTCGACCTCGACGAGGGCGCCGACATGGTCATGGTGAAGCCCGCCGGGGCCTACCTCGACGTCGTCCGCCGCGTCCGCGACACCGTGGACGTCCCCGTCGTCGCCTACCAGGTCAGCGGCGAGTACGCGATGATCGAGGCCGCCGCGGAGAAGGGCTGGATCGACCGCGAGCGCACGATCATGGAGTCCCTGCTGTCGATCCGCCGCGCCGGCGCCGACATAGCCCTCACGTACTGGGCCACCGAAGTCGCCCGCCGCCTGTCCTAGGACACTACCGTGGCGTCATGGCGACGCCACTGGGAGCGGGGGGTGCCGGGAACGCCCGGTACACCTTCCGGGTGCGGCTGTCGTCGACCGCCGAGCGGGCCCTGCTGGCCGAGTGGGACCGGTGCCGGTGGGTGTGGAACGAATGCGTCGCGCGGTCCAGGGCCGCGCACCGGGCCGGCGAGAGCTGCGGCCCGGCGCGGCTGGATGCGATGCTGACCGGCTGGCGCGCCGGCGAGCGGTGGCTGCGGGCAGGCGCGTCGGTGCCGCAGCAGCAGACCATCCGGGACTTCGCCAGGTCCCGGGCCAAGGCGCTCAAGGACATCGCCGCGGGCCTGCCGGTGCGGCGGCGGGCGGGGATGCCCCGGTTCAAGAAGCGTGGCCTGGCCGATCCGACGCTGAACTACACCCGCCGCGGGTTCCGCCTCAGGGACGGGCGGCTGCATCTGGCCGGGGGTATCGCGGTGAGGGTGGTGTGGTCGCGGGATCTGCCCGCCGGCCCGTCCTCGGTGCGGGTCTACCGCGATTCGCTCGGGCACTGGTACGCCTCCTTCGTCGTCGCGGCGCAGGTCGAGCCGCTGCCCGCCACCGGGCGGGTGATCGGCGTGGACTGGGGTGTGACCGAAACCGCGACCACCACCAGCGATGAGCACGACCTGCCGCACTCCGGGCACGGGGAGAAGGCCGCCGCGCGGCTGGCGCGCTACCAGCGGCAGATGGCCCGGCGCCGCGCATTCAAAGGCGGCAAGCAGACCAATGGGTACCGCAAAGCCCGGCGGCAGGCCGCCAAGGCGCATAAGAAGGTCGCGCGGCAGCGGACCGACGACGCCCGCAAATGGGCCAAGAAGGTCGCCCGCGACTTCGACGCGATCGCGGTGGAGGACTTCCGCCCCAGGTTCCTCGCCCGCTCCACGATGGCGCGCAAGGCCGCCGACGCCGCGGTCGGCGCCACGAAGAAGGCCCTGGTCGAGATGGGCCGCAAGCATGGCCGGGACGTCCGGCTGGTGGACCCGGCGTACACCACGATGGACTGCGGTGAGTGCGGTGCGAGAGCCAAGCATCGCCTGCCGCTGTCTGAACGCATCTATACCTGCACCGCGTGCGGAGCTTCCCGGTCCCGGGACAAGAACTCCGCGCGTGTGATGCTGGTCCGGGCGGGTCTGGACCCGGACGGTGTTGATGGCGCAAGACCTCCCGCCCCGCCGGGGCGGGAGGCTGCCTGAGCCGTGAATCCCCGCACTTCTCATGGCGGGAGGGGCCTCGAGACTCCCCTCCCTCAGGGAGGGGAGTAGTCAATTTCGGTCGTATGCGGGGGTTGCCGTGCCCCGGGGTTTGCGCGGCGGGCATCATCGTTAGTCAGGAACCCACGCTTCGACCTTTGGGTATTTGGGGGCGCAGATGCTGACGGTGTCGGGGAGCAGGCGGCAGAAGGCGGCGCGGGACCGGATGGCCTCGGCGGCGCGGCGGTACGCCGGGCTGGGCTGGCCGTCGTTCCCCGGGGCGCATCCGCCCAACGGCGGCGACCGGGCGTGCTCGTGCGACCGGATCGGGTGTCCCGACCCGGGCGCGCACCCGGTGTCGGCGGCCTGGGCGCACCAGGCCAGCGTGGACACCGGCGTCATCGACCGCTGGTGGGTGGAGCGCCCCCTCGCCAATATCATCCTGCCGACCGGCCGGGTGTTCGACGTGTTCGACGTCCCGGCCGCGGCGGGCGCCATCGCGCTCGACCGGATCGAGGACGCGGACCTCCCCGTCGGGCCCGTCGCGTCCTTCGGCGGGGACCGGCACCTGTTCTTCGTCGCGACGCGCGGCGCGCCGGTCGACGAGGACGAGTGGTGGTCCTGCCACCTGGACACCCTGCCGGAGGACGTCGCGGAGACGCCCGGAATGCGGTGGCACTGCCGCGACAGCTACGTGGTCGCGCCGCCGTCCGTGCTGCCGCACGGGCGCGAGGTCGGCTGGCTGCGGCCGCCGGCCCGCGGCCCGCTGCCCGACCCGCTGCGGCTGCTGGAGGTCCTCGCCGACAGCTGCGAGGCCGCCTGACCGGGCAGCCGGATCAGGCAGCCGGACCAGACCGCCTGGTCAGACCGCCTGGTCAGGCCGCCTGCGGGGCCTTGATGGGCGGCTTGCGGCCCCACTTGGAGTACGAGCCGCGCATCATCTGGTTGCGGCCGTCCTCGGCGCCGGCGCGGACCCAGAACCCGGTCGGCCGGTAGCCCGGGTCGACCTTGATCGCGAAGGCGATCTGCTGGGCGCCGGTCGCCTGCGCCATCTGCGCGTAGACCGGGCCGATGCCGGGCTCCGCCGCGAGCTTCGCCGCCGGGGCCTCGCCCTCGTAGATCGTTCCCGTCTCGCTGGTCTCGCCCTTGGCGAGCTTGGTCGCCGACCGCAGCAGCGCAGTCAGGTTCGCCACCGAGGTGCCCTGGCGGACCTGGTCGGCCGCCGCCGGGTAGCCGCGCCCGCCGAGCGCCGACGCCTTCCACTGCCGTCCCACGCGCACGTAGAGCCGGTCCTCGACGATGTAGGCGCGCACCGGCTTGCGCGCGGCGCCGGTCGCCGCGAGCGTCAGCGAGTAGGACGCCTCCCCGCCCTGCGCCAGGCCGAACGTCCCCTTGGCGGTCGCGGGGAAGCCGCAGCAGCCCGTCTGCCGGTAGCTGAACAGGGCGCCGGGGGCCTGCGCGACGGCCTGGTCGATCTGCGCGATGAGCGGCGCCGGGTCCACGCCGCCGACGGGCAGCGAGGGCTGCGGCGTGCTGCTCTGCGCCGGTGCCGGTTCGGGCGGCGGGCCGTCGTCGCCGCGCAGCAGCGTCATGGCGCTCGCGCCGGCGCCGGCGATCACCAGGACGGCGACGGCCGCGAGGATCCAGCGTCCCCGGGACCCGCCGCCACCGGACTGCTTGCCCGCGACGATCGGGTTGCGGCCGCTGGCGCGGGCCGGCTTCGGCTTCGGCGGCTCCGGGTGCGCCGCCGCCTGCGCGGCGAGCTCGGTGAGCCGGCCGCGGCCCTGCGCCTCCCACGACGGGCCGTACGCGGAGACGGCCGCGTCCTCCAGCGCGCCGAGGAAGTCGGCGACGGACCGCGGACGCTGCGCCGGGTCCTTGGCGAGGCCCTTGTGGATCAGGTCGCGCAGCGGCCCGGGGACCTCCTCGGCGGGCACCGGCGCCTCGCGGTGCAGCCGCGCCATGTTCCGCCCGGCGTACGGGGGGCGCCCGGTGAGGCTCTCGTAGAAGATCGCGGTGGCGGCGTACAGGTCGGTGGCGACGGTGGCGGGCGCGCCGTCCCACAGCTCGGGCGCCGCGTACGGCGGAGCGGACTGCGCCTCGGTGCCCGCGGGCGACGTGGCGAAGTCGGTGACCCGCGCGTTGCCGTCCGCGTCGATCAGGATGTTCGCCGGGCGGAGCGCACCGTGCACGACGTCCTGGTCGTGCGCCGCGGCGAGGCCGAGGAGCGTGCCGCCGAGCATCGACAGGGCGGCCAGGGGGCCGGTGGGGCCCTGCGCGGCGAGGACGCGGCGCAGGCTGACGCCCTCGGCGTACTGCATCACGATCGCGGCGCCGTCCGGGGTCTCCACGAAGTCGTACAGGTCGACCACGTTGGGGTCCTCGATCTGCGACAGGCTCCGCGCGGCGGCGCGGTACGCCGCGAGGAACGCCTCGTCGCCGGCGAGCGCGCCGTCCAGGTACTTGATCGCGACCTTTGTGCTGGTCAGGTCGTCGGTCGCCAGCATCACCCGGCCCGAGGCGCCGCCGCCGAGCTCCCGGTCGTGGGTGAAACCCGGGACCGTCCAGCCGTCAACCACGTTGAAAGCCATCCCTCCGATACGGCCTGGCAGATGAGTACGGCCGGTGAGTACAGCCGGTGAGTGCGGGAGGCGCCGTGCGACGGTGTGCGAGACAGGGCGCCGATGTCGTACTTGGTGGAATATCGGCCCGTACCGTGCGAGGTCAAGGCAAGTCGCCGAACTGCAACGGACGGACTCCTCTTTTCGTGGCCGGGGACGCACCGGCGGGGGCGCGCGGCGGCCCGGACGGGAGTGGTTCACTGGACCGCGTGACTGGTATTGAGCGCTCGCAGCAGTTGTTCGACCGCGCCGCCGGGCTCGTGCCCGGGGGCGTCAACTCGCCGGTGCGGGCCTTCGGCGCCGTGGGCGGCACGCCCCGCTTCATGGCGGCGGGGCGCGGGCCGTACCTGACGGACGCCGACGGCAACGAGTACGTCGACCTGGTGTGCTCGTGGGGCCCGATGATCCTCGGCCACGCGCACCCGGCCGTCGTCGAGGCGGTGCGGGACGCGGCGGGCCGCGGCACCTCCTACGGGGCGCCGACGCCGGGCGAGGTGGAGCTCGCCGAGGAGATCGTGGCGCGCACGCCGGTGGAGAAGGTCCGGCTGGTCAACTCGGGCACCGAGGCGACGATGTCGGCGATCCGGCTGGCGCGCGGTTTCACCGGGCGCACCAAGATCTTGAAGTTCGCCGGCTGCTACCACGGGCACGTGGACGCGCTGCTCGCCGCGGCGGGCTCCGGCGTCGCGACGTTCGGCCTGCCCGACACGCCGGGCGTGACGGGCGCGACGACCGCCGACACGCTGATCCTGCCCTACAACGACGTCACGGCGGTGGAGACGGCGTTCCACGAGCACGGCACCGACATCGCCTGCGTCATCACCGAGGCGGTGCCGTGCAACATGGGCGTGGTGCCGCCGCTGGCCGACTTCAACGCGCTGCTGAAGCGGCTGTGCGAGCGGTACGGCGCGCTGCTGGTGATCGACGAGGTCCTCACCGGGTTCCGGGCGTCGCGGTCCGGCTGGTACGGGATCGAGGGCGTGGCCGGCGACCTGATGACGTTCGGGAAGGTCATGGGCGGCGGGCTGCCCGCCGCCGCGTTCGGCGGCCGCGCCGACGTCATGGACCGGCTCGCCCCCGCCGGCCCCGTCTACCAGGCGGGCACCCTGTCGGGGAACCCGCTCGCCACCGCCGCCGGGCTCGCCACGCTCCGCAACGCCACCGACGAGGTGTACGCGTCGATCGACCGCGCGGCGGAGCTCGTGTCGAAGGCCGCGTCGGACGAGCTGACCCGGGCGGGCGTCCCCCACTCGGCGCAGCACGCCGGCAACCTGTTTTCCATCTTCTTCACCGACGGCGCGGTCGGGGACTTCGCAGCGGCGCAGCACCAGGACACCAAGGCGTACGCGGCGTTCTTCCACGCCGCCCTGGAACGCGGCGTCTACCTGCCGCCGTCGGCCTTTGAGGTGTGGTTCCTGTCGGCGGCGCATGATGAGGAAGCTCTGGGACGTGTCCTGGACGCCCTCCCGCACGCAGCCCGAGCCGCGGCCCGCGCAACGTCCTGAAAGGCGTTCTGCGTCGTCCTAAACGCCTTCCAGGGTGAGGGCAGGGAGCGCGCGGAGTGCCGCCATGGCCGCGGAGACCGATCCGGGCTCCGCGGCCCGCAGCGGAGCGCGCACCGCGGGGTCGTCGATCACGCCCGCCTCGGCGAGGCACGCCTTGAGGACGGCCGGGGCCGGTTCGCTGTACAGCGCCTCCGCCAGCGGGAACAGCGCGTTGTGGAGCGCCAGCCCGCGGGCCGCGTCGCCGTCGCGGGCCGCGCCGGCCAGCGCGGCGTAGGCGGCCGGCGCGAGGCAGGCCGACGCGGCGACGGCTCCGGCCGCGCCGAGCTGCAGCATCGGGTACAGGTACGCGTCGTCGCCGGCCAGGATCGCCTTGCCCGTCCCGGCCGCCAGCACGGCGAGGGTGTCGTGGTCGATGGCGCCCGCGCAGTGCTTCATCCCGGCGACGCAGCCCAGGGACAGCAGCCGCACGAGCGTCTCCGCCGACAGGTGCTTTCCCGTCCGGTACGGGATGTTGTACGGGAGGACCGGCACGTCCACGGCGTCGCCGATCGCCGCGAAGTGGTCGAGGACGGCCTCGTCCGACGGGCGCAGGTAGTAGGGGACGACGACGAGCAGCGCGTCGGCCAGCGGGGCCCGTTCGCGGGCCTGCCGGATCGACTCGGCGGTGGACATCGTCCCGGCGCCCGCGATCAGCGGTGTGCCGTGCTCGATCGACACGGCCCGGCACACCTCCAGCACGGTGTGCTGCTCGGCGGGGCTCAGCATGGCGGCCTCGCCGGTCGTGCCGAGCGCCACCAGTCCGTCCGCGCCGTTGCGCAGGCAGTGGACGGCGAGCCGTTCGAGCGACGCGACGTCCACCTGGCCTGACGGGGTGAACGGCGTCACCAGCGGTGCGTAGATGCCCTGCACGGTCGTCACCTCGTTTCGGCGAGTTGGG
>NZ_SMKM01000117.1 GCF_004348665.1 Actinomadura sp. GC306 | reverse complement strand
CTCCCCACCACCGTCCCCGCACCCGACAAGCCCGAATACGCCCACAAGCGCAACAACGGCCACTCGAACCCGAACACCCATGACGTCCTCCCCGCCGAAGACACCCGCTCCGACGAAGAGCCACAAAACCCACCCCACCGTTAAACCCGCATTAGCCGCACTGCCTCTGACGGGATCGGACCAAGTCGGGAGACATCGCCGGACGAGCCTCTCACCAGCAGAAACGTCCGTAGGGGTCGCGGTGAGTCGGAGCGGATCGAGCCCCGTTGGCTCCCCGCTCTGGCTCCCGTGGCTCCCCGGACGAGAGAGGAGGCGCACATGTCCCTAGAGATCACCGAAGACAAGATGACCGTCGTCCTGGACGGCAAGGTCATAGCCACCGGCACCCGCACAGGGAACGCCTGGCACGTCACCACATGGCCGACACCCCTGGACCGAAACTCCGCCATCACGGCCCTCTCACTCGCCGAACGCGTCCTCACCCACGGCGAGGACGACCCATGCGTGATGGAGTGGCGAAGGGAACTGGCCCATGGCTGACCGCCTCATCCGGATCACGACCGCACTCGCCGTGGTGGCCGTAGCCGCCGTGGCAGCCGTCATCTCGTACCGCCACGCCTACGAACTCGTACACGCCCACGGCGAGACCGGCCGCACGGCCCGCCTCGTCCCGTTCACCGTGGACGGCCTCATCTGGGCCGCATCCATGGTGATCCTGGACGCAAGCCGCCGGAAGCAACCCGCACCACCCTTGGCGAAGTGGAGCCTCGCCGTAGGCATCGTGGCGACGGTAGGCGCCAACGTGGCGCACGGCGCGTCCCACGGCGTCATCGGCGCGATAGTCAGCGCATGGCCGGCACTCGCCCTCGTCGGGAGCTTCGAACTCCTGATGACCCTCACTCGCAGCGCTGCAAGTGGCGACCTAGTCCAGGACGAGAAACGCACCACGCCGGAACAGCCTCGCACCGAAGTGGAGCAGACACCGGAACAAGCAGTGCTGGACGAGTACAAGGCGAGCTTGCAGGGCCCCGGCCGCCCGGTCTCTCAGCGCTACCTCGCCGAGAAGTACGGTATCGACCGCCGCAGGGTGAAGCAGATCATCACCACAGTGGAACAACCCGCCTCAGCATGAACCATGGGAGCCCCAGGCACGTCCCAACTCGGACCGCGCCTGGGGCTTCTACGTGTCGCCAGTGCCCATTTGACCCCCAGCACGGTGGGGAGTGATTTCCAGCCAAGCCGTGACTCGAACGTGCGCACGAGGTGGGGTCGCTCGGGACATGTTCGAAGGAAGGCATGGCGTGGCCCCATCTGGCCTCAAAGGGAATTCACGCGAATCCCTGCTTGCTGCTTGAGCGCCAGACCAGCCATGCACGTTGATCACTTTGCTTGCTGCGCCTGGCTTACAGTCAGCGCAGTCACGGTCTAGATGCACTGTTGGCCGGACACTGGAACCGCGATATGAGATCCTGTGAACGCAAAGGACCGGAGGTTTCATTGTCGCCACAAGGTAGGGATCAGACCGGAATGCAGGAGCCTGCTGGGATTGAATCACCTCTGCCAAGCGTCGAGGGTTGGGTGCCACAGAAGCGAAATCAAGAGAATCTGGCTTCTGCATTCTATCGCCGTTGCGTTGGCATCGAAAGAATGTTGCTAACGCGGGCACAATTGGAGAGAGACTCCAATATTCATAATTTCGACTCAGGTTGGGCGCTCGAAGAGATCGTTCGCGATGAAATTAGCACTCTTCTACCTAAGCGCTATCACGTGACTGCCGGAGTTGTGACTGATAGGGATGGTTCATCTGCTGGAGATTGTGATGTGATCATATTTAACGACTTCTGGTTTCCGAGTCTTAAAGTGGGACCCACTATTGAGTCCCGGCGGAGGTATCTTCCCATTGAGGGTGTTTATGCAGTTCTGGAAGTTAAGCAATCGCTAGGCTTCAAGACTCTCGATGATGCAATGCGCAAATTGGTGATGACACATAGATTGAAGCGACCACTTGTGGAGGGCGGAAGAATTTTGGAAAACAGCACCCTTGGTGGTTGCTATCATTCAGTCCGAAACCCCCTCTATTCTGGCATTGTCGCAGCGGGCCTGGAGAAGGGCGTTACGCTAGAGGATCTAGCTTGGCGATTTATTGCAATCAACCAGCAGTTCGACCGATTCCGAGTCATTCGCTCACTTTGTGTTCTTGGGCATGGAATGCTCACATGGGGGGTACATCGAGAGGATGGAATCTCGCCAGCTTTGTTCATGAGGAGCGATCTATATGAGCCACTTATTCCGGTTCTGATGAAGGTAGAGGACGACGGATGCCCGTTCTATGATCTCTCGGTGGGGCTAATGACTCACCTGGACCACTCAGTTCTCGCCCCCGATGATCTCGGGATGCATTACGGATTCCAACAAAGATACAAAGCCCCTGAATCTGAGGATGCACTGTTGGAGGTAGATCCTGGATGGATAGAGTTTGACAAGAGGTGCGAGCCTGACTGTGGCCATGAGCCCGGAACTATTTCAGTTCACTACACCTGATGAGAGATCGTCGAGGTGGACGGCCCCGGACATGTGTGGGGCAGGGCCTAGTAACCTGCACCCCCGACGGATGATCTGGGCTGCCGCCTGGTCTACACCTGGCCTCGTCGCACGTTGTTCTCTCACGAGAAGTCTCTGTGTGGACCGGGGCACGACCTGGGGTGCGGTGTACTCATTTTGCATCGGCGAGTCGGTCAGTAGGCCGGGTTTATCGCGCCGAGCAGAGTTTAGTTTTCGCCCCAATTATTATGAACATCTGCTTCGTCCTGCAGACCTCGTCGCGCAGGGTCACTGTGAAACCAAACCCATATCTTGCGAGAAATGAATTCGTTGGCCGGAGCGCCCGAAGTGCGAAAAGGCTCGCTATCGTTGAAAACTTCAGCCACTTTCGATTGCCCATTGACCCTATATCTAACTTGGATATGCCATTCACAATAGAAATGAAATGTCTTGCATTGCATTTGAAAGTTGAACACCTCTCCTGGCGAGAGTGAAACTGTGTTGGTGTCAAAGTAGTCCACTTCTTCCTTTATCGAAGACCTGGGCTCGTCAAGAGAGTAGACAATAAAAGGTATTCTGGATTCCCCTCCGCCGGGATACTTAACAAACGTGCCATAATGAGCTTCACTCTTGGCGGTTCTGACCACCCTAATGTCGCGAATGCTGATATTGTCATAGCATTTATTCAATAGGTGCAGGCGGAGTCTGGTTTCCTTGTAATCTGCTGCACCTTCCTTGATAAGTGCCGCGTGTATTGTCTGCGGATCGATATCGGCCGGAATTTCGGATGTGAGATTTGACAGCTGCGAAGTAACGCACCACGAGTCAGCAATTACATGTTCCACAGATATATGCAATGGCTTCCTTCTTGCCAGCTTTTTCTTAATCCACCCCAAAGGGCCTTTGGCTAGATTAATCACTCCGCTCGCTGCACCAATTGATGCGGGTTCCATGTGAGCTCCTTACGTTGATCGACGTATCTGGTTAATTCATCATAGTGTAACGTAGCTGGACGGTTGCGGACTTGTGTGAGGGCTGGCGCTGCTACCCGCCGCATTGGCCCGTCGTGAGGCCTCGCGCAGAGCGCCAGAACACGGGACACGCCTTAGGTCATCGGGGAAGCTCCGGACCACACGCGCTCGAAGCTCTCCAGATACGTGCTCGCCATGTCGCCCTCTTCTGCCCTCCGCACATGCAGTACGGGAGCGTGTGATGCGGCGATGCCGTAGGCATGCGGATTGATCAGGAAATCGCCATCGGCTCGGTAGATCGAGTTGTAGAGCACGGTGTCATGTAGTCGGATTTCAACGCCGTCGACATCCCGCAAAGCCCGGTAGTGGACGAGGGCGTTTCGGATCTTCGCGGCCATGGACTCGCCCACGCCCTCATCACTGCCTCGCTCGGCGACGGATGTTCCGTCAGGGTCGCCAAGGAGGATCCGCACCGGGACGCCGTTACGTGCCCGTTCGGCGAGTGCGCGCACGATGCCCGTGTCCTCGGCGAGGAAGAGTCCCGCGTAGGCCAAAATGCCGATCTCGTCCCGCGCGGCTCCAAAGAGCTGTTGCCAGACCGTACGGGGGACAGCCCAGCGGTGCGGGTAGGTCGCTAGGACGTCGATCACCGCGGACTCTGCACGGACGTCCGCTACGGCGAGTTGCGGCCACAGGTCCGCCTCGTCCTGCCCGACGAGGGACGCGACCCTCGTCCGGTTGCGCGGGTAGGGCACACGTCCGGCGACCCACCGGTGGACGGTCTTGGGGTCAACACCCAACCGGGCCGCAACGGCGGCTTCGGTCAGATGCGCATCGGCAAGGGCACGCCGCAACAAGTCGTTCACCGGACCTCCCACGGATTCAAGTGAGAACGACGCAGAACCGACGCTAACAGAAGACGTCCCAAGACGTCCCTAGATGCCGATGGAGAGGTCCCAACCCGGCCGGAAGGCTCAAGACACACGGCGAAGACGCCACTTCGCCCAATACCCGCACGTAAGCCAAGGAGTCACCATGTCCACCGAATGGCCCAACCAGGCCGCCCCGAACCCGTACGAGACCGACGCACGCGCGGCAGATGAGGCGCTCGCCGAGTTGCGCCGGGACTTCACCGGTCACCGGATCTGGCGCGCCGTGCGTTGGGACGGACGTCTCGGGGACTGGGTGGCCAGCTTGCACGACCCGCACGCTGGCGTGGATCCAACGGTGATCCGGTCGAGCCCCGCCGCCCTGCGTCAGGCGCTCGTCAACGAGGCAGCGCGAGCCGAGGTCAAACGTGTGGAGACCTGGTGATGGCACAGGAGCAATCCCCCCAGCCGTCACCAGAGGAGGCCGCGAAGGGGAGCGCGGCCTCACAGGGTGGGGCGGAGGTGGCGCGGTCGGTATGGCTTCCCCCGTATGCACCGGCCGCGCTCCCTCTGCCCACCTACAGCGGCCCGTGGCGGGCACGCTGGCACCTCACCCGCCTTTCCCTGGTGATGCGCCAGAACGGTTGGAAGACCGAGCTCCGCTTCGCCGGGCCGCGCCGGCTCCTTCGCATCTACTCCAAATGCACTCCGACCATCGGTGAGAGCGTGTCCGTGGCATGGGGCAACGGTGCCTGGTGGTACCAGTCCAGCACCGGCCTATGGCTTACGCCATGCCGAGAGGTCGAGCTTGCCGCTGACAAGCTGGCGATCCTGCTCACCCCCTGGGTCGCAGCGGCATTCGACCGGCTCAGAGACGAGAACCTCTGACATGACCCGCCGCACGGCATGGGGCACCTACACCCGCATCACGGCTGTGCTACGTCAACGCATCACCGACGGCACCTACGCCCCCGGAACCCGCCTCCCGAGCGAGGCCGCTCTCTGCGCCGAGTTCAACGTTGCCCGGAACACCGTGCGGCGGGCCCTGTCAGCCTTGCAGGACGAGGACCTCATTACCGTCCGTCCCGGCCTAGGCCGATTTGTCCAGGACCGCACCGCCCAACCCCGCACACGTTCCGAGCAAATCGCCGTGAACCTGCGCCTCCAAATCGAGACGAGACACTTCCAACCCGGCGACACCCTACCCAGCGAGGCCCAACTCGCCCGACGCTACGGCGTATCGCGCTCCACAGCCCGCGCGGCCCTCATCACCCTTGAGGCCGCCGGCCTGGTCACCTGTGTCCACGGCAAAGGACGCTACGTCCGCCAAGACGTCCCCAGATGAGCCATACACGCCCGTGGACGTCCACCCGCATCCCCGTAGCGTCGAATCCATGAACAAGAACACCGCAGCGTGGGCCCGCGACCTCGCACGCAAGCACCTGGAGACGGCACTCCCCCGACGCTGGGCACACACCCAAGGCGTAGCCCGCCAAGCCCGCACTCTCGCCCCCATCCTCGCCGACCAAGCCGACCTCCTAGAAGCCGCCGCCTGGCTCCACGACATCGGCTACGCCCCCGACCTCGTAGACACCGGTTTCCATCCCCTAGACGGCGCCCGCTACCTCCGGGACACCCACCACGCCGACGACCACCTATGCCGCCTGGTAGCACACCATTCCTGTGCGCTGGTCGAGGCGTACGAACGCGGTCTCCACGAAGATGTGGCGGAGGAGTTCGGCCGCAAGGATCCAGAGCTAAACAGGCAATTGACCTACTGCGACATGACCACAGGACCTGACGGGAATCACCTCCATGTCGAGGAGCGGCTGTCGGAAATCCGCACTCGATACGGCAACGGCCACCTCGTCAGCCGTGCCATCATGAATGCCTCAGCTCAACTGACCAGCGCTGTTCAGAGTGTCCGAGACGAACTCGGGCTCCGCGCCTGACGGGTCACACCACGTACGGGCTCCACTCTGTGGTCTATCCGCCCCAGTCTCTGGTCTTCAGCGATGCCCTCTTGCGTTGCCTCTGCCTAGAACGCCCACAAGCCCAGCACTCCACCGCTAACCTAGCCCAGGTGGATACAGCAGGTCTGATTTTCACGGCCATCGGCACAGCAGCGGGGGTAGTCGCCGCCTACTTTGGGTGGGTAGCCATCCGACCACAGCGCGGCACTTGGCCTAGACGTTCACGCTCCGCAAACTCACTTCCACAGTCCACGGAAACGGAACCAGAAATGGCAGCCAGTTATGATGCGTTCATCTCTTACTCGCATGCCGATCTCGAATGGGTCGCAGACTTTTGCGAGGATCTTGAAAAGCATGGATTGAAAATCGCACGAGATGAGATCTTCTTGGACGTCGGCGACGTCCTTGTTCATGCGGTCGAGAAAGCGATAAGAGAATCGTCGAACGGAATCCTCGTTTTCAGTCCAGATTCGCTAACCAGTGACTGGGTGAAACAGGAGTACGCAACGCTAATGCAACGGTCAATAGAAGAAGATCGACGCTTTATTCCAGTAGTTATTAAGAATGTCGAACTTCCGGCCTTTGCGGCCACTCGGTATTATGCCGACTTTAGGAGTGCAACTCCGGCGCGCCGATCTGAACTAATCGAGAGGATAGCGGTAGCGCTGAAGGCAAACTAACCCTTCTTGAGGGAAAACTCTTACTCGTCCCCATCCGGCAAGCTCGTACGATAATCTCGAATGGCCCGAGAAAGCCATGCTGGGCTCTCGAGGTCAGGGGAAGTTGGAATCGCCAGACTTTCCCTCATTAGCTCGTTGAAAAGCATTTTTTTCTGGTGACCGGCCAACGAATGCTCTCTAGATATCACTGCATAGGTGCCAGCCAGGCGTTCCCAGATTTGAATCTCTTTCTCGCGAGCCTCCGGGAT
This sequence comes from Actinomadura sp. GC306, assembly GCF_004348665.1. Lineage (GTDB taxonomy): Bacteria > Actinomycetota > Actinomycetes > Streptosporangiales > Streptosporangiaceae > Spirillospora. The sequence continues at coordinate 11,440 of NZ_SMKM01000117.1, read as the reverse complement.
ATCCCTGCGGAAATCACTAACCAGGTCTTCCCATTTCTGCGGGAAGACCTCTAGAAGAACCTCTCTGACGAGCCTTAGTCGCCTAAGTTCTGACTGCTTCAGCGGCTCCCACAGAAAAGGCCACTTGCTAATTTTCTCCATTTCAACGGGAGGTTGATTTTTGAAGGCCTGTTGAGCGACATGCCTTCGGACAAGTTCGGAGAACTTGTCCGGTGCAGCAATACGCATTACCTCAAGTGCAATACCCAATAGCTCCTTGCCTTCGGATAGAACGGCAAGTTTGTCGGCAAGATATGGACTATAAGTCAACAGATCATCCCGAGTAACGTCACGCCAGATTGGTATTATGCGCTTCTGTTTGCCAGTCTCTAGCGCAACCAGGCTGCGATATTCATACTCTGGCCAACGTTTCGAGAGAAAATTCCGGCTCAACACGAGGACGCCGTACCGGGAATCTCTCAGACCGGCGTCGATGGAAGCTGAGATACTATCGCCAAAAGTCATGCTAAGTTCGTCATACCAAACATCTATTTCGAGTGTCTTCAAAGCGTTAGCAAGAGGGCGAACGAAATCCTCCTTATCCTCGGAAGCATGGGCGATGAACAGATCATGCAACATCAAGACCTCCAGTGCAATGTAATCAGCACCCGAACATGACAGAATCATTTGTCAGGTTGCCGCATGACATCTTTCATATATTCCAACGCGTTCACTAAGTGCTCATCTATCGCAACAAGGACATCTCGCCCGGTATCAGTTCCCATGCGTCTTGCAGATGTCTTGACATAGTACTTCGATGAACCGTCCACAAACAGGTATTCTACTCCCTTCTCAAATTGATCTGATAGTACGATGCGCGTTTCCTCAATACTCTCTAAGCGCCCAGAGATGAGATCAAGAAGTGATACATGGGCTCGTTCTTCACTTGTCTTTCGAACGAGCTCGCGGTGCGCATCACTTGCCTCATCATTTCCAATGATTTCGATAGTTGCAAGTACCGTAAATGAAGCTTCAGTGGCGTGTTGAACAAAGGTGAGGCGAAGCGTGATGAGATTCTCTTCAGTCTCACCCCAGTCGAGAGACCAGTCCGTGTAGTAGCGCCCACCCTCTGTGCGACTCATTGCTGCGTTTGTCACACCAGCAATTGCCTCCATGACTGTTCTGAGGCCAGCATCAAAATCGCTGCGAAAGTCGGCGTGCAGTTTGTTTTGGAGGAAGATCGGTACAGCGCAATCTTCGATGAGTACGGGGAGGACGACAACTCTTTTCTCGTTCATTTCTCGCAATAACCCCGCATTAATTTCCGCTTTGCACCAATCCGATTCAACTGACGATGCCGACAGAATCACAAGAAGAGCGCTTGCTGTGGTTATTGCACTTTCGATTCTCGTAATTAGGGAGTCTCCCACTTGGAGTTCCCATCGATCAAGCCAGATATAGACCCTTCTCTGTACGAGTTGCATCGCCAATTTATCAACGAAGTCACTGTCTTCGTGGGCATAGCTAAGGAATACCGGCAAGGAAATACTCCTTGAAAAGCTTGGTGATTAAAGATTGCTTGTAGGCATTGACGGCCATGCCAAAGAGGGGTCTACATTACCACGGAAGTGTGACGCCTTTCGAAGTAGTGACTGAGGCGGAGCTTCATAGATCGGTCCATCACTAGAGTCATGACATGCGAAGGGGTAAGCCACTCTACGACGGATGATTCATTGCTGGACGCCAGCTTCCCGCCAAAAGCTCGGCCCGTCAGAAGAATCGAAAATTCTTGGCGGACTTCGTTGTTGCTGGTGTAGTGGATTACGTGTTTGGGGTCGCTGTAGATGCCTATTAGGCCGGTGATCTCTACGTCTATGCCGGTTTCTTCTTTCGTTTCGCGTATGGCGGCTTGGGTTACGGATTCGCCTAGGTCTATGGCGCCGCCTGGTAGGGTCCAGTTGTCGTTGTCGGTGCGGCGGATCATGAGGATCTCGCCCTTGTCGTTCTCTACGGCGACGTTGACGGACGGGACGAGGCTGTTGGCCTTGGGGGCGTTGGGGTCGTCGTAGTAGTCGATTCTGCGGCCCATGAGGTCAGTCCCCCGGTATGGGTGTGGCGCCTTCCCAGACGCGTTCGAAGCTTTCTAGGTAGGTGTTGACCAGGTCTCCGCCGGCTATGCGTCGGAGGTGCCATACGGGGGCGTGAGGGGCTGTGACGCCGTAGACGTGGGTGTTGACGAGGAGTTGGTCATCTGCACGGTAGATGGAGTTGTAGAGGACCGTCCGGTGAAGGCGGAACTCTACGCCATCTTGCTTGCGCAACTTCTTGTAGAGGACGAGGGCGTTGCGGATCTTTGCGGCCATGGCTTCGTCTACGCCCTCGTCCGCTCCGCGTTCGGCTACCTGGGGGCTGTCGGGGTCGCCGAGGAGGATGCGGAGGCGTACGCCGCTCTTGGCCTTGTCTGCGAAGGTGCGTTGGATTCCGGCGTCTTCGGAGAGGAAGAGGCCGGAGTAGACCAGGACGCCGATCTCTTCGTTGGCGGAGGCGAAGAGACGTCCCCATGCGTCCCTTGGAACGGACGTGCGGTGCGGGTACAGCGTCACTAGTTCGCTGGTGGACGCTGCGGTGACTTGTTCGTTGGAAAGGGCGTCCGGCCAGAGGAACGTCTCGTCTACGCCCAAGCGTGAAGCCACTGCGTAACGGTGCCGCCGGTATGGGGTGCGGTCTTTGGTGATCCAGCGTTCTACCGTCTTGGGGTCCACGTCGATCGACTCGGCGAGCGTGGCGATAGTCAAGCCCTGCTCTAGAAGAGCGGCGCGTAGGCGTTCGTTCGGCATGCACCCGTCCGGGATCCGGGACGTCCTGGGACGCGAACAACCCTATGAGGACGTCATGAACACGTCCAGTCATGTAGTGATCTCGTCCCCCAGGTCAAGCGCATTCTCTTTCTCGTAAGTCACCGAACGCCCGAAACCGCCCCCGCCGGATACGGGCCTTACGAGAGGAGTGATCGCACATGATCCTCGTCCTGGCATCGATCATCGCCGTCTTCCTCGCCGGTTCCACCTGCGGCATCTTCGCCATGCTCGTCATCGGCATCCACGCCGAGGAGCGGCGGGCCGCGCGGGGGCGTACCGAGTCGTCCCGGTGCGGCGCGGCCTCCCGGCGTCTGCTCAGCACCCGGACGGGGGACGAGCTTCCCCACCGCGTTCCGGCGGGGCGGTGAGGATGCAGCGCATGCCTCGCGTCATCACCGGCCACGCCTGCGCGTGCGGCGCGCGGGTCGAGCCTGGTAACCGGCGGTGCCGCAAGTGCCGCGCCCGCGCCCGGTGGCTGCGGCGGGGGCACGGTTCGCGGTTCCCGGACCTGTGGCTGTGAGGAGGTGAGCCCGTGGACGTCTCGGTTCCCCTGGTGGTGATCCTCGGCGCGGTGGTGTGGGTCGCGTGGCGGTACATGGGGCTTCGTGGCTGGCACATCGCGGTGTGCCTGCTGTTCGGGTTCTTCCTCGCCGCTACCAGTGCCGCGCCGGAGATTCGCCGGCTGGTGTCGGTCCTGGTCCAGTCCCTTTCTCAGCACTGACGTCCCCTGACCGAAGGGAGGGATGCCCTGGTGCCTGATACGCCGCCGCACGTCAAGGTCAACGTTCAGGAGGTCCGTACGCGCAACCTCGCCGCGCGTGAAATCGTCGCCAATCTGTCCGCCGCGATGCCGTCCATCGAGGACTTGTGGCTTCGCCTGTACGCCGCACTCGCCGACGTCCCCGCACTCGTCTCGGAAATCACCCGGCTTGCGTCCGTTCTGGCCAAGGTGCGGCGGGACCGCGCGAACCTGGTGGCCGCTGGACGCGCCACCCTGAAAGCCGAACGCGACGCCGAACCCGATCCGCTCTACTACCTGCGTGACGAGCTGCGCGCGCAAGGGCACCTTCCCCCGGACACGTGGGGGCGCTCATGAGCCGGACGCGTCAGATGGGGCGCCACGCTCACAAGATGCGCCGCAATGGCCTTCAGCCCATGGTGATCATCGACCGTAACGACCAGTTCCCGGACGTGGCCGCTGTGCTCGTCGCGCGGGCCCTGTGGCGCTACCGCTCCGAGCTGGCACCGGTATACCTGGTCGCCGTCCTCGCCATCTCGGGGGCAGTCTTGCACCTCGCACACCCGGAATGGTGGCCGTGGCTGCTGAGCCTTGCAACGGTGGCCGCGTGGGCGCTCGCCCTGTTCGGGGAACGGATCGGCCTCGTCCGTCGAATCGAGCGGCTCTATGCCGCTACCGTCACCATGGCCGGTGGTGGGTGGCTGTCTGCCGCTACCGCACTGGGCGTGACCTTCCGGCCGCTCCCCCTGCTGCTCGTCGGTGGTGGGTTCATGCTCGCCGTTCCGTGGTGGGCGCACCGGAGAAGGCGCGCCAGGGTGCGCGTCGATCGGCAGATAGCCGCGTGGCCGGAAATCGCGCAATCGGTCGGCCTCGCCGGATCACGGGCGCAATCCGCGGTGGTGGACGTGTGGGGATGGCGCGCACGCTTCGCCCTGGCACGCGGCCAGACCATCCAGGACGTCATCGGCAAGGTTCCCGCGATCGAGTCGGCTCTTGGGACCTTCCGGGGCGCTGTGCGCGTCTCTCCGACGCGCGACGACAAAGCCAACCGGTTCGAACTCCGGGTCTTGGACACCGACCCGCACGCCGACGCGATCCCGTGGCCTGGACCGTCCGTCTCGTCCATTACCGAGCCGATCGACCTGGGCCCGTTCGAGGACGCCACCGGTGCGCGTGTTCTGCTGCTGCGCCGTCACGGCCTCATCGGAGGCGTGGCCGGTTCGGGCAAGAGCGGCGGAATCAACGTTCTGATGGGCAATCTCAGCGCATGCCGGGACGTGGTCATCTGGGCCATCGACCTCAAGCGCGGGATGGAATTGCAGCCCTGGGCGTCGTGTATCGATCGGCTTGCCACCACTCCGGAGCAAGCACGCGCCATGCTGCGCGACGCCGTCACCGTTCTTGAGGCGCGCGCCGAATGGCTTACAGCCAACGGGCGACGCGTATGGGATCCGACGCCGGAGTTTCCCGCGCTGGTCATCATCGTGGACGAGTACGCCGAACTCGCCGACGATGCGCCCGATGCCGCCGGCGACACGGACTCAATCGCGCGACGTGGCCGAGCGGTTGCCGTGACCCTCATTGCGGCCACTCAGCGGCCCACACAGAAGGCCATGGGCAAGGGCGCCGTCCGTTCTCAAATGGACGTCCGCGTGAGCTTCCGCGTCCGGGAACGCAAGGACGTCGATCTCATCCTTGGCCAAGGCATGCTCAACGCCGGATGGCACGCCCACACCCTCAACGCACCCGGCAAGTTCCTACTCTCCGCACCCGAACACGACACACCCCGACGAGGCCGCGCCTACCTGCTCACCGATGCCGCCGTGGCGGACACAGCAGAGCGGCACGCGGCCATCCGTCCCGCGCTGGACGAGGTCTCTCGGCGCGCGCTGGACGAGGCGCGCACGGTGCCCGTCGCCGAAGCGTCCATCCCCGTGACGCCGTCCCGCGACGACCCTGCGGAGAACGCGCTGAGGAAGGCCCTGGATGGCGCGCCGGACGAAGGGCTTCCGATCGCGCACCTCATGATGCTCACGCAACTGAGCCGACCGACCCTCTACCGACGCCTCGCCGAGCTGGTGAAGACCGGCCACGCCGTCCAAGTCGGACGAGGCCGCTACAAGGCATCCGATCACGCCCGGTAGCCGTCTCACCGTCTCACCTCACGCGCGTGCGCCTGCACGTATGGGCGGCCGAGACGTCCGTGAGACGAGACGGAGACAAGCACCCACCGTAGCCAAGGAGATGATCACCGACCCGCATCGCACACAGGCCCGGACCACCGGGCGAGAGGAGGTGGTGTCCCCGTGCAGGCGTACACCGTCGAGCAAGTGGCCGAGATCCTCAACATCGGACGGGACAAGGTCTACTTCCTGATCCGCACCGGCCAACTCCGCAGCATCAAAATCGGCAAGCTGCGCCGCATCACTGACCGGCACCTCGCCGAGTTCGTCACCTCCCTGGAAGAGCCCTCCCTCGAAGAAGCCCGCTGACACCCGCGCGGGAGGTCCGTCCGGGCATCGCGTCCCCAAACGGACCTCCCAACCTAGGGACGTCTAGGGACGTCTTGAGTTACGGTCGGTGGTGACCTCGCCAGACACGAGGAGGGATCCGTTGGCAAAGATCCTGGTCGGCAAGTACGAGGGATCGATCTACGAGGAGGGCAACGGGTACACCGGCGCCCTCTCACTCGGGTTCGGTCCAGACGGCAAGCGCAGACGCCTCAAGCGGAAGGGACGCACCAAGGAACAGGTCAAAGACAAGCTCATCAAGGCCGTTGACGACCTTGAGCAAGGCATCAAAGAGGAGCGGAACCACACGGTAGAGAAGGCGGTGAACGCCCTGCTCGTCCACCTCGCCAAGCAAGGCAAGAGCGAGGCGACCATGAACACCTACCGTGGCCTCGCCCATCACCACATCATCAACAAGATCGGCAAGACCAAGCTCACGGACCTCACGGCCGATGACGTAGAGAAGTGGCTGGACGAGTGCGCCGAGAACATGACCACCCAGACACTCAAGATCGTCCACGGTCTGCTCAGGCGCTCGATCCGGCTGGCTGAGCGGCGCGACAAGGTGGGCCGCAACGTCGCCCTCCTCGTGGACACGCCACACGGGAAGCGGCCCACCAGACGCTCACGCTCCCTCTCCCTGGCACAGGCAACCAAGTTGCTCCACACCGCCGAGGACCCGCGTCACCGACTCGGCGCATACGTCATCCTCGCCATCGTCTCGGGCCTGCGCACGGAGGAACTCCGCGCACTCACCTGGGCGGACGTAGACCTCAACAACAAGGTCGTCTACGTCCTCCGCTCCGACCGCGACGGAGGCGACACCAAGACGAAGAAGAGCCGCCGAGGTATCGCAATCGCAGACATGGCCGTCGACGCCCTCACAGCACTCCGCAAGCGCCAGGCAGCCGAGAAGCTTCAAGCAGGCGACGCCTGGCAGGGACACAACCTCGTCTTCTGCAAAGAGAACGGCGCGCCCTACACGGACGACGACGTACTACGCCGATTCCGGCGGCTCACCAAAGCCGCCGGAATCGGCGAGTCGTGGGTGCCGCGCGAACTGCGGCACACCTTCGTGTCCATCATGAGTGACCAGGGCGTAGCCCTTGAGAAGATCAGTGACCTCGTCGGGCACTCCGACACCCGCACAACACAGACCGTCTACCGTCACGAACTCCGCCCCATCGTCACCACCGGCGCGGAGAAGATGAACGTCATCTTCAACAACCAGAAGACCAGGTCAGCCTAGACATTGGCTCCCGGATCGGCTCCCCCGACGACTCCCAACCCGCTGAACAGGCAGGACACGCCGCCACGGCGAAACCCGCATTAGCCGCGCTCGGCTTGGGGGCAGCGGGGCGCGTCATCGGGTGTGGGGCTTCTGTTGTCGGCCTGCTGATAAAGGGCGTGGGGGAACTGTGTGGTTCGGGGGAATCACGGAACGTGGCGCTTCGGCGATAATCCGTTCGTGCCCAGCCATAGCGCACCGCCGCTGAACGAGGACCTCCAGCTGGCCATGGCGCTCGAAGCGCAGCGGCCGGACCTGCCCGGCCGTGTGACCGGGCTCGTCGAGTACGCCGAGGAGCTGCTCGGCGACCATGAACGGGCGGTCGAGGCCGTCCGGGCCGTGTTCGAGGAACTGCCGGACGGGAACGAGAGGGCGCTCCGCGACCGGTTGGACGAGCTGCTGGACGAGTTGCCGGATGACGAGGACGCGGAGGCGCCGGTGCGGTTGCATCGGTGGTTGGTGGTCGCCGGGATCGCGGCCGGGGCCGTGCTGACGGCCGGGATGTTCGTCGCGTTCGAGTCGACGGACCGGGACGGGGCGGCCCCGGCCCCGCTGCCTGTGCCGTCGATCGCGCCCGAGGCGCCGAGTCCCCCGCCGGCGCCCTCGCGGGAGAAGAAGAAGGCGGCCGCCCCCGCGAAGGACGCCGAGCCGCGCGAGACGCCCAAGGCCGGCGGGGGCGGGCGGTTGTCGGTCGACGACTCGGGGTGCCGCGGGGTGCGGCAGGTGCTGGGGCTGCCGACGCGGTGCACCATCCGGCTGAAGGCCACGGGCGGGCCGGTGAAGTGGTCGGTGGCGGACGTGCGGTCAGAGGACGCGCGGATCGGCGCGGAGGGCGGCGGGAAGCTGGCGAAGGGACGGTCGGTGTCGGTGGAGGTGACGGTGCGTCCGCGGGTGCTGTGCTTCGTGGACGGGAGCGGCAGCGGGACGGTCTCGTTCGCGCCGGGCGGTACCGCCACGGTCACCTACACCTGCTGGGAGCGCTGAGGACTTACCGGCGCTTAACCCCCGGCCGGTCATGCTCGGGTCCATGCGCGTATTGATCGTCGAGGACGAGCATGTGCTGGCGGACACGATCGCCGAGGGGTTCCGCGAGGAGGCCATGGCCGTCGACGTGGTGTACGACGGTGCCGAGGCGCTGGAGCTGGCCTCGTACAACGAGTACGACGTGGTGGTCCTCGACCGGGATCTGCCGACCGTTCACGGCGACGACGTGTGCCGGGAGCTGGTGGGGCGGCGGAGCACGGTCCGGATCCTGATGCTGACCGCCTCGGGCGACGTCGAGGACCGGGTGGACGGGCTGTCGCTGGGGGCCGACGACTATCTGCCGAAGCCGTTCGTGTTCGGTGAGCTGGTGGCGCGGGTGCGGGCCTTGGCGCGCAGGTCCGGGCCGCCGGTGCCGCCCGTGCTGGAGCGGCGCGGCATCCGGCTCGACCCGCACCGGCGCAGAGTCGCGCGGGACGGCCGGGAGCTGCGGCTCACCAACAAGGAGTTCACCGTGCTGGAGGAGCTGCTGCGGGCGGAGGGCGGCGTCGTCAGCGCCGAGCGGCTGCTGGAGCGCGGGTGGGACGAGAACATCGACCCGTTCAGCAACATCGTCCGGGTGACGATGGCGACACTGCGCCGCAAGCTGGGCGAACCCCCGGTGATCGAGACGGTCACGGGTGCGGGATACCGGCTGGAGGCATGATGCCGGCCCTGAGCCTGCGGACGCGGCTGACGCTGGTGTACGGCTCGCTGTTCGTGATGACGTCGGCGCTGCTGGTGGCGGTGACGTACGTGTTCACCGTCCGGACGATGGACCAGGGCCTCACACGGTCCGGCGACGTGGACCCCGAGGCGCTCTCACGGCTGCAGAGGCTGGCGGCGGAAGGGGGCCTGACGTCGCAGGACGGGATCGCGCAGCTGATGGCGCTCCGGGAGGACGCCGACCGGCGGCTAGCCCAGCAGAAGCGCGACGTGCTGGAGCAGCTGCTGCAGAGCTCCCTGCTGCTGATGCTGGTCGTCGGCGTCCTCGCCGTCGTGATCGGGTACGTGGTCGCGGGGCGGATGCTGCGCCCGCTGCACCGGGTGACCGCGACGGCGCGGCGGCTGTCGGAGAGCACCCTGCACCGGCGGATCGCGCTGGACGGCCCGCAGGACGAGATCAAGGACCTCGCCGACTCGTTCGACCGGATGCTGGACCGGCTGGACCGGGCGTTCGACGGGCAGCGCCGGTTCGTCGCGAACGCCTCGCACGAGCTGCGGACCCCGCTGACGATCAACCGGACGGTGCTGGAAGTCGCGCTGGCCAGCCGGAAGAACCCGCCGGAGACCAAGGCCCTCGCGGACGTGCTGCTCGGCAACACCGCGCGGCACGAGCGGCTGATCGACGGGCTGCTGACGCTCGCCCGGTCCGAGCGGGAGCCGGGCGCGCGGGTCGAGACTCCGCTGCCGGACGTGGTGCGCAGCGCTCTCGGGCAGCTCGACGGGCAGGCCGGGGACGCGGAGGTCGAGGCGATACTCGTGCCCGCCGTCGTGGTCGGCGATCCCGTGCTGCTGGAGCGCTGCGCGGTGAACCTGCTGGAGAACGCGCTGAAGTACAACGTGCGGGACGGGCGGGTGTGGGTCCGCACCGGCGTCCGGGACGGGGAGGCGTTCCTGCAGGTCGTGAACACCGGGCGGCCCGTCCCGTCCTACGAGGTCGAGTCGCTGTTCGAGCCGTTCCGGCGGCTGCGCGCGGACCGGACGGGGTCGCGGGACGGCGCGGGCCTCGGCCTGTCGATCGTCCGGGCGGTGGTGGACGCGCACGGCGGCGCGATCGAGACCGTTCCGCGGGCCGAGGGCGGGCTGTCGATCACCGTGCGGCTGCCGGCGCGGGCCGGCTAGCCGACGTCTAACCGACGTCTAACCGACGTCTAACCGGCCTTCCCGGCGCCCAGGGGCGGCCAGTCGACGCGGCCCTCCGGGGATTCGGCGGGGTGGGCGGTGAGCCAGCGGTAGACGACCTTGCCGGTGGCGTTGCGCGGCAGTTCGGGGATGAAGCGGACGTCGCGCGGCGCCGCGTACCGGGCGACCTGCTCGTGCACGTAGTCCCGGACGGTGTCGGCGTCCAGGTGCGCGCCGGGCCGCAGGACGATGTAGGCGGCGAGCCGCTGCCCCCACTCGTCGTCGGGGACGCCGACGACCGCGGCCTCGCCGATCTCCGGGATCCGCAGCAGGGCGTCCTCCACGTCGCGGGGGACGACGTTCTCCCCGCCGGACACGACGAGGCCGTCGGCGCGGCCGTCCACGAACAGCAGGCCGCGGTGGTCGATGTGGCCGAGGTCGCCGGTGGCGAGCATCCCGTCGCGGACCTCCATCGGCTCACCGCCGGTGTACCCCTCGAACGGCAGCTCGTTCGCGGCGAAGATCTGCCCGATCGTGGAGCGGCCGACGCGGCGGCCGGCGGTGTCGAGGATGGCGAGCGAGGTGTTGCGCGGCGGCCGCCCGGCGGTGCGCGGGTCGGTCCGCAGGTCGCGCGGGGTGGCGATGGACACCCAGGACGCCTCGGTGGAGCCGTAGACGTTGTAGAGGCGGTCGCCGAACTCGTCCATGAAGCGGGTGGCGAGGTCGCCGGGCAGCGCGGCGCCGCTGACCGCCATGATCCGCAGGGCGGACGCGTCGTGCGCGGCGCGGGTCTCGGGCGGCAGTTCGAGGATGCGCTGCAGCATGACCGGGACGGCGAACACGGTGGTCTCGCGGTGGGACGCGATGGCCCGGAGCGTCTGCGCGGGGTCGAACCGCCGGTGCAGCACGGCCGGTGCCCGCAGCGCCCACGCCATCTGCAGCGCGGCGTACCCCCAGGTGTGGAACAGCGGCGCCTCGATGATCATGGTGTGCCGGGCGCGCAGCGGGATCCGGGACGTCATCGACGCCAGCGGCCACAGGCCGGGGCGCGGCGGGCGGCGGGCGCCCTTCGGGCGGCCGGTGGTGCCGGAGCTGAGCATGATCGTGCGGCTCTGGATCTGCGGCGGACCGGCGGACGCGGCGGTGTCCGCCGGCGTCGCGGCGATGACCTCCGCGATGCTCGGGCCCTTCTCGGCCGGGG
>NZ_SMKM01000116.1 GCF_004348665.1 Actinomadura sp. GC306 | reverse complement strand
GTCCTAGACCGCCCCTGACCCCACCCCCGCCTCCGTTGACTTGCGGCGTGTTGTTGTTATGGGACGCCGGATAACAAGAACACGCCGCAAGTCAACGCACTGCCCGCCCGGCTCGCGGCGGGGTGTGGCTGTCTGGTTCGTGGTAGCTTCGGCGGTAGCGTCGCGTGTCGGTGGCAGGCTGTGCCAGGCATGGAGGCGCCGGACCGAAGGGAATCGGCGACGATGATCGTCGTACCTTCGCTCTTCACCTGTGGGTGAGGGCGAGAAGACCAGGCTGGTGGCCTGGAGCAATGAACTGCGCCGCGTGCACAACAGGCTTCGCGAGGCGCTGGCGGTCACCCGGGACGCAATTGCCGCCGGGGAGTCGGCGGAGTCGGCGACCAGAGATCTGCTGCTGTTCTGTCACGGATTTTGCGCCGCGCTGAGCGCGCACCACGTGGGCGAGGATCGGGAGCTGTTCCCGGCGATCGCCGAGCAGCATCCCGAGCTGCGGGAGACGCTGCGGTACCTGCAGCAGGACCACTCGATGATCGAGCACCTGGTGACCGGGCTGCAGGCCGCCGCGGACCGGGCGGCCCCGCCCGCGGAGCTGGACCGGCACCTGGACGGGCTCGCGGCGATCATGGAGTCGCACTTCAGGTACGAGGAGCGGCAGCTCCTGTCCGTCCTGGAGACGCTGGCGCTGGACGCGGACCCCGACGTGGTGCTGGGACCCCTGTGACCGGCTCGCGATCCGCGAAGCCCGCGAGGCGGGGGCGGGGGGTGGTTGGCCGCAGGCGAGCACCGCCCGAGGCCCGGCCCGCGGTGAAACGGATGCCCGGTGGCGGCTGGCGGCGACGGTAACCGGCTGTTTGCGGAGTGTGTTCGGGGGTAGCTCGGCGTTCGTCGGGGACCGGCCGCGAGCAGGGGGAGTCGGCGGTGGGAGTTCCGGGGGCGTCCCTGGTCAAGGCCGTGGCGAGCGTGCCGGTCGCGTTCGTCGACGCGGGTGCGCGGCGGGCCTCCCGGGGGGCCGGTGCCCTCGCGGCGCTGGCCGGGGGAGGGCCTCGGCGGCGCGTGTGGATCGGTGACGGGCGCGCCCATATCCAGGTGAACGGGCTTTCGGGGGCCGGTGAACGGCACCGGCGGTTCGTGGAGGCGTTGACGAGCGCGCTGTACCGGCTGGACGGGGTCAGCGTCGCGGAGGTCAACGCCGTCACAGGGCACGCCCTGGTCGCCTACGCGGAGGACGAGATCGGCGTGGACGCGCTGGTCGAAGCCGTCCGCGAGGTGGAAGAGGCGCACGGCGCCGACACCTATGACGTCGACGTGCATGCCGCCCCGCCCGATGACGAGATGGCTGCCGCAGCGATCACATCCGCCCTTGTCGCGGACTGTGCGGGGATGGTCGGGGCCCTTGCCGCGCGGGTGCTCGTCCTGCCGCGCGTGCCGAGTCCGGTGCGGGCGGCGGTGTCGGTGGCCGACGCGGCGCCCCATGTGCGGCGGGTGCTGGAGCGGCCGCTCGGCGGGCTGCGCACCGACGCGCTGCTCGGCACCGCCAACGCGGTCGTCCAGGGGGCCGGGCAGGGCGTCGCGCCGCTCGCCACGGACGCCGTGCACCGGGTCTTCCAGCTGTACGAGGTCGCGGCGCGCCGGGAGGCGTGGCGGCGCCGGGAGCCGGAGCTGACGGCGGGGCCGCAGCCGCAGCGGTCCGGGCGGCGCGGGAAGCGGCCGTGCCCGCTGCCGGACGGTCCCGTGGAGCGCGCCGTCAACCGCACCGAGCTGGGGGATCTGCTCGGCGGGGCCGGCGTCCTCGCGAGCACGCAGGACGTGTCCGCCGCCGCCGAACTGCTGCTGGCGACCATGCCCAAGGCCGCGCTGAGCGCGCGGAACGCGTTCGTCTCGGTGCTGGCGCACGACCTCGCCCGGCGCGGTGTGGTGGTGCTTGATCCGGGGGCGCTGCGCAGGCTCGACCGGATCAGCGCGGTGGTCATCGACTCCGCGGTGCTGTGCGGCGGGGAGCTGCAGCTGCTGTCCGCGACCGGCGAGGACGACGCGGAGGTCTGGCGCACCGCCGGCGCGCTGCTCGCCGGCCGGGACGCCGGGGACAAGCGCCTGGTGAAGGTCCGCGGCACCCCGGCCGGTCCCCGGGGCATGACCCTCGACCTGCTGGACGGGCGGGACCGGCCATGCGGGCAGGTCCTCGTGGGCTGCTCGCTCGACCCGATGGCCGAGGGGCTGCTCGCGGCGGCGCACCAGGCGGCCGACGTGGTCGTGCTGACCGAGCACGCGAGCACCCGGGAACTGGTCGCCTGGGGCGACGACTCCCCGGTCACCGTCGACGACCTCGCGGGTTCGGTGCGGGCCCTGCAGCGGGAGGGCCACGGCGTCCTGGTCGTCTCGCGCGGGCAGGACCGGGCGCTGGACGCGGCCGACGTCGGCGTGAGCGTCCTGTGCGAGGGCGGGTCGGTCGACTGGCGCGCCGACCTGGTGTGCGGGCCGGGGCTCGCCGAGGCGTGGCGGGTGCTGGCGGCCGTGCGGCCCGCGCGCCGCGCCGCCGAGCGCGCCGCGGAGCTGTCGCTGAGCGCGTCGGTGCTCGGCGCGCTGCTCATCGCGGGCGGCAGGCCCCGGCGGCGCGGGCTCGCGGGCTGGCGGGGCCTGCCGCCGATGCACACGGCCGCCATGATCGGAATGCTGGTGAACGCGGTGAGCGCCCGGCGGCTCGGCCACCGCAAGCCGCCGCCCCCGGTCGTCCGCGACGCCTGGCACGCCCGCACGGCGGCGGAGGCGTACCGGCGGCTGGCGCCCCTCCCCGCCGGGCCCGCCGCCGAACCGGCCCGGCCCGCCGGGGCCGGGGCGCGGCTGGCGGCGGCGGTGCGGCAGGAGCTCGACGATCCGCTGACGCCCGTCCTCGCGCTCGGCGCGGCGGCCTCGGCCGTGGTCGGCTCCAGCGTGGACGCGCTGCTGGTCACCGGCGTCATGACGGGCAACGCGCTCATCGGCGGCGCGCAGCGGATGCGCGCGGAGCGGGTGCTCGGCGAGCTGCTCCTCGGGCAGCAGGTCGGCGCCCGCCGGCTGCGCACCGCCCCCGACGCCGCGGACCCCGGGGCGTTCGAGCGGCTGCGGACGGCCGGCATCGAGAAGGTCTCCGCGGGCGACCTGCGGGTCGGCGAGGTGATCCTGCTCCGGTCGGAGGACGTCGTCCCGGCGGACGCCCGCCTGCTGTGGGCGGAGTCGCTGGAGGTGGACGAGGCGACGCTGACCGGCGAGTCCGTCCCCGTCGCCAAGGACGTCGCGCCGGCACCGGGCGCCGACCCGCCCGACCGGCACTGCATGGTCTACGAGGGCACCACGGTCGTCGCCGGGGAGGCGGTCGCGCTCGTCGTCGCCACCGCCGACGCGACCGAGGCCGGACGCGCCGCCGCGCTCGCCGGGGCGATGGACGCCTCGTCCAGCATGCAGGCGCGGCTGGCGGAGCTCACCCGCGAGGCGCTGCCCGCCACCGTGCTCGGCGGCGCGGCGGTGACGACGCTGGGGATGCTGCGCGGGCTGCCGCTGCGCCGCGCCCTCGGCTCCGGCGTAGCGGTCGCCGTGGCCGCCGTCCCGGAGGGGCTGCCGCTGGTCGCGACGCTGTCCCAGCTCGCGGCGGCGCGGCGGCTGTCCGGCCTCGGCGTGCTGGTCCGCTCGACGCGGGCGCTGGAAGCGCTCGGCCGCGTCGACACCCTCTGCTTCGACAAGACCGGGACGCTCACCGAGGGCAGGCTCCGCCTCGTCCGGGCGGCCGGCCCGGCGCGTCCGCTGTCGCTCACGGGCTCCGCCGGGGTGCGCATCCTCCGGACGGCCGTGCGCGCCTCCCCGCCGCCGCGCGGAAAGCGGGCCCCGCACGCCACCGACCGGGCCGTCCTTGACCGCGCCGCCGACCTGCCGCCGGACGAGCACTGGGCGTTGGACGAGGAACTCCCCTTCGAGGCCACCCGCGGGTTCTCCGCCTCGCTCGGGCAGAACGGCGACCGGACCGTCCTCGCGGTCAAGGGCGCGCCCGAGGTGCTGCTCGGCAGGTGCGCGCGGATCCACGCCCCGCGCAGCGGCGCCGACGCCGACGAGCCGCTCACTCCGGCCCGGCGCCGCGCCGCCGCCGCGATTGTCCGGCGCCTCGCGCGGCAGGGGCTGCGGGTGCTCGCGGTCGCCGAGCGGCCCGTCCCGGACCCGGCCGCGGTGCGGGGCGAGCTCGCCGACCACGTCGCGGACCTCACGCTGCTGGGCTTCATCGGCATCGCCGATCCGCCGCGTCCCACCGCCGAGGAGGCGGTGCGGCGGCTGACCGGCGCGGGCGTGCGGACCACCATGATCACCGGCGATCATCCGGCGACCGCCGCCGCGGTCGCCGCGCGGCTCGCCATCCCGGACGCCGACCGGGTCGTCACCGGGGCCGAGCTCGACGCGATGTCCGCCGGCGAGCGGCTCCGGGCGGTGCAGCGCGCCGCCGTCTTCGCCCGCGTGTCCCCGGCCCAGAAGGTGCGCATCGTGAAGGATCTGCGGCGGGCCGGGCGGGTCGTCGCGATGACCGGCGACGGCGTCAACGACGCCGCCGCCATCCGCCGCGCCGACGTCGGCATCGCGGTCGCCGGACGCGGTTCCGGCGCGGCCCGCAGCGCGGCGGACCTCGTTCTCACCGCGCCCGACACCGCGCTCATCCTGGAGGCGCTGCGGGAGGGCCGCGCCCTGTGGCACAGCGTCCGCGACGCCGCGGCCATCCTCGTCGGCGGCAACGCGGGCGAGGTGGCGTTCACCATCCTCGGGACGGCTCTCGGCGGGAACGCGCCGCTGAGCACCCGGCAGCTGCTCGTCGTCAACATGCTCACCGACATGCTCCCCGCCCTCGCCGTGGCCCTCACCCCGCGCGACCCCGGCCCGAACGACACCGCCCGGCCCGGCCAGGAACAGGAGGAGCAACTCGGTGGAACGCCGAGCCAGGGGTTCACCGGGGAGGAGATGCGGCGCGTCCTCTGGGTGCGCGGCACCGCCACGGCCGCCGCCGCCCTGGTGACGTGGCAGACCGGGCGGCTGACCCGGCTCGTCCCCGGCGGCCGTCGCCGGGCCTCCACGATGGCGCTGGCGTCCCTGGTCGGCGCCCAGCTCGGCCAGACGCTCCTCGCCCGCTGGCGCAGCCCCCTGGTCATCGCCACCTGCGCCGTCTCGGCCGCCGCCCTGTTCGCCGTGGTGGAGCTGCCGGTGCTCAGCCACTTCTTCGGCTGCACGCCGCTCGGCCCCGGTGCCTGGGCGATCGTCATCGCGGCGGCCGCCGCAGCGACGCTGGGCGCAGCCGTCGTCCCCCGCCTGCTCCCGCCCGCCGGGACGGCCCGCACCCCCGCCGCGACCACCCCAAATTCCAATTGATCGTTACGCGTCCGCCATATGGGGCATACGGAGCTTTTCAGGCTCCAGTGGGGGGATGACATGGACGTGGCGACTCGGACAGCACGGTCCCAGGCCGGAAACGGCGGCGGGAGGGGACCCTGATGATGACGACCGAGCCGGGGACGGACCAGCAGCGGCAGCGGTTCGAGCGGGACGCGATGCCCTACATCGACCAGCTCTACGCCGCCGCGCTGCGCATGACCCGCAACCCCGCGGACGCCGAGGACCTCGTCCAGGACACCTACGCCAGGGCGTACGCGTCGTTCCACCAGTTCAAGGAGGGGACCAACCTGAGAGCGTGGCTGTACCGCATCCTGACCAACAACT
The DNA here is from genome assembly GCF_004348665.1 of Actinomadura sp. GC306. Taxonomy (GTDB): domain Bacteria; phylum Actinomycetota; class Actinomycetes; order Streptosporangiales; family Streptosporangiaceae; genus Spirillospora. The sequence continues at coordinate 13,073 of NZ_SMKM01000116.1, read as the reverse complement.
ACATCAACGAGTACCGCAAGCAGCGGCGGCGGCCCGCTGAGGCACCGGGCGAGGAGATCGAGGACTGGCAGCTCGCCGAGGCCGCCTCGCACACCCCGGGCGGCCTGAAGTCGGCCGAGACGACCGCGCTGGAACGGCTCCCCGACTCCGAGGTCCGGCAGGCGCTCGCGGACCTTCCGGAGGAGTTCCGGCTGCCCGTCTACTTCGCCGACGTGGAGGGCTTCTCCTACAAGGAGATCGCGGAGATCATGGGCGTCCCGATCGGCACGGTCATGTCCCGGCTGCACCGGGGCCGGCGCCGGCTGCGCACCCAGTTGGAGGACTACGCCCGGGAACGCGGGTTCGCCGGAGTGCCGTAGCGGTCAGGCGTACGGAGGGGCGGCGGCCGTGATGGCGCGGGCCTGGGCGACCGCCTGGGCGGCCCAGGCGCTCGACTGGGGGCCCGGCGGGAACTGGGCGGTGTGGTGGAAGCCGGGGCCGGTGACGGAGATCGAGACGAACCCGAGGTAGCGGGTCTCCTTCATCAGCAGGAACAGCAGGCCCAGCAGGCAGAACCACACGAAGACGATGGTCAGGATGATGCCCGCCGTGGAGATGCTCTCGGTGACCTGCGTCGAGTCGTGCACGGTCCACTGGGCGCCGTGCAGCGGGTACTGCCCGTGGGGCAGGATCACGTGCGTGCTCGTCAGGGCCATGTCGCCGATCTGCAGCAGGACGGGCTCGGTGCCGCTCTGAGGGTACGGGTACATCCACTCACCTCTACTCAAGGCAGCCACCCGCTGCAGCCGGATCGACCCCCATGCTATTGCGCACGCCCGATCCGCGGCAGCCGTCCGGCCACGCCCGGTCACCGGCCGCCCCGTCCTACATGAAATTGCGGGTGTGGAGCGCGGACAGCTCCGCGGCCTCGTCATCGGGGAACCCGAGCCGGATCAGCCGGCGCCGGCGGCCCTCGTCCATGTCGGCGTGCAGCCGCAGAACCCGCCGGTGGCCCTCCGCGATGGCCCGCGGCGTCCACTCCCCGGCGGCGAGGACCACCAGGGCGTCGAACACGTCCGCGTTCAGTCCGGCGGTGTCGCGCAGCGAGTCGTGGCGGCGTTCGACGGCGGCCCGGAGCCGGGAGCGCAGGCCCGGGTCGAGCGCGGCCTGGTGCTCCAGGTGGGCGACGCCGAACGCGACGTGCCGCGCCTCGTCCTGCCGGGCCAGCCGCGCCACCTGGCGCGTCACCGGGTCGGGCGCGTACCGGTCCAGGAAGGACAGCAGGCTGAGGAAGCTCCCCTCGCCGAGCACGGACAGCAGGAACGACGCCAGCGAGAAGTCCGGCTCCGACAGCAGCGACGCGAGGGACGCGCGGCCGCCTGCGGAGGACGTGCCCAGCTCGCCGCCGCGCAGCAGGGCGCGCCGGGTGAAGACCTCGACGTGCCGGGCCTCGTCGGCGGCCTGCACCGCGAGCAGTTGCTGGACCTCCCGGAAGTGCGGGTGGACGCGCGCCAGCAGCCGGGCCGGTACCACCAGGGCCGCCTGCTCGTTCTCCACGAGGTAGGTCATCACCTGGACGACGGCCTGCTCGATCTCGCCGGGCAGGGAGGACTCGCTGTCCCACGCGACGGCCTTCGCCGGGTCCCACTGGGCGGACGCCGCGTGGGCGTAGAGCCGGGGGGCCAGGTCCGCCCAGACGATGTCGCGGTCGTCCAGGTCGGCGGCGAGGTCGGGGCCGCCCGGTTCGACGAGCGCGCCCCGGGCGGCCAGCCCCCAGTGCGGGGCCGGCCGCCGCACGATCCCCTCCGGCGTGGGGCCGCCCGCGCGTTCGGCGCCCGCCCACCGGTCGGTGTCGGCGTGCCCGCGGATCACCCGGCCGCGCACCGGGCCGGCGGTGCCGTCCCGGGGTGCCCAGCGGTGGCCCGCCTCGCGGCACCAGACCGCGAGGTGGACCTCCAGGGCCGGGGCGGAGCCGGCGACGGCCAGCTCCGCACCCGGCGGCAGCCCGGCGAGCGCGCGGTTCAGCAGCAGGTGCGCGCCCTCCTCGAAGCCGAGGTCGCCGAGGTCCAGAGACCCGTGCGCCGGGTCGCTCACGGTGCGTAGCCGGCCGCCGTGATCCGGCCCTCGGCGTCGTAGAAGCCCGCTTCGTCGACGGCGGTCTCCAGGGCGCCGTAGCCGGTGTCGCGTCCCTCCACCCACGCCTTGAGGCCCTCCAGCTCCAGCAGCGGGCGCACCTCGGGGTCGGCGAAGCTCATCGACAGCAGCAGCTCGGCGAACCTGTCCACGAGCCCCGGAGGGGCGGAGCCGGCCACGGTCATGTTGCAGTGGTCGTACGGCCCGGTCTGCGCGAGCACCCGCGTTCCGCCCGGCGGGAACACGCCCTCCCGGCCGAACAGCAGATGGTTCGCGTCGATCAGGCACGCCGCCGCGACCTCGCCCGCCGCCAGGGCGGCGGCCGCGTCCCGCTCACCGCCGATGTGGTCGCCGTGCAGCCCCACGCCCACGTCGAACCTGCGCACGGTCACGTCCTCGCCCGGCACGGCGCCGTGGGCGCGCAGGTACGACAGCGGGATGAGGGTGGCCTGCGGGGAGTCGACCGCGCCCACCCCCACGGTCTCGCCCTTGAGGTCGGCGACGGACGTGTACGGCGACGTGTCGCGGACGACGACCAGGGACGTGAGGTCGCGGTCGGTGTCCCGCATGAGGAGCGGATGGACGGTCCGCCCGCGCCGCTCGGCCATCCGGCGGGCCCGGACCCAGGCGAGCGGGGAGTTCCACGCCGCGTGGATGCGGCCCTCGACGAGATCCTCGACCTGGCGCTCGTAGTTCGAGTACAGGACGAAGTCGAAAGGCAGGTCACGCGCGGTCAGCCACTCCCGGAACCGCGACCAGATCGTCACGACCTTCGGGTCGTACGCGACGGCGCCCATCAGAAGCTCCATCAGGCGCCCTCCCCGTCCAGCGGAGCGTCGAGCAGGGGACGGCCGAGGCACGCCCGCGCCACGAAGTCGTTCAGCGCGTCGGTGGTCGGCGCCATGACGCGGGCGGCCAGCGCGTCCCGGAACCGGCGTTCGACGCCGAGCTCCTTGCGGAACGCGGACCCGCCGCAGAGCCGCATCACCCCGTCGGCGACCTCGGAGGCCGCCTCGGCGGCGACGGCCTTGACCTGGAGCACCCGCAGCGGCGCGTCCTCGCGCCCGCTCTCCAGCGCCCCGAGCGTGTCGCGCAGGAACGACCCGGCCTCGTCGGTGCGGATCCGGAGGCGCGCGAAGCCCGCCCGCGCCATCGGCTGGTCGGCGAGAGTCTGGCCGAGGTGCGTGAGGCGGGTGCGGGTCAGGTGGTCCAGGGCCAGCCCGGTCAGCGCCTCCATGGCACCGACCGAGAACGCGGCGTTCAGCACCAGGAAGTTCGGCAGGACCTCCTGCAGCGCGATGTCCAGGCCGGAACCGTCGTCCCCGAGCATCGCGCTCATCGGGACCTGGACGTCGTCCGCGGCGACGGGGCTGGACGCGTTCCCGCGCAGGCCGAGCCCGTCGAACGGACCCTGCACGGTCAATCCGTCCGTGCGGCTGGGAACCGTCCAGAGGGTCATGGGGCCGGGCGCCTGCAACGGCTGACTCGACCAGACGTAGCTGTCGGCCTCTCCCGCGGAGGTGATCCAGCTCTTCTGCGCCTGGAGCCGGACGAGGCCGTCCCCGGCGGCGGTCGCGGTGCCGACCGGGGCCCAGAAGTGGCTGCGCGACCCCGCCTCCGAGAACGCCAGGGTGGTCAGGTGCTCGCCCCTCGCGATCGCCCGGCGGAGGTCGTCGGGGCCGTACGCCTCGATCACCGGCGTCGCGGCGTAGTGCATGAGCACGACCATGGCGGTCGAACCGCAGGCGCCCGCGAGCCGCTGGACCACCTCGGCGGCGGCACCGAGCCCCGCCCCGGCGCCGCCCACCTCCGGCGCGCTCAGCAGGCCGAGCAGGCCGGCCTTCCCGAGCGCCTCGACACCGGCCCGCGGATAGCTTCCGGCGCGGTCCACCTCGGCGGCGCCCGGGGCGACGACGGTGTCGATGACCGAGGCGAGGGCCTCGGCGTGTGCGTCGGGCCGGGCCGGGCGCTCGGTGGGCGGGGCAGAACTCACGTGACCTCCAGGTAGCCGTGGGAGACGAACATGGGTCCTCTTCCCGGCCGCTTCCCCGGCAAGCGCTCCCGGCGGAAAGGTGATCGAAGGGTCTCGCCGGGGTGGGACCTGGATGTATAGTTGATCCTAACTAGTTGGTATTGGATAGTTGGTGCTGGCTAAGGAGGTTGGGTGGAGAAGCGGCGCAAGGTGGGCAATCCGTTGGGGTTGGCCGTACTCGCCTGGTTGATGCTCGGGCCGATGCACCCGTACGAGCTGGCGCGGCGGCTGGAGGAGAGCGAGCAGGACCGCAACATCAAGTACAACCGCGGCTCGCTCTACATGGTGGTGAAGCAGCTGGCCAAGGCCGGGTTCATCGCCGAGCAGGAGACCGTCCGCGACACCCAGCGCCCCGAGCGCACCGTCTACGCGCTCACCCCGGACGGGCGGGCGGAGATGCACGACTGGCTGAGCGAGCTCGTCGCGCAGCCGCGGCACGAGTACCCGCACTTCGGGGTCGCGCTGTCGCTGCTGGCCGTCCTCGACCCGGAGGAGACGGTCCGGCTGCTCACCGCGCGGCACGCCGCCCTGACCGCCGAGGCCGCCGGGATACGCGAGCGGGTGGACGCCGCCATCGCCCAGGGCGTCGAGTGGGTGTTCCTCGTGGAGGAGCGCTACCGGGCCGCCCTGCTGGACGCCGAGACCGGGTTCGTCGCCGAGCTGGTCGAGGCGATGCGCGACCCGGAGCACATCCGCAAATGGCACGAGCAGTTCGGGAGCCGAACATGACTGCAGCGAGGACGGCCCTGGTCATCGGCGGCGGGATCGCCGGCCCGGCGACCGCCATGGCGCTCCGGAAGGCCGGGGTGGAGGCGACGGTGTACGAGGCGTACCCGAGCGTGGCCGACGGGGTGGGCGTCACCCTCACGGTCGCGCCGAACGGGCTCGCCGCCCTGCGGATCCTCGGCGCGGAGGACGCCGTGCTCCGCATCGGCCAGCCGCTCACCCGGGCGCTGATGTACGACGGGCGCGGCGAGCGGCTCGGCGAGTTCCCGGGCCTGGACGGGCTGCCGCCGAGTCTCGGACTGTGGCGGGACGAGCTGTGCCGCGTCCTGCACGAGACGGCCGAGGCCCAGGGCGTCCGCGTCGAGTACGGCAAGCGGCTCGTCGGCGCCGAGGAGTCCGCAGACGGCGTGACCGCGCACTTTGCGGACGGCACCAGCGCCACCGCGGACGTGCTCGTCGGTGCCGACGGCATCCGCTCGGCCGTCCGCACGCTGATCGATCCGGACGCGCCGCGGCCGGAGACGACGCGGCTGCTGAACTTCGGCGCGGCGGCGGACATCGCGGTCCCGGCCGACCGCGAGTCGTCGTACTTCGTGTTCGGCGAGCGGGGCTTCTTCGGCTACTGGGTGCAGCCCGACGACCGCACCGCCTGGTTCGCGAACCTGCCGCACGACCGGCCGCTGTCGTCGGCGGAGGCGCGCGAGACGTCCAAGGCCGACTGGCTCGTGCGGCTGCGCGACCTGTACGCCGGCGACACGCCCTGCCGGGAGGTCCTCGCCCACACCGACGCCGAGGCCCTGGTCGTCCTCGGCTCGCTGGAGAACATGCCCAAGGTGCCGGCCTGGCACCGCGGGCGGATGGTGCTCGTCGGCGACTCCGCGCACGCGCCGTCGTCCAGCTCCGGGCAGGGCGCCTCGCAGGCCGTCGAGGGCGCGGTGCAGCTCGCCCGCTGCCTGCGCGACCTTGCCGACCCGCAGAGCGCCTTCACCGCCTACGAGGGGCTGCGCCGCGCGCGGGCCGAGAAGGTCATCGACCGGGGCAACAGGACCAGCAACAGCAAGATGATGGGCCCCGTCGCGAAGAAGATGATGAAGCTGATGATGCCGCTCATGATGAAGACGTTCCTCAATCCGGAGAGGACGCTCGGCCCCGAGCAGCGGTACACCATCGATTGGGACGCCCCCGTCGTCCCCCAAGGGGAAGTGCCTGCGCAGGGCCTATAGGGCGTGGGTGAAGGTGTGCGTGTGGCCCCGCTCGACGTAGGTCACTTCTCCGGCCATACCGCGCCGGTCGAGCTCCCGGCGGAAGTCTGCCAGTGAGGAACTGAAGACGGTGTAGTCGTCGTAGTGGACCGGGACGGCGTTCGCGGGACGGATCGTGTCCAGCAGGTCGGCGCCCTGCACCGCGTCCATGGTGACGATGAGCCCGCCGGGCAGTTTCGTGCCGCCCAGGTGGAGTATGGCCAGGTCGATGCCGGGGGTGCGGCGGGCGATCTGCTCGATTCCGTCGAACATGAGCGTGTCGCCGGTGATGTAGAGGCGGAACTGCACTTCCCCTGTGGCCGGGCCGAACTCCAGCAGGCTGCCCATCACCGGCGGCAGCAGCCGGTGGAGGGGACCGGGTGCGTGCCGGCCGGGCAGCGAGGTCACGCGGAGCTGCATGCCGTCCTTGACGAGGGTGTGCGACTCCCAGGTGCGCAGGCCGACCGCGTGGCGGAAGCGGTGCAGGCCCTGGAGGCGGCGGGACGCGTGCGGGGTCGTGATGATCGGCAGGCCCCGGTCGAGCTTGGCGCGGGCGACCCGGTCCCAGTGGTCGCCGTGCAGGTGGGACAGGACGACGGCGTCCAGGCGCGGGAGCTCCTCGATGCGCAGCGCGGGATCGGTGAGGCGCCGCGTGGTCAGCCCGTATCCGAGGTGGACCCGCTGCCCGCGGTGCAGGAAGTTCGGGTCGGTGAGCAGCGTGAACGGCCCGCAGCGCAGCAGCGTCGTCGCATTCCCGATGAACTGCATCGTCAGCTGGCGGAGCGCGAGGTCCGGCGCGGTCTTCATGGTCGTTTCCCCCCGATTGTTTCGATTGCCGGGTCATGCCCGCGGCGGGGGAGGTGATGCGCCGCCGATGCCCGTCCCACCGGAACCGTCGCGGCGAAAGAGAACATGTTTCATAATCCGTGCATCACAAGTTGCGGCGACGGAGGCGAAACGGTGGGCGAGACCGAGCAGGCGCCACCTGGCGTGGACATCACGATTCCCAGCCCGGCCCGGATGTACGACTACATCCTCGGCGGTACCGACAATTTCGAGGTCGACCGGCAGGCCGTGGAAACGGTCCGCAAGCAGATGCCCGAGCTGGCCGACGCGGCGTGGGCGAACCGCGGATTCCTGCAGCGCGCCGTCCGGTGGCTGGCGATGCAGGGGGTGCGGCAGTTCATCGACATCGGCGCCGGGCTGCCGACGATGAACAACACCCACGACGCGGCACAGGCGGTCGCGCCCGACGCGCGGGTCCTGTACGTCGACAACGATCCGCTGGTCACGGCGCACGCGAACCGGCTGCTGGCCAACTCGTCCGGGACGGCCTTCATCACGGCCGACTTCCGCGACCCGGAGGGCCTGCTCGGGCACGAGGTGACGCGGGCGACGATCGACTTCACGCGGCCGGTGGCGCTGCTGGCCGTGGCGCTGACCCACTTCGTCCCGGACGAGGACGACCCCTGGGGCCTCATCCAGCAGTACATGGCGCGGCTGGTGCCCGGCAGCTACCTCGCGCTGTCGTCGATCACCAGTGACCGGCAGGTCGACAAGGCGGTCGGCACGGTCCGCGAGGTGTACTCGCGCTCCACCGCCGGGGCCAGGCCGCGCAGCCTCCGGGAGATCGAGCGCTTCTTCACGGGACTGGAGATCGTCCCGCCGTACGAGGGGGCCGCGGCGAGCCTCACCTACGTCGGCCTGTGGGGCGCCGAGGACCCCGAAGCGGCCGACAGTGATGGCTCACGCTGGGGTTACTGCGCTGTGGCCGAAAAGACAGGGTGAAAGGGGCGAGATGAAGAAGCCGACCGTGGCTGACCTGGGCATCGACCCCGAAACCCTGGACTGGAAGCGCTCGGGCACGGAGGAGGGCGCCATCGAAGTGGCTTTTGTCAATGAGTGGACCCTTTTGCGCACTTCAGGAGAGCTCATCTCGGTGTTCGACGAGCACGAGTGGGCCTGCTTCCTGGACGGAGTGAAGAACGGCGAGTTCGACCGCGCCGCGTCCTAGCCGAAATCTGTGATTCACAAATTCGGAAGGCGTATGATGATGCCTGCCGCGTGTCAAGGCGGCGCGTGCCGAAGGAGGTGGTTCCGGTGAGCGAGGCGTACGGGGCCACCATCGCGAAGCGGAGCCTGGCGCGCCGCCTCCGGGAACTGCGACTGGAGACGGGGTACACCGCCAACCAGGTGTGCGACAGGCTGAACTGGGGCCGGGGCAAGGTCGGCCGGTTCGAGGCCAACAACTGGGTGCGGCCCGAGCTGAGCGACATCCGCGACCTGGCGCGCATCTACACCGACAGCGACCTCGCCGAGCTGGAGGAGCTGGCCGGGCGCGCGCGGCAGCGGGCCTGGTGGCGCGAGTACTCCGACGTCTTCGAGAACGAGTTCCCCGGCTACGAGGGCGATGCGCGGGAGATCCGGGTGATCATGCCCCTCGTCCTGCCGGGCCTGCTGCAGACCCTCCCGTACATGCAGGCGCTGCTCGCGTCCGGGTCGCGGACGCCGGAGTGGCGGGAGCGGGCGCTGCGGGCGCGGCTGCGCCGCCAGCAGATCCTGGAGCGCGACGACGGCAGGGCGCCGGAGCTCATCGCGGTCCTCACCGAGGCGTCGCTGCTGTACGAGTGGGGCGACGCGGGCGACCGCCGCGCCCAGCTGCGCCACCTGCTCGACGTGGGCGCGCGCTCCCACGTCGAGCTCCGGCTGCTGCGCCTGTCGGACGGCCTGCACCCCGGCATGGCGACCCTGGTCAACATCTTCCGCTTCCCCGGCGGGGAGCCGCCCATGGTCTTCCTTGAGAACGACGCCGACATCCAGGAGATCGACACCCCCGGAAAAGTGGAGGCATATGACCGCATCTTCGAGCAGATCCGGGCGGCGGCGCTGAGTCCCGCCGACACCGCGAGGCACCTGGAGAAAATGATCGCGACGCTGGAGTAGGAGCGTATGGACCTCTCTCAGGCACGGTGGTTCAAGGCCACCGCGAGTGCGAGCAGCAACGGAGGCTGCGTCGAGGTCGCCGACCTCGCGACGGCCACGGGGCTGCGCGACAGCAGGACCCCCGAGGCCGGGGCGCACGTCGTCGCCCGGCCCGTGTTCGCCGCGTTCCTCGACGACGTGCGGGCGGGCCGCTACGACCGCTGACCAGGCCGCGACCGATCAGCCGTGAACGCTGATCAGGCCGCACACCGGGTCCCCCAGGGCTGCACCCCTGGGGGACCTTTGCGTGTGCGGCCCTCTCTCAGGCGTCGTCCACGCTACAGCGCCGACGCCGGCCGGTCTCTTCTCCGTCCGGTACACGCCCGCGCTATCGGGTGAAAAACGTGTTTTGTAGGTCTCTAAGCCCTTTAAGGAACGTCTCGATCGTGCTCGGACGAGCTTCGTGGTGTGGCGGGTATCACGGCCTCCGGTGTGCCAAGCTGGGATCTGTGAATCACACATAGCGACTCGCGAAGCATGAGGGTTCATGTCGCGATTGCCGGAATTGCGAATGAGTGCGCGAAACTCTTGAGGGTGGGCGTCATGACGGAGACCGCGACGGCTCGCGGAATTCCCTGGAGACTCGAGAACGGCGGCTGCGCGGCGCTCCCCCTGCCGGGCGATCCGACCATCGCGGCCGTGGCGCGCGGGCACGTCACGGCCCTGCTCCCCGCACTCGGCCTGCCGGCCGAGACCATCGACGACGTGGCCCTCATGGTCAGCGAACTCGCCACCAACATCCTCGACCACGCCACCCCCGGCGGCGGGGCCCCCAGCGCCGAACTCTGGGTCTACCAGCGGGGCGACGGAAGCGGCCATGACGAGCTGGTCGTCAAGGCGTTCGACACGGTCCGGCACTGGCGCGGCCACCCGGGCGGCCCCGGCCGGATGCGCGAACGCGGCCGCGGCCTGGAGATCATCGACATCCTCACCGACGGCCGGTGGGGGCACCACCCGTCCCGGTCCCGGCTCAGCACGCCGGCCGCCCGCGGCAAGGCCACCTGGTTCGCCCTGCCCATCCCGCGCACCCGCACCGCCCGCGGCCGCCGGCACGGCCGCACACCGACGAACGCGGCGCAGGCCGCCAAGGCCCTGCACACGATGCTCGTCCGGCGCGGCATCGACGGCTTCGCGCTCGGGCACGAGCCCGGTGTCTCCATGCTGACCTGCGACGACCTGTCGGTGCGCTGCGATGACGAGACGTTCCGCTGGCACGCCCGCACCGGCGAGGCCGGCGAGCTCCCGGTCACCGACATCACCGAGGTCGGCGAGCAGATCGTCCGGCTCCGCGAGGCGATGAACGACGTCCACGTGGTCTGACCGTACGGGGGGGACGGTCAGACCACGTGGAGCTTCACCCGAGGACGGCCCGGCCGCGCCCGGTCAACCGGCCGCGCCCGGTCAACCGGTCACGTCCGCCCGGACGCGCCGCGCCGCCGCGACCAGGTTCCGCAGCGACGCCTCCGTCTCCCGGTAGCCGCGGGTCTTCAGCCCGCAGTCGGGGTTGACCCACAGCCGCGCCGGCTCGACGGCCCGCAGCGCGCGCCGCAGGTTCTCCTCCATCTCGGCCGCGGCGGGCACGCGGGGCGAGTGGATGTCCCACACGCCGGGCCCGATGCCGTTCGCGTACCCGGCGGCGCGCAGGTCGCCGACCAGCTCCATGTGCGAGCGGGCCGCCTCCACGCTGGTGACGTCGGCGTCCAGCGCCCCGATCGCCCCGATGATCTCGCCGAACTCGGAGTAGCACATGTGCGTGTGGATCTGCGTGGTGTCGGCGACGCCGGAGGTGGCGAGCCGGAACGCGCCGACCGCCCAGTCCAGGTAGGCGGCGCGGTCGGCGTCGCGCAGCGGCAGCAGCTCGCGCAGCGCCGGCTCGTCGACCTGGATGATCCGGATCCCGGCCGCCTCCAGGTCGGCGATCTCGTCCCGCAGCGCCAGCGCGACCTGCCGGGCGGTCTCGGCGAGCGGCTGGTCGTCGCGGACGAACGACCACGCGAGCATCGTCACCGGCCCGGTCAGCATCCCCTTGACCGGCCTGCTCGTCAGCGACTGCGCGTACGTCGCCCACTCCACGGTCATCGGCCGGGGCCGCGCGACGTCGCTGTGCAGGATCGGCGGTCGGACGCAGCGCGACCCGTACGACTGCACCCACCCGTGCTCGGTCGCGGCGTACCCGTCGAGCTGCTCGGCGAAGTACTGCACCATGTCGTTGCGCTCCGGCTCGCCGTGCACGAGGACGTCGAGCCCCAGCTCTTCCTGCAGCGCGATGACGCGGGCGATCTCGTCCTTCATGGCCCGCTCGTACTCGGCCGCGGTGCTGCGCCCGGCGCGGCGGTCGGCGCGGGCCCGGCGGATCTCGGGGGTCTGCGGGAACGAGCCGATCGTGGTCGTGGCGAGGTCGGGCAGGCCGAGCGCCGCGCGCTGCGCGGCGAACCGGGCGGCGCGGTCGCCGCGCTCCACGTCGCCGATCGAGTCGAGCCGCTCCCGGACGGCCCGGTCGATCCCGGCCGCGGCGGCCAGGGGCTCCGGCGCGGCCGGGACCTCCTCCTTCAGCGCGCGCCCGACCGCGATCACCTCGGTGACCTTCTGCCGGGCGAACGCGAGCCGTCCCCGGACGTCCGGGTCCAGCGCCGTCTCGGCGTCCAGGTCGATCGGGACGTGCAGCAGCGAGCAGGACGTGCCCACCACCAGCTGGTCGACGAGCCCGAGCAGTGAGGCGCACGTCGCCCTGGCGCGGCGCTGGTCGGTGCGCCACACGTTGCGGCCGTCCACCACGCCCGCCACGAGCGTCTTGCGCGGGAGGCCGCCGACGGAGGCGAGGGCGTCGAGGTTGCCGGGACCGGCGACGAAGTCCAGCGCGACCGCCTCGACGCGGCTGCGCGACAGCCGCTGCAACGCGGCGGTGCCGATCGTGCCGAAGTAGGTCGCGACCATCAGGCGGGGCCTGCTGGTCAGCCGCCCGAGCCGCGTGTACGCGCGGGCGAGGGCGTCGATCTCCTCCTCGGTACGGTCGGCGACGAGGGCGGGCTCGTCGAGCTGCACCCACGCCGTCCCCGACCCGGCGAGCCGCTCCAGAAGCTCGGCGTACACGTCGATGAGCCCGTCGAGGAGGTCGAGCGGCCGGAAGCCCTCCGGCGCGTCCGGCGCGGGCTTCGCCAGCAGCAGGTACGTGAGCGGCCCGACGAGCACCGGCCGCGTCTCGATGCCGAGCGCCTCGGCCTCCCGGTACTCGGCGAGCGGCTTGGCGTCGGCGCCGTCCGCCAGCCGGAACCGGGTGTCCGGCCCGAGCTCCGGGACGATGTAGTGGTAGTTCGTGTCGAACCACTTGGTCATTTCGAGCGGCGGGACGTCCTGCACGCCCCGCGCCATGGCGAAGTATCGGTCGAGCCCGGTCAGGTCCCGGTACCGGTCCGGGACGGCGTCGACGAGCACGCTCGTGTCGAGGACCTGGTCGTAGAAGGAGAACGTGTTCGACGGGACCGCGTCGAGTCCGGCGTCCCGCAGCTCGTTCCAGACCGCCGCGCGCAGTTCGGCGCCGGTCTTGAGGAGCGCGTCCGCGTCGGCGCGTCCGGCCCAGTAGTCCTCGGTGGCGAACTTCAACTCCCGCCGCGCCCCGATCCGGGGGTAACCGAGAATCGTGGTGTTCATGGCTGCGTCCCTCGCTGTGCCACGGGCGGCCTGCGGAAAGGGGTGCGCACGATGCCGTGCCGCAGACCTACCCGCGAGGCCGCAGACCGCCGTGTACCGGCCGGTACACGGGCGGAGGCAGGTCTTCGGACTCGCGGGCACCGCCTCTTCCGAGGCGTCCTACTGGCCGTCGCTTCCCAGGCCGCGTGGCCCAGTGCGTGATGACGGCGGTCGTTCCCGCTCACCGCTGCGGGGCAGTCCCGGATTCGCACCGGGTTCCCTCTTACGACACCCGAGCCCGCACAGAACCCGGATGAACCATCCGCAAATCCGAGTCTAACCCCCACCCAACC
>NZ_SMKM01000115.1 GCF_004348665.1 Actinomadura sp. GC306 | reverse complement strand
CTCCACCCGCCGACGACACGACCGCGACCGGGCAGGCGGACGGCCCGCCGGCGGAACCCGACGGCACCGATACGGCCCCACCCAGCGAGGACGCCACGCCGGACGAGTGCACCACGTCGGACCAGAGCACCACGTCGGACCAGAGCACCGCCCCCCACGAGGGCACCGCATCGGACGAGAGCACCACATCGGACGAGAGCACCACGTCGGACAAGGGCACCACCTCCGGCAAGAGCACCACCTCCGGCGAGGGCACCGCGCCTGATGAGAGTCTTGTGGCGGACAGTGGGGCCTTGAAGGCCGAGGAGATCGAGGAGCCGGCTCGGGAACGGGATCCGGCTACCGGGACGCCTGTCGGGGTGCCGGCGGTGGTTCCCGTGACCGCACGGGAGCTGCCCTCGCCGGGGGCGCCTGATCCGGCGCACAACGTCGAGCAGCGCCGGCGTGAGGCGGGGGTCGACCAGATGTTCCCGTTCGGGCGGCCCGGTCAGCCGCTCGGACGCGCCCATCCGTTCGTGTTCGGGTTCACCGCCGCGCTCGGCGTGATCACCGCGTGGCTGCTGGTGCAGGCCGCGGCCAACGCCAAGTCCGTGATCGTGATGATCGTGGTGGCGATGTTCCTCGCGGTCGGGCTGAACCCGGCGGTGGAGCGGCTGCGCCGCTTCGGGCTGCCGCGCGGGGCGGCGGTCGCGGCGGTGTTCCTGCTGGTGCTGCTGTTCTTCTCGGGGTTCGTGGCCTCGCTCGTCCAGCCGATCACCGAGCAGGTCACCGAGCTGCGCAAGAGCATCCCCGAGTACGTCACGCAGCTGCAGAACAACACGACGCTGGCCGAGTGGGACAAGCGGTACGGACTCCTCGACCGCGCCGAGAAGACCGTGAACAGCCCGGACTTCCAGAACAGCCTCACCGACACGGCCACCGGCATCGGCAAGGTCGCGATCAACGGCGTCTTCCAGACGCTCACGATCCTCATCCTGACGCTGTACTTCCTCAGTTCGCTGCCGCAGATCAAGACGTTCTTCTACAAGCTGGCGCCGCGGTCCCGGCGGGCGCGCGTCGCGCTGCTCGGCGACGAGATCCTCGACCGGATAGGCGGGTACGTCGCGGGGCAGTTCACGATCGCGTTCATCGCGGGCGTGTCCTCGTACATCTTCCTGTCGATCCTCGGGGTGAAGTACGCCCTGGCGCTGTCGCTGATCGTCTCGGTGACCGCGCTGGTCCCGCTGGTCGGCGCGACGATCGGCGCGGTGGTGGTGGGGCTGGTGGCGTTCCTGACGGGGACGACCACCGACCTCATCGCCGTCGTGATCTTCTACGTGGTCTACCAGCAGGTGGAGAACTACCTGGTGTACCCGCGCGTCATGAAGCGGACGGTGGACGTCCAGCCCGCGGTGACGATCGTCGCGGCGCTCGTCGGGGCGGCGCTGCTAGGCGTGGTCGGGGCGCTGCTCGCGATCCCGACCGCGGCGGCGATCTCGCTGCTGGTCCGCGAGGTCGCGATGCCGCGACAGGAGACGCTCTAGTTTCCCTGGTCTCCCAGGCGGCCGGAGGGCGGGTCTGCCGGACGGCGGGTCTGCCGGACGGCGGGTCAGCCGGACGGCGGGTCAGCCGGACGGCGGGGTGATGGGGTGTCAGCGGCTGGTTCTGGCCAGGGCGGCGGCGAACTCGGCGACGGCCTGGTTGAACAGGTCCGGCTGCTCGACCGCACACAGGTGCCCGGCGCGCGGGATGACGAGCAGTTCCGCGTTCGGCAGCGCCTCCGACATGGCGCGGGCCTCGTCCTCGGTGGCGAGCGCGTCCTCGTCGCCGATCATGACGAGGGCGGGCGCCCGCAGGTTGCGGAGCGTGTCGAACGCCTCCGCGCGCCCGGCCATGGCCCGCTGCGCCCACGCGGCGGCGAGCGGCGGGGTGGCCTGGACGAGCCCGCGCACGCGCCCGTAGACGAGGGCGCGCCGCTGGAGCGTCGTGGGTCCGATGAGGCCGGGCAGCACCTCGTCCACCAGGACGTCGGTGGTGCCGTCGCGTTCCAGCCGCTCCGCCTGCCGCAGCCGGAACTCGCGGACGGGGTCGGTGTCGGCTGTGGCGCGGGTGGCCGCCAGGACCAGGCCGAGGACGAGGTCGGGGTGGCGCCGGCACAGCGCCATCGCCACGTACCCGCCCATGGACAGCCCGCCGACCACGGCCCGCCGGACGCCGAGGGTGCGGAACATGCGGGCGACGTCGTCGGCCATCGCGTCGATCGACGGCTCGCCGTCGCCGAGCACGGATCCGCCGAAGCCGCGCAGGTCGGGGGTGATGACGCGGAACCGGCTCGCGAGGCCCTCCCGCTGGGCGAGCCACATCGCCGAGGAGAGCGGGAAGGCGTGCAACAGGACGAGCGGCGTGCCGGATCCGACGTCCCTGGCGTACAGCTGCACGGTCATGGACGGTCCCTCCGAACGGCACGCCGGGCACGATCGCTAAGCCATCGTTACCCGCTATCGGGGCGTCCGTGACGAGAGTGGCCGCGATCGGCCGCGTGCGACTATTCGCCCGGTTCGTCCCATTCGGTGGGCAGTGGGACCGCCGCCGGGTTGACCCGCTGCACGATCTCGTTCAGGACGATCCGGACATACGGCTCACCGACCCACAGGTGCTTGGCGTTGTCCACCCCGATCACCTCGGCCTGCGGGACGCGCTTGAACCGCTCCCGGGCCTCCGCCGGGCGCAGGAAGTCGTCCAGCTCCGGGACCAGTGCCACCACCGGCCGGCCGTCGGCGGCCCAGGCGTCCAGGTCGGCGTCGTCCGCGCGGCGCAGCGGCGGGGACAGCAGGAGCAGGCCCTCCACCAGCGGGTCGCGGCCCCACTTCAGCGCGAGCTCGGTGCCGAACGACCAGCCGAGCAGCCACGGGTGCGGCAGGTCGTGGTAGTCGGCGTACTCCAGCGCCGCCGCCACGTCGTACCGCTCGGTCTCCCCGTCGCCGAACTCGCCCTGGCTCGTGCCGCGCGCCGACGTCGTCCCGCGCGTGTTGAACCGCAGCACCGCGAGGCCGGCGAGCGCGGGCAGCCGGTAGGACGCCTTGCGCAGGACGTGGCTGTCCATCATCCCCTCGGCCGTGGGCAGCGGGTGCAGGCACACCAGCGTCGCCACCGGCGGCCGATCGGGGGGCAGTGCCAGCTCGCCGACGAGCTCCAGCCCGTCCGCGGTGTGCAGCGTGATCTCCTCGCGCCGCGCCGGCAGCACCGTGGACGCCCTGATCTCCGCCATGACCCTCCTTAGTAGCGCGGCGCGCCGCGGGACCGCATGATGCGGGGCGAGCGCCTGCCTCTGGCCTGCCAGCAGGGACGGTGCCAGTGCCGCCGGTCGCGGCCGTCCCGGTCGTCGGCCCGCCACGCGACGACGTGCGCGACGCCGGGCGGGATCTCCTGGTCGCACCCGGGGCACCGGTACGCCTTGGCCGCGCCCGCCCCCGAGATCGCCCGGACGACCCACTCGCCGTCCGGCCCCGCTTCGGTCTCCTGCACCCAGGACGCGCCGCCGCGGGCACCGCGCTCCGACACCGTGCGGCGATTCTTCCGGGGGCTCATGCCTTGAGCATATTCAGCGCAGCGGGCGTCCCGCGGTGACGTGCTCCGTGAGAAGGGGCACGGGAGCCACGGCGGGGTCGCGGGTCTCGCCGTGCAGGGCGTCCAGGACGGTGACCGCGCGGTCGAGGCCGAGGCGGTCGAGGTCGGCGATCGGGCCGGTCGGGTAGCCGCAGCCGAGCGTCATCGCGGCGTCGATGGAGTCGGCGTCGGCGTAGCCGGCGCCGAGCATGGCCGCGGCGTCGTTCAGGTAGGGGAAGCGCAGGGCGTCCACGATGAACCCCGCGCGGTCGCGGCAGCGGACGACCGTGAGCCCGAGGCGGCCGAGGAGTTCGGCGGCGCGGCCGGCGGTCTCCGGGCCGGTGGCGACCGTGGCGGCGAGCTCGGCGAGCGAGCCGGCGGGGTCCGGCAGGTGCAGGCCGACGGTGTCGGCGGGACGACCGGCGGCCATCGCCTGCTTGATCACCGAGCCGTCCACCGAGGTGACGGCGAGGACGGCGGCGGACCCGGCGGCCTGGGCGGCGGCCGACAGCAGCGCCCGCCCGGCCTCGGCGTCCTCGGCGGCCTCGATCACCAGGTCGCAGCCGGCGAGCCCGGCGGCGGAGTCGCGGATCTCGGCGCCCGCGCGGTCGCACAGCGCCCGGATCGCGTCCGCGAGCGGGCCGACGCCGACGACGCCCACGACCGGCGCCGGTCCGGCGGCGGCCGGTGCGGCCTCCTCGGCGGCGGACTTGTCGTAGGTGTAGAAGCCGCGGCCGGTCTTGCGGCCGAGGAGCCCGGCGGTGACGAGTTCGCGCAGCAGCGGGGAGGCGGCGTGGCGACGGTCCCGCGACTCGGCGTAGATCGCGTCCAGCACCTCCAGGCAGGTGTCGAGGCCGATCAGGTCCATCAGCGTGAACGGGCCCATCGGCAGGCCCGCGCCCGCCTTCATCGCGGCGTCGATGTCGTCGCGGGTGGCGTGCCCGGACTCCAGCATCGCCGCGGCCTGGTTCAGGTAGCCGAACAGCAGCCGGTTCGCGACGAACCCGGCGCGGTCCCCGATCGTCACCGGGGTCTTGCCGAGGCTCCGCACGAGGTCGGCGACGCGGGTGACGGCGTCCGGCTCGGTCAGCACGGTCGCGATGACCTCGACGAGCTTCATCACGGGCGCCGGGTTGAAGAAGTGCACCCCGACGATCTTGGTGGGACGGCCGGTGCTCACCGCGATGTCGGTGACCGGCAGCGACGAGGTGTTGGTGGCGAGGACGGCGTCGGCGCGGCACACCCGGTCCAGCTCGGCGAACACCGTGCGCTTCAGGTCGAGCCGCTCGGGGACGGCCTCGATGACGAGGTCGCAGTCGCCGAGGTCGGCGAAGTCGGTGGACAGCGCGACCCGGCCGAGGATCTCCCGCTGGGCGTCCTCGGTGAGCCGCCCGCGCTTGACGGCGCGTCCGGTGGAGGTCTCCAGGTGCCCGCGCCCCCGCTCCAGCGCGTCCTGGTTCACCTCGATGCCGACCACCGCGAGGCCGCCGCGCGCCAGCACCTCGGCGATGCCCGCGCCCATCGTGCCCAGTCCGACGACCCCGACCCTGCTGAACGAACCACCAGTCATGAAAAGCAGTCTCGCAGAGGTGCCGGACCGATTCCGATGGCGGGTACGACGGTGGCGTGCGCCTCGGAATCTTCCTCCTCGCCACCCGTTTCCCCCGCCAGGACGACAGCGCCGCCCTCTCCCGGACGGTCGAGGCCGCGGTCGCCGCCGAGCGGGCCGGATTCGACGACGTCTGGCTGGCCGAGCACCACTTCATGCCGTACGGGGTCGTCCCGTCGGCGACGCTCTTGGCCGGGCATCTGCTGGCCGTGACGCGGCGGATCCATGTCGGGACGGCCGTCAGCGTCCTGTCCACCGGGCATCCGGTGGCGCTCGCGGAGCAGGCGTCGATGCTGTCGCTGCTGTCGGGCGGCCGGTTCCGCCTCGGCGTGGGACGCGGCGGCCCCTGGCGCGACCTTGAGGTGTTCGGCACCGGTCTCCCCCGCTACGAACACGGCTTCGCCGAATCCCTGGACCTGCTCCTCACCTGGCTCCGGTCGGACCGGGTCTCCTGGGACGGGGAGCACTTCCGCTTCCGCGAGGTACCGGTCGTCCCGCGCGCGCTTGTGCCGCCTCCGGTGACGGTGGCGTGTACATCCCCTGCGACCGAGGAGCTGGCAGCGGAACGCGGGCTGCCGATGCTGCTGGGCATGCACGTCGGCGCGGACGAGAAGGCCGCCGCCGTCGCCCGGCACGGCCGCCCGGACCTCCCGCACATCTCCACCCATGTCGCCCAGGTCGCCGACTCGCGCGAGGAGGCCGTCGCAACCCTCATGACGGAGATGCCGCGCTGGTTGGGCCCCGGCCTGGACGGCTACGTCACCGTGGACGACCGTCCCCGCCCGCCCCGCGACCCCGTCGCCTACGCGCGCCGCATGTGCGACCTGCACGCGGTGGGCTCACCGGACGAATGCGTGGACGTCCTCGTGTCCACGGTCCAGAAGACGGGCATCAGGCACCTGATCCTCATGGTGGAGGCCGCAGGCTCCCGAACCGCAACCCTGCAGAACATCGCCCGCCTCGGCGAAGAGGTCCTCCCCCGGGTCCGCGCCGCCGTCGCGTCCACCGCGTGAACAAGACGCCTCCACGGCGTGCCAAGACGACCGTGGGTGACAGAAAACCGCCTGACAGACGACCGCGGCGTGCCGCCTGTGGACGACCACAGGGGCACGCCGCGGGTCGCGGGCCTCGCGTCAGCAGTCGCGGAGTTCCGGGGACTGGTTGAGGATCTGCTCCCGGGCCGTGACGAACGTCCGGTAGGCGTCCGAGTCGGCGGCCGGGAACACGGCGACGCGGTGGCAGTTCTGGAAGGCGAGCTTGATGCCGAAGTGCCGTTCCAGCGTGCCGCGCATGGCGTCGCTCGCCAGGACGCGGAGGAGCTGGCCGCGGGCCTGCTCGTCCGGCGGCGGCGTCAGGTTGTCGGCGAAGTCGCCGCCGTCCACCTGGAGCCGCGCCACCAGCCCGCTGATCATGTCCCACGCGTACGGGAGGGACGTTCTGATGCACTCGACGAACGCGGCGTCGCCGACCTCGCCCTGCTGGGCCGTCTCCAGGAGTTCCGGGGTCACGTCAAGAGACATGCGGGGGTCCTTTCGCCAGACGGAGGATGACTCCCACTCGCGACGTTAATCACGGTTCACTGAGAATTCCAGGGCTTGACAAGGGTTTTCATTCCGGCGAGTAAGCCGACGCGCTCAGCACGGGCACGTCAGCACGGGCACGTCAGCACGGGCACGTCAGCACGGACACCGTCAGCACGCGCACTTTCAACACGGGCACCGTCAGCACCGCATTTTCAACACGGGCACCGTCAGCACGCGCACTTTCAACACGGGCGCCTTCAGCGCAGCGGTGCGGTGCGTCCGGACGTCCGCCGGACCGGACGGGCGGCGGCGGCGCGCTCGGCGCGGTCGGCCCAGAACTCGCGGGCGCGGCGGGCGAACCGGCCCGCGCGCTCGGCCCGCGCCTCCTCCAGCCGCTCGCGCACCCGCTCCTTCATGAGCGACCGCATGATCTCGTGGTGGTACACGGTCTCTCCTCCTCGATGCAGGCCGCGAGTGACGCGGCCCTGCATCGAAGAGGCTCGTCCTAAGGCGCCCGGACGCGCATCGGCATGACGCCCTAGATCCGCGGTCGGGCCGCCTTAGGCCGCAGCGAGCACTAGAGTTGGGCGCCGTGCGTCTCGTTATCGCCCGCTGCAGCGTCGACTACGCCGGCAAGCTCACCGCCCACCTGCCGATGGCGCCGCGCCTGATCCTGATCAAGGCGGACGGGAGCGTCAGCGTGCACGCCGACGACCGCGCCTACAAGCCCCTCAACTGGATGAACCCGCCGTGCTCGATGCGCGAGGAGAGCTACACGGAGAACGGTGCCGTCGCGCGCTGGACGGTCACGCACGGCAAGTCGGGCGAGCGGCTCATCCTCACCATCGAGGAGATCCTGCACGACACGAGCCATGAGCTCGGCATCGACCCGGGCCTGCGCAAGGACGGCGTCGAGGCGCACCTGCAGGAGCTGCTCGCCGAGCACATCACGACGCTCGGGGACGGCTACACGCTCATCCGCCGAGAGTTCCCCACCGCGATCGGCCCGGTCGACATCCTGTGCCGGGACGCCGACAGCGCCACGGTCGCCATCGAGATCAAGCGGCGCGGGGAGATCGACGGGGTCGAGCAGCTGACCCGGTACCTGGAGCTGCTCAACCGGGACCCGCACCTCGCGCCCGTCCGCGGCGTGTTCGCCGCGCAGGAGATCAAGCCGCAGGCGCGGGTACTCGCCGCCGACCGGGGCATCCACTGCGTCACCCTCGACTACGACGCGCTGCGCGGCATCGAGCACGAGGGCACGCTGTTCTGACAGAAGCCGCTTGTCGCAGGCGGTGGCGACCGCCGCGGCCCGCTCGTTGCCGCCGAGCTTCGCGTAGATGTGGGTGGGGTGGATCTGACCGTATTGACGCAAGGCGCGGGCCGCAGTGCGGAGCGCCGGTAATGTTCAGGTATGCCGATGGCGACCACCACCACCGACCCGACGCGTGAGCGGATCATCGACGCCGCCGACGAGTGCTTCCGCCGATTCGGCGTCGCCAAGACGACGGTCGAGGACATCGCGGCCGCGGCGGGCCTGTCCCGGGCGACCGTGTACCGCAGCGTGACCGGCGGGCGGGACGAGCTGATCCTGGAGGTCGTGGTCCGCGACCTGCACCGGTTCCTAGACCGGCTCGCCGACCGGCTGCGCCGGGAGCGGTCGGTGGCCGAGGCGATCGTCGAGGGAACGCTCGACGCGATCGAGTACGTCCGCAACGAGCCGACGATCACCCACTTCCTGGTGCCGGAGGCGGCGGGGCACATGCAGGCGGCGGTGGCCGGGGCGGCGGAGCACGTGCTGGCGGTCTGCTGCGACTACGTCCGGCCCGCCTTCGAGAAGGCGCAGCGGCAGCGGACGCTGCGGGCCGACATCGAGGTGGAGGGGACGGTCGAGTTCCTGTTCCGCATCATCACCTCGCTGATCGTCATGAGGCGCGACCGGGACGCCGGGGAGCTGCGCCGCTTCCTGCGCACGTACGTCGTGCCGGTGATCGCGGCGCCGTGACTCCGCCGAGCGGGTAGCTTCAGAGATCGGACGGGGACCGGGGCGCCGGCGGGACCGGCGCGGCGAGAGGGGCCGAAAGCATGGAGGGGACTGCGCACGGGACGCGAGGGGGTGCGGCCGTCCGGCCGAGCCCGGTCTTCCTCGCGATCGTGGCGGCGACGGTCCTGTGCGGCCTGATCGCCTGGCGGTACGCGGACGACCCGGCTAAGCCGGCGCGGCTCGCGGTGTTCGGGTTCGTGCTCGCCGCGTGGATGCTGTCGCTGTGCCTGCACGAGTTCGGGCACGCGTACATGGCCTACCGGTCGGGCGACCACAGCGTCGTCGGCAAGGGCTACCTCACGCTGAACCCGCTCAAGTACTCCGACATCACGCTCAGCTTCCTGATCCCGGTGGTGTTCATCGTGCTCGGCGGCATCGGCCTGCCCGGCGGCGCCGTGTGGATCGAGCGGCACCGGATCCGCGGCCGGCTGCGGCACAGCCTGATCTCCGCGGCGGGCCCGCTGTCGAACGCGCTGTTCGCGATCATGCTCGCGGTGCTCTACAAGAACTTCGCCCACCAGGACCACGGCGTGTTCTGGCTGGGCGTCGCGTTCCTGGCGTTCCTGCAGGTCACGGCGGCGGTACTGAACCTGCTGCCGATCCCGGGGCTGGACGGCTTCGGCATCATCGAGCCGTACCTGCCGCGCGGCCTGGTCGACAAGGTCGCGCCCTACGGCGGCTACGCGTTCCTCATCCTGATCGCCCTGCTGTGGCTGGGCCCGATCAACCAGGCGTTCTTCGACGTGATCTTCAACATCACCGGCGCGCTGGGGCTGGACGAGTTCCCGATCCAGTTCGGGCACTCGCTCTTCCAGTGGTGGAGCGACTGAGGTCCGGCCCCCGTGGGGGTGCCCGTCCGGGACGTAGGGTGATTTACTAGCCCGCACACACGTGCAAGCAATCACTTACCAGGCTCCTCCCGGGAGGTTCCTCATGTCCGTGGCCACGGAGAGCGCCGAAACGTTCGCGTCCTTGAATCCGGCCACCGGCGAGGTCGTCGCCGAACATCCCGTCCAGGACGCCGCCGCCGTGGCCGCGGCGGTCGAGCGCGCCCGCGAGGCGGCCGACTGGTGGCGCGCCCTCGGCTGGCGGGAGCGCAGGCTGCGCCTGCTCAACATCAAGGGCTCGCTGACCCGCAACCTGAACCGGATGGCCGAGCTCGTCCACCAGGAGACCGGCAAGCCGGTGCCGGACGCCCAGCTGGAGACGATCATGGCGATCTCCCACCTGGACTGGGCCGCCCGCAACGCGCAGAAGACCCTCGGCCCGCGCACCGTCTTCCCGGGCCTCATGGCGATCAACCAGAAGTGCGTGCTGGAGTACCAGCCGCTCGGCGTCATCGGCGTCATCGGCCCCTGGAACTACCCGATCTTCACCCCGATGGGCTCCATCGCCTACGCGCTCGCCGCCGGCAACACCGTGGTGTTCAAGCCGTCGGAGTTCACCCCGGGCGTGGGCCTGCTCCTGGAGGAGCTCGTCTCGGCCGTCGTGCCCGAGCACCCCGTGCTGCAGACGATCACCGGGCTGGGCGAGACCGGCGCGGCGCTCGCCTCGTCCCCGCAGGTCGACAAGATCGCCTTCACCGGCTCGGCCCGGACCGCCAAGCGCGTCATGGCCGCCTGCGCGGAGAACCTCACGCCGATCGTGGCCGAGTGCGGCGGCAAGGACGCCTGCATCGTCGACTCCGACGCCGACCTCGACGCCGCCGCCGACGCGGCGCTGTGGGGCGCCATGTCGAACGCGGGCCAGACCTGCATCGGCGTCGAGCGCATCTACGTCGTCGACGACGCCTATGACGCGTTCCTCGGCAAGCTCACCGAGAAGGCGAAGGACCTGCGTCCCGGCTTCGACCGGGAGGCCGCCTACGGGCCGATCACGATGCCGGGCCAGCTCGACATCATCGAGCGCCACATCAAGGACGCCCTGGACAAGGGCGGCAAGGCCGTCGTCGGCGGCGCCGAGTCCGTGCGCAAGCCGTACGTGGAGCCGGTCGTGCTGGCCGACGTGCCGGACGATTCGTCCGCCGTGTCCGAGGAGACGTTCGGCCCGACGATCACCGTGCACCGGGTCAAGGACCTCGACGAGGCCGTCGAACGGACCAACCGCACCAACTACGGCCTCGCCGGGACGATCTTCTCCGGCAACAAGGCCCGCGCGATGGACGTCGCCCGCCGGATGCGCTCCGGCATGACGTCCATCAACGCGTTCGCCGCGTTCGCGCAGGTCGCCGCGCTGCCCTTCGGCGGCGTCGGCGAGTCCGGGTTCGGCCGCATCCACGGCGCGGACGGGCTGCGCGAGTTCACCCGCCCGAAGGCCATCACGCGGCAGCGGTTCTCGACGATGAACCTCACCTCCTTCGAGCGCACCGAGAAGGAGATGGCGCGCGTCCTCAACATGATCAACATGATGCACGGCCGCCGCTACAAGCGCTGACGCCGGCCGGCGCCCCCCGCCCCCGCCGGCCGGGCGCGGGGGCGCCGCCTACACTCGAAACCATGACATCCGGGACGTTCGGCGCACCGGTGCGCAGCCGCTTCCAGGCGCCGCTGCGCGCGACGCCACCGCCCCCGCCCGGAATCCGCCCGTTCCGCCACGCCGACGTCCCGGCACTGGTCCCGGTCATGTGGGACGCCTACCGCGGCACCCCCGACGAGACCGACGTCGGAGACCCCGAGGGCGCGGCCCGCGAGATCCGGCTCGCGCTCGACGGCGAGTACGGCACGTTCCTCCCCACGGCCTCGTTCGTCGCCGAGGACCGGAGCCGCCCCGTCGGCGCCGCACTGGTCACCCTCTACCGGGGCCTGCCACTGCTGGCCTTCCTCTTCACGGCGCCGTCCCATTCCGGCCTCGGCCTCGGGCAGGGGCTCGTCCACGCGGCCATGCGCGCGCTCACCGAGCAGGGCCACGACACCCTGACCCTCGCCGTCACCCGCCGCAACCGCCGCGCCCGCCGCCTCTACGAGCACCTCGGCTTCGTCGAGGTCGCCTGACCGGCCGGCTCACCGCGCGCCCGCGCCGACCGGGACCTCGACGGGATGGCCGGCGGCCCGCCAGGCGGTCATCCCGCCCAGCACGTTGAGGACGGGTTCGTCCCGGTGCGCGGCCACCAGGCTGGCGGCGACGGACGAGCGGTACCCGGTGCTGCAGGTGACGGCCAGGGGCTTGCCGCGGGGCACCCGGTCGAGCCGTCCGGGCAGCTCGGCGCCGGTGATGAACGCGGCGCCCGGGATGTGGCCCGCGGACCATTCGGCGGGCTGGCGGACGTCCAGCACGTCCACCTCCTCGGCCTGCACGCGGTCGTGGAGTTCCTCGACGCCGATCTGCGGGAGGCGCTCCAGCGGCCCGGCGTCCGCGCGCCACGCCCGCATGCCGCCGGCGAGCCAGCCGATGGGCGGGTCGTAGCCGATGCGCAGGAGGTCCCAGGTCACCGTCCACACGTCCTCGGGACGGTCCACGACGAGGACGACGCGGGCGGCCTCCGGCAGCACCGTCCCCGCCCAGGTGGCGAAGGACGATCCGAGACCGACGTTGAGCGCGCCCGGGATGTGGCTCCCGCCGAACGCCTCCGGCGCGCGGACGTCCAGCACCACGACCCCTTCGCCCTGTGCCCGCCGGACCTGGTCCACCTGCAGCGCCGGCGGCTCCGCGACCAGCGTGAGGGGCTCGACACCCGCCAGGTTCTGCGCCCGCATCCGGCGCCAGTACGGCGGGACGGCGGGCAGGGCGTCCGGCCGCAGGCACCGCTCGACGAACCGCTCCGGCGCGTCGACCTCGGCGAGCCGCTCGTTGGTGCGCCGCTCGTAACCGACCGTCGTGGACAGCCGGCTCCCGATGCTCCCACCGCACAGCGACCCGGCGACGTGGGTCGGAAAGACCTCAACGTGGTCGGGCAGCGCAAGAATCTTGTCCCGCACGCTGGCACAGAGCGCCCGCGCGGCCTCCTCGGCCTCTTCGCGCCCGCCGAGCAGATCCGGCCGCGCCAGATCACCGACCAGCAGCGCACCCCCGGAAAGCAGCAGCGCGGGTTCGTCCACGCCAAGATCCCGGTCGTAAACCAGCAGGCCGATGTGCTCGGGGGTGTGCCCAGGCGTGTGCAGCACCTCAATGCCGATCTCGCCGATCTCGAACTGCTCACCATCACGCAGCGGACGGTGCCGGTAGCCGAGGTCCGCGGCGGCCGAGCCGAGGGCCTGCGCACCGGTGCGCGCCGCGAGCTGCGTCACCCCGGAGAGGTAGTCGTTGTGGCCGTGCGAGTCCAGCGCGTACCGGATGCGCAGCCCCTTGCGGCGCGCGTATCCCAGGTAGTCGTCGACGTCCCGCCGGGGGTCGAACACCAGCGCCTCCCCGGTCTGCTCCGACCCCAGCAGGTACGACGCGTGCCCGAGTCCCTCGAAGTAGAACTGCTGGAAGAACATCGGCTTCCCTCCGGGTCGGGTACGGCCTTTCGCCCGCCATACCCGCAAACAACCGATTCGCACCTTGATGACCTGCGGAAAGACCGCATCAACCACGCGCTACGGGGGACCTCCACCGGCATGACTCCATGGGGGAAGCGGGACGACATGGTGGTGCACGACCACGACCCGTTCAACGCCGAGCCGCCCCGAACCGCACTCGCCGGGCACCGGACGACGCCGCACGACACGTTCTACAGCCGCAACCACGGCCCGGCCCCGGAGATCGACCCCGCCGCCTACCGGCTGACCGTGGACGGCCTGGTGCGCGACCCGCTGGACCTGTCCCTGGACCAACTGCGCGAACGGTTCGAAGAGGTCGAGGTGACGGCCACGCTCCAGTGCGCGGGCAACCGCCGGACCGGCCTGATGGAGGTGCGCGACATCCCCGGCGAGGAACCGTGGGGCTCCGGCGCGACCGCCACCGCGCACTGGACCGGAGTGCGCCTGGCCGACGTCCTCGTCCACGCGGGCCTGCACCCCGAAGCCGCCCACATAGCCTTCGCCGCGCCGGACGTGTCTCCGCTCCCGGACCCGCCCGAGCCCTTCGGCGGCTCCATCACCACCGCGAAGGCCATGAGCCCGGAGGTACTGCTCGCCTGGACCATGAACGGTGAGCCGCTCCCCCAGATCCACGGCGCCCCGCTGCGGGTGGTCGTCCCCGGCTGGATCGGCGCGCGCAGCGTCAAGTGGCTCACCCACATCACCGCGCAGGCCGAGCCGTCCGCCAACTACTTCCAGGCCACCGCCTACCGCGTCCTGCCTCCCGAGGCCGACCCCCGCACCAGCGGACCGGGCGAAGGCATCTCCCTGGGGCCGATCGCCCTGAACTGCGACATCCTCAGCCCGGACGACGGCGCCCAGGTACCGCCCGGCCCCACCCGGATAACCGGCTACGCCCTGGCCGGCGACGACCGCACCGTGGCCCGCGTGGACGTCTCCCTGAACGGCGGCGGAACCTGGACCCAGGCGAACCTGGACGCGGCAGACGAACCCTGGGCATGGCAGCACTGGCACACGACCCTAGACCTCTCGCCAGGCGAGGTGGAGATCACGGCAAGGGCCTGGGACTCCACAGGCGCGCTCCAACCAGAATCCCCGGCCCACCTGTGGAACCCCAAGGGCTACATCAACAACTCCTGGCCCCGCATCCACCTGAACTGCCACTGACAGCGCTCCCCAGGGCACTTGCCGCCCCAACCGAACCACAGCAGCCCCAGCGGATCTACCACCCCTGATCGACCGACGCGTCCGGCCCCGGTGGATGAACCGCCGGGGCTGATGCGTCTTCTGGAGAAGATCCCGCTTTACTGCCGTTCTGGGCGGACGAGGTACCAGGCGCCGGAGGGCGTGACCCAGATCAGCAGTCCAGCCCAGACCTGGAACAGTCTCCAGTCGGTGCGCTGCTTCAGCCTGTGGTGGCGTCTGCAGAGAGGCGCGAGATTGCAGCGGCACGTGATTCCGGGCTGCCAGGGCACCGTGTGGTCCAAGTCGCAGCGGTGGGAAGGCTGGTTGCACGTGGGAAACACGCACGTCGGGTGGCGGGCTTCGACCTCCCGCCGCATGGCCGCAGACGGCCGGTAGCCGGGTCTGCCGTGGACCTCATCGTCACCCTGACAAGCCGCGTCGCGGGCGCCTGCAAACTGACGATGGATCCGCTGCACAGTCTGCCGGACGGCACTCGGTAGTTCTCGGGGAGGGACGCGCCCCTGCACGTGTCTCAGGCGTCGCTCCACCTCATCGGCCAGGACCGCGATGCCGGTATCCCCGCCCCGCTCCTCATCCCCACCACCCGATTCGGTCCGCGGAACGCTCCCCTCGCAGGGGCCAGAGACAGCGGCCCCAGATGCCGCTCCGACTCCGACGCCGGGCATGGCCTCGCGGGTGGCGGCCAGCACCGATCGACCGATCGATGCACCATCACGACCGCCGGCGAGGCCACCACCCGGTTCGGTGCGCAGAGCACTCCGCTCCCCGAAGCCAGAGGCAACAGCCGCGAATGGCGCCCAATCGATACCGGGCATGGTGGCGCGAGTGGTGGCCATGCCCGATCGACCGGACGATGCACCATCACAACAATCGGCGGGGTGACCGCTCGCGTCCGCCGAGTTGGAGGCGGCGCTTTCGTCTCGCGTCTGTGTGAGAAGGACGCGGATGGCCTCGGGAAGCTCGGCTCCGTGCAGAAGTTGGGCGGCGAGGTCGGCGCGGATCGCGCTCAGTGGCCGGGTGTCGCCGTCGGCTTTGATGCCGTGCGCCGCGGCGGTGATCTTGTTGTAGATGGCGTGGGCGTCCTCGGTGGCCAGGTCGCACAGGGCCAGATCAGTGGTGCCGGACGGTGTGTCCCACAGCTCCAGCCGCCGCTGCCGGGCCGCCTCCCGCCTGCGTTCCTCGATCGCTTCGGGGGCGAGGCGCTGCGCGATCCTCCTGATGCGGCGGCGCAGTTGACCCGTGGTCTGACCGGACGCCGTCTCCAGCGCCGCACGCTCCACCCGTCCAGCCGCCTCTTCGGGAAGCCGGTCGGTGACATCGCAGATGACGCGGGCCTTGGCCATGTCGAGTCGTCCGGCGCCGAGCGCCTCTCCGGTCTCGGCCAGCGGGCCGGTCAGCCGTTCAGCGAGGTGAACCAGAGTGGCGGCGGTGTTGCTCGTGACGGTCAGCGCAGCAGCAACCTCTTCGGTGACCGACTCCCAGCCGGACAGAACCCGGTGGTCGGGGTCGGTCGCGTCCTCATCGGCGGTGCGGCGACGGGTGAGTTCGGCGATCGCGGCCAGCTCCCGCGCCTGCGCCCACGAGGTCTGCCGCCGGGCCGCCGCCGCGACCTGGAGCAATTCATCATCGGTCAGATCGTCCAGGCGGCCCTTCTCGCCCGAAAGACAGATCGCCAGTTGCGGACCAGGCGGAAACCACTCCCGCCCCTCCCATTCACGTCGGCCATCGGAGATCCCCCCGACCACTGCGGCCATTGCCACGCCACTTCACCCCCAACCCGAATTCACCCCTCCATTATAGCCGCCTCCCCACAACACCATCAGACAATCCAGACACGCCACATTACTATCACCCCCTTTCTATGCCCCATCAAGCCCAGCGGGAGAGCAGCGAACAACGAACTAAGACCTCCGCCAGGAACGGTCATCCCAGCCGACCGCTTTTCCGCGCGAAGCGCGGCACGACCAGCACCCCGCACCAACCCGCAGATGAACACCTCACCCGACCACCGCCGCAACCAACGTGACAGCAACCGGCAACACAGCGAAACGAGCGCATCCCACCTACGGAAGGCACCTCAGCCACCCACCCACGGCAACCATACAAAACCGATGAAACAAGAGAGACCAACAACGCACCCAGCCACAAGGCACCCACAACGGCCAACCGGCAGCACCCGGCAGCAGAAATTCCACACCAACGCACAAGTAATGCGGCATCGGCATGACGCTGCCGAGCCGCTGTTCTTCCACACGACCGGGTGCCATCAGCTGCCAATGCCCGGCGCACTGCAGAGCGACCAAGAACAATTATGCATAAAGGGCATACACAAGGGGCGCCGGAGTTGACCAAGCGCCCACGCCTCCCCCAACCCCGGGCTGATCTGCCTGGTTTCCAGGCCGAGCGCGCCGACCACGTCCAGGCGCCCCTTTGCCTGCGGGCGAGAACCTGATGACGGGCGGTGAGGCGGCGCAGGGGGCGCAGGGACGTTCGCAGTCGGGGTGGCCGAAACCCGCCAGGACCCGCCACCCGCGCACAGCGTCCTGCTGTCCGAGGGGGACAACACCACCGGGCGCACCGTCCAGGAGGCCATCGACGCCAGCCGCGTCGCGCAGAGTCGCGCAGATCCTCGTCTCCATCATCGCCTTCGGCCCCTACGGCAGCGTCGACATCGAGTCGCGTAACTCCTCGAACCGCGTACGACTAAAAGCCGGTGCCGCGGGGGCCGAGCAGCCACTTGCAGCCGCCGCACACCAGCCAGTCGCCGTCGCCGGCGGGCAGCGGCAGCCATCCGGCGGCCTGGGCGGCGTCCAGCAGGATGCAGCAAACGGTTCAGTCGGCGACCAGGCGGGAACCCCACCCATCGGCCGTGTATTCGCGCTGGCGGCGGATCACGTACCGTCCCGGCGTGCAGCCCGAG
The DNA here is from genome assembly GCF_004348665.1 of Actinomadura sp. GC306. Taxonomy (GTDB): domain Bacteria; phylum Actinomycetota; class Actinomycetes; order Streptosporangiales; family Streptosporangiaceae; genus Spirillospora. Next base: position 1,524 of record NZ_SMKM01000115.1, on the reverse strand, counting down.
GCACCATGCTCGGGATGCAGCAGATAAACAGGGGCCGACGCCTCGAAGACGCCGATGGCGAGGCCGCCCAGGTCCGACACCTGCTTCGTCCAGCGGCAGGTGCCGGGGTCGGCGACGAGGGTGTGCGGATTGCCGCCCGCCTCGCCCCGCAGCACCTCGACGCCCTCGGCCGGCACGTCCGTCCAGGTGGCGTCCGACCAGACCGATACGAACACCGAGACTTCGGACAGGGGGATGACGATCAGGTCGCCCTGGGCCTGCAGCCCGTCGACGACGGGGATGCTCACCGAGTGTTCGAGATGGTCGAGCACGGCGAGCCCGGTCTGCCGGGATAGAGACGCGAGAGTCACGGTCATGGTAATCACCTCGATCAGGTTCGGCGGACGAGTCGTGAGTACTGGTCACCGGACAGCCCGTAGGTCCATCCGGCGGCGGCGACCGGATCGTCGAAGGCGCCCGGCACGGTCAGCCCGTACCGGCGGCGGTGCCCGTCGCGTTCGGTGGAGCCGTTGACCGCGAGCAGCACCCTGGTCCGCTCGCGCAGGTCGTAGAGCCGCAGCTCCGACCCGGGGTTGCCGGGGTCCGGCGCGGTGGCCACCAGCCGCAGCCCGGCCCGGTCGATGTAGTCGCCCCAGCCGATCTTCTCGATGGCGCACCGCCGGACCTCGATGTTGGTCTCCCGCGCGATCCGCTCGACGTCCGGGTCGTCGATCACCCAGGACGGCACTTTCGTCCCGTGCCAGGCGTGCACGTCCCACCCGTCCGCGAACCGGAGCGCGGGACCGTCCGGCCGGTGCAGCCGCACCTGCCCTTCGTCGCCCCAGACCTCGGTGTGGATCTCGACGGGCCGCTCGGACACCACGCAGACGTGCTCGCGCGGCCACCACCAGCCGCAGGACCGGACCGGCGTCGCCCACAGATCCAGCATGCGGTTCTGCTCCCGCGCGTACTCCACGCCGGACGTCCGAAGCGCGGCGTAGTGCGCGGACCAGGACGCGCAGAGAGCCGAGTACCAGGGGCCGTTCCGCCGAAACCTCGCCGACCCCGACCCCGACCCCAGGACCATGGCGAGCGTGCCATTACCGGAGGCCGCGATGGGTGCCCGGACCAGCTGCCCCATCAGCCTGTCCAACGCGGGATGGTCCCGGACGGCGGTGACGTCGAGCCGCGTGGTCAGTTCGCTGATCTGCCTGCGGAAGTGCAATGGCAGCGGCCATTCGGCCAAACGGTCGGCGGTCTCGGCAGCACGCAAACGCAGGCCGGGCGGGACGGTCTCCAGGGCGGCGATGGGCGAGGCGACCCAGTGGAACCGCGGCGGCTCGAACCCGATCAGCCGGTACAACTCGGAGATGGCGGCCTCGGCGGCCGGACGGTCGGCGGGCGCGGTGGAGAGCAGATGCCCGAGCCATTCCGCGCGGATCTCGGCAGCTTCCCGCTGCACGAGAACATTCACCGGACGAGGGCGGCAACGCCCCTTTCAAAGATCATGATCCGGATCATGACAGACCACACCCCAACCCGTCC
>NZ_SMKM01000114.1 GCF_004348665.1 Actinomadura sp. GC306 | reverse complement strand
ATTCGGGCGGGGGCCCGGCGACGTGCGAATCACCGGTCCCGCCGGGGCGCGTGGTCCCGCCGGGCCGGGAGCGGTCGCCGGCGAGGGGGCCGCCGGAGCCGCCCGGCGTCGCGTGGTCGGGTCGCCTGTGTTCCATGGATCGGTCAGCTCCTCGGTGCCTGGTCGTCGCGGCGTCCCGCCGGCCCGGCGGCGGCCGCGTGCCCCGCCTCGCCGGCCACGGGGGCCGCTCCGGTCGCGGGGCCGTTCGGGTGGCCCGTGCTCGTGTGGCCGGTGTTGGTGTGGCCGGTGCCGGTGCCGGTGCCGGTGCCGGTGTGGGCCGGGTCGGTGCGGGTGTCGTGGCCGGTGCGGGCGTCGTGGTCCGTGCCGGGGGCGCGGTCCGCATCGGCGTGCCGCTCACCGGCGGGGACGGACAGCAGCTCCTCGAACAGCTCGCGGTAGTGCTGCATGGCCTGCCGCAGGTCCTCGGTGGACGCCTCCCCGTTCGCCGCCCGCCCGCTGATGGCGTGGGCGCGGCGGTAGCGGTCCATCGTCCGGCCGTGCTCGACCGACAGGTGGGCGACCTTCTCCTCGAAGCCGTGCGTCGGGTAGCCGCGCTCGCCCATCACCACGGTGACCAGGCCGTTGGCCTGCTCCACCGCCGCCTCCGGCGTGTCGACGAAGCGCTCCTGGACGCCGACCCACTGCTCGCGGTACTGCTCGCGCCGCGCGGGGTCGAGCTCCTGCAGCTGCAGCTCCTCGTGGCGCTGCTCACGGGAGCGCAGCTCCCGCTCGGCGGCCGAGCGGGAACCCGCGCTGCGCACCGCCCGGTCGTATTCGGGGCCGAACCGCCGCTTGAGCCTTTGCGTCTGCGCCCGGGACCGGGCGACGAACACGACCGCGACAAGCGCGGCCACGACGACTACGGCGATGACGACCCATATCGCTGTGGACATTGTCTCCTCCAACATGCGCCGGATCGAACGCAACGCCGATGCCCGTAGAAATGCATTCAAAACGGAATGCCATGAAATGGGCACCCGGAGGTCAGCGGCTCGGGGGCAGCAGGCACGTCAGCGGGCCGATGCGCCGGGCGTCGCCGTATCCCGCGTCCCGCAGCAGTTCGAGTCCGCGCTCGTCGCGCCGCCACGCGCACGCCACGTCCACGCCGGTGCGCGCCAGCGCGGCCTTCACCGCGGCGGCGTCCGGCTTGGCGCCCCGGGTGTCGCGGACGGCCGCGGTCAGCACCCGCCGGTCGTCGACGAACCGCCGCGGCACGGGCAGGCTCCGCAGGTAGTGGCCGTTGGGGTTCACGGCGTGGGTGTCCGTGGTCAGCAGGGGCACCGTCCGCATCACGCGGGACGGCATCAGCACCAGGCCGCCCGGCCCCGCGAGCGCCACGACCTCCCGCGCGGTTCCGACGGCCCTGCCCGTGGCCTTCCACGAGGGGCGCGCCGCCACGGCCGAGCCGTTGGACGCCGACCACACCGGGACACCGCCCACGGCCAGCGCCGCGGCGAGCACGGCGGCCGGGCCGGCGGCCGCGAGGCGGGCGAGGGCCGGCCGCGCGGCGGGGACCCGCACCGTGGCCAGCAGCCCGATCAGCACCGGCGCGGGCACGATCCACATCGTCCGCCAGAGCACCTGCCCCGCGCCCGACAACTCGGCGGCGGCGCCCAGCACGCCGGGCAGGGCGAGGACGGTCAGCACCGCCGCGGTCCCGGCGGCGATCAGCGCGGGCACGCCGCGGCGGGCGGTCCAGGGCGACAGCCACAGCGCGCACCCGGCGAGCACGCCCAGCACCCCGTGCAGCAGGACCCACCCGTAGGCGGACGGGGCGTCGTGGACCCGGCCGGCCACGCTCGTGTCGTCGTTGAACAGCAGGACGGCGAGGCCCGCGGCGACCGGGTAGGCCGCGGCGGCGCACGCGGCGAGGCCCGTGCGGACGCGGCCCGCGGCCATCAGCACGACGGCGGCGGCCCCCGCGACGAGCGGCACGACGAACGCGGCCGACGAGGTGAGCCCCACCGCGGTGATCCCGGCGGCGGCGAGCAGCGCGAGGTCGCGCCGGGAGCGGCGCTCGGCCCAGCGGGTCAGGTAGACGAGCAGCAGCGGCACCAGCACCGAGACCAGCATCGCCTTGCCCTGCCACATCCGCGGCAGGTGGAACGAGCCGAGCGAGGCCGTGGCCGTCCCGCTGAGCAGCAGGTACGCCGCCGCGACGGCGAAGCAGAGCGCGGCGCGACGCGGCGCCCACGCCCGGACCAGCCGCCAGAGCGCCCAGACGGCGAGAAAGACGGCCGCGGGCAGCATCAGGTACCACAGGAACGACGGGGCGGGCACGCCGGCGACCCGCGCGAGCGCCCCGGCGAGGACCTCGACCGAGGCGACCGGCGGCTCGCCCGCGATCTCGTCGGCCGTGCCGGGGGTGAAGATGACGTCCTTGAGGGGGATCTCGCCGGTGGCGGCGGTCGCGACCGAGCGGGAGACGAAGTAGGCGTCGTCGCCGTCGGTGTTCACGACGAACAGGGAGGCGACGGCGAATCCGGCTCCGGTGAGGAGTGCGAGAGGCGTTCCCCGGCGGGTGGGCTCGTACGCGGCGTCCTCGTCCGGATCCGTGCGGTCTTCGTGTTCCCCGCTCTCTTTCCCGTTCTCACCGCGCGTGCGGCGCAGGAGGCAGGCCCCGGTGGCGGCGACGCTGACGATCCCGGCGACCCACGTGCACCACCACGGCACTCCGGACGGGTGCAGACCAGCGCACGTCCCCGCGACGGCACCCGCCGCCACCGCGGTCACGACGAGGGCGCGCGGGGGACGGGGCACGGCCGGCCGCACCCGCTCCGGCCAGAGCGGGCCGCTCTCCCACCACGTGCGGCCGGCCGCCCAGGCCCCGGCGAGCGCCCCGGCCGCGGTGAGCCACGCCAGCAGCAGCGCCCAGGTCGGCAGGCGGAGCAGCAGGCCGGCGTGATAGACGGCGGTCCAGGCCGCGAAGAGCAGGACGGCGGCGTCGCAGAGCCTGTCCACCAGGCGGGTCGTGCGGCTCTCCTCCGGCCGGTGCGGTCGCGTGCCGACCGCACGGTCGAGTAATTGCACCATCCGGATACCCCCGCGTCCCGTAACGATCTTGCATGTAGGACGCCGTGCCCGGAGACGAGGTTCACGCGCGCCGCGCCCCCGATTTCCCCCGCGCGCCGTTTACCGGAAGGCGTTACATCCGGTTATCAGTAGAGATTTACTGCGATATGCCTGATATGCATGTTCTGATTGAGGCGCTACCGGTCTACCCGCGCCCGTGGGGCGCATGCGAATGGAAGTGATGCTCGGTGCGCCACGCGTTCGGCTTCGTCCTCGGCGTCGTGCTGACACCCGCGCTGGTGTACGGCGCGGCCTGGGGATACGTCCAGGCCGGCCAGTCCTTCAGCGGCACCGGCCAGGAGATCACCGACCGCACCCGCATCTACGGCGCGTTCGCCCTGCTCGCCGCCGTGGGCCTCGTGACGGGCGTGATCATCGTGGCGCGCTGGGCGTCGCCGCTGGTCTCGCTGATCCCCGCGCTGACCCTGCTGGGCCTGTCCGCCTACTTCCTGGTCGACCCCGAACGCGCCCTCGCCCTCCCGGACGAGGTGCCGCCCGCCGGCGACATGGACTTCGGGCTCCGCATGCTGCTCGGCTCCGGCGTGTTCGCCATGATGGGCTTCGCGCTGCTGATGCCGGCGTGGGCGCCGCGCCGCTGGAGCTCCCGCCGGGACGAGGAGCCGGCCGGCGCGGACTTCTACTCCGCCATGGAACGCCGGCCGGCGCCGAGGACCGGGCCGCCCCGCCCCGGGCTTTGAGATACCGGCTTGGGATACCGGTACGCGCCGGCCCGGGTGCCCGGGGACGCCAGAAGGCCCCCGCGGGTGTAGGGACGCGGGGGCCTCCGGGGTCCGGGGGATCAGACCGGATGGGACCTATTCGGTGAGCGGGCGGCTCAGTGGAACTGGCCCTCTTCCGTCGAGCCCTTGAGGGCGGTGGTGGACGAGTCCGGGCTGATCGCCGTGCTCACCATGTCGAAGTAGCCGGTGCCGGCCTCGCGCTGGTGCTTGACCGCGGTGAAGCCCTTCTCGGCCGCCGCGAACTCGCGCTCCTGCAGGTCGACGTAGGCGGTCATGCCCTCGCGGGCGTAGCCGTGCGCCAGGTCGAACATGCCGTAGTTGAGCGCGTGGAAGCCGGCCAGCGTGATGAACTGGAACTTGAAGCCCATGTGGCCGAGCTCGCGCTGGAACTTGGCGATGGTCGCGTCGTCCAGGTGCGCCTTCCAGTTGAAGGACGGCGAGCAGTTGTAGGCCAGCATCTGGTCCGGGTACTCGGCCTTGACCGCCTCGGCGAACTTGCGGGCCTGCTCCAGGTCCGGGGTGCCGGTCTCCATCCAGATGAGGTCGGAGTACGGCGCGTAGGCCTTGGCGCGGGCGATGCAGGGCTCGATGCCGTTGCGGACCCGGTAGAAGCCCTCCGGGGTGCGCTCGCCGGTGATGAACTCGCGGTCGCGCTCGTCCACGTCCGTCGTGATCAGGGTCGCGGCCTCGGCGTCGGTCCGCGCGATGATCAGGGACGGCACATTGGAGATGTCCGCGGCGAGGCGGGCGGTGTTGAGCGTCTTGATGTGCTGCGAGGTCGGGATCAGGACCTTGCCGCCGAGGTGGCCGCACTTCTTCTCGGAGGCGAGCTGGTCCTCCCAGTGCACGCCCGCGGCACCCGCCGCGATCATGCCCTTCATCAGCTCGAAGGCGTTGAGCACGCCGCCGAAGCCGGCCTCCGCGTCCGCCACGATCGGCGCGAGGAAGTGGGTGTCGCCCTCGCCCTCGGCCCACTGGACCTGGTCGGCGCGCAGGAGCGCGTTGTTGATGCGGCGCACGACGGCCGGGACCGAGTTCGCCGGGTAGATGCTCTGGTCCGGGTAGGTCTGGCCCGCCAGGTTGGCGTCCGCCGCGACCTGCCAGCCGGACAGGTAGATGGCCTTGAGCCCGGCCTTCACCTGCTGGACGGCCTGCAGGCCGGTCAGCGCGCCGAGCGAGTGGACGTAGTCCTCTTCCTGCAGGAGCTTCCAGAGCCGCTCGGCGCCGAGGCGCGCGAGGGTGTGCTCCTCCTGGACCGAACCGCGGATCCGCACGACGTCCTCGGCCGTGTAGGTCCGCTCGATCCCCTGCCAGCGGGAATCGGTCTCCCACTGACGCTGCAGCTCATCGGCTGCGCCCTTGAGGCGACTGTCGCTCATCGTCTCAGCCCTTCCGTGTCGTCCCCTGGGTGCTTGCCTCCGACTATGCCCCGCTCGCAAGCCCTTAATGAACTCGCGGGTAACAGAAGAAGTGCGAAATTTCCGCTACTATGAACCCGTGACGACCTTGCGGCCAGAAGAACCCCTCAACTTGACGAGTGACGTGGATCTCGTGACGTTCGGGCAGCGGCTCCGCCATCTGCGGCGCGGCCGCGGGCTGACGCTCGCCGACCTCGGCGAGCGCGTCGGCCGCGCCCCGTCCCAGCTCTCGCTGCTGGAGAACGGGCGCCGCGAGCCCAAGCTGTCGCTGCTGCAGGCGCTCGCCACCGCGCTGGAGTGCCCGGTGGAGGAGCTGCTGCGGCGCCAGCCGCCCAGCCGCCGCGCGCAGCTGGAGATCGAGCTGGAGGAGGCGCAGCGCGACCCGCTCTACCGGACGCTCGGGCTGTCCCACCTGAAGGTGGGCAAGCGGATGCCGAACGAGGTGATCGAGCACATCCTCGCGCTGTACGGGGAGCTGAAGCGCAGCCGGACCAAGCCGACCGCGAGCCCCGAGGAGGCGCGCAAGGCCAACGCCGAGCTGCGCCGCCAGATGCACGAGCGCGGCAACCACTTCGCCGACATCGAGGCCGTCGCCGCCCAGACCCTCGACGCGGTCGGCTACCGGCGCGGCGCGGTGTCGCAGGGGCTGCTGATGACGCTGGTCGGCCACTTCGGCTTCAGCCTCCGCTACGTCAAGGACCTGCCGCGCTCGGTGCGGTCGGTCACCGACCTGCGCAACCGGCGGATCTACCTGGAGCGCGAGCAGCTCGGCATGCACACCCCGCGGACGATCCTGCTGCAGACCCTCGGGCACATCGCGCTCGACCACGACCAGCCGCGCGACTTCGCCGACTTCCTGCGCCAGCGCGTCGAGGCCAACTACTTCGGCGCCGCGATCCTGATGCCCGAGCGCAGCGTCGTCCCGTTCCTGCAGGAGGCGAAGGCGGCGCGGGAGCTGTCGGTGGAGGACTTGGCGGACGTGTTCTCCGTCTCCTACGAGATGGCCGCGCACCGCTTCACCAACATGGCGACCCACCACCTCGACCTGCAGCTCCACTTCACCAAGAACGACGAGAACGGCACGATCTACAAGGCGTACGCCAACGACGGCCTCGCGTTCCCCCAGGACGAGGACGGCGCGATCGAGGGCCAGCGGATGTGCCGCGAGTGGGCCGGGCGGCACGTGTTCGGCGCCGAGGACCGCTTCTCGGTCTACTACCAGTACACCGACACCCCGCGCGGCACGTACTGGTGCCTGTCGCACATAGACCCCAGCCACGAGCGCGACTTCGCGATCACGCTCGGCGTCCGGTTCGAGGACTCGCGCTGGTTCCGCGGCCGGGAGACCACCCGGCGGTGCAGGTCGTCCTGCCCGGACGGCGACTGCTGCCAGCGTCCCCCGAAGACGCTGTCGGACCGCTGGGAGGGGATGGCCTGGCCGTCCGCGCGCGCCCACTCGCACGTCCTGTCGGTCCTGCCGCCCGGCGCCTTCCCCGGGGTGGACGAGGCGGACGTCTACGCCTTCCTGGACCGGCACGCCGCCGAGTGACGCCCGTGTTGTCCCGGCGTTAACTCTTCGGACCGGTCTGCCGTCCCCCGTCCCGGCGGTGAATGATCTGGGAGGATCTGGCGTTCCTGATAGGTGAGGGGACGTCCGGTCCCGGGACGGTCCGCACGGGAGGGAGAGCGCGTGCTGCCTGAGGTCGCGTCGTGGTTGCGCCGCCGCACGAGCACGGCGGAGGACTGGCCGCCGCGGCTGCTGCTCGGCGCCAAGGGCGACACCAGGATCAGCGTGGTGCTGCCGGCGCGCGACGAGGAGGCGACGGTCGGCGCCATCGTGGCGGCGATCCGGACCGAGCTGGTCGAGCGGGTGCCGCTGGTGGACGAGCTCGTCGTGGTCGACTCCCGGTCCCGCGACCGGACCGCCGCCGTGGCCGCCGCCGCGGGCGCCGAGGTCGTCGTCCAGGACGCCGTCCTGCCGGAGGAGGGCCGCATGTCCGGCAAGGGCGAGGCGCTGTGGAAGTCGCTGGCCGCGACGTCCGGCGACCTGATCGTCTTCGTGGACGCCGACCTGCGCGAGTTCACCCCGTCCTACGTGACCGGGCTGCTCGGCCCGCTGCTGGCCGACCCGTCGGTCGGCTACGTCAAGGGCTGCTACGACCGCCCGCTCGTCGAGGGCGACCGGCGCGTCGAGGGCGGCGGCGGCCGGGTGACCGAGCTCGTCGCACGGCCCCTGCTCAACCTGCACTGGCCGCTGCTCGCCGGCGTCATGCAGCCGCTCGGCGGGGAGTACGCCGGACGCCGCGCGCTGCTGGAGCGGCTGCCGTTCGTCACCGGCTACGGCGTGGAGCTCGGCCTGCTCCTGGACGTCTACCACGACTCCGGCCTCGACGCGATCGCGCAGGTCGACCTGGGCCGCCGGGTCCACGCGCACCAGTCGACCGAGGCCCTCGGCGCGATGTCGGGGCAGATCATGCTGACCGCCTGGTCGCGGCTGGAGCGGCACGGCCGGATGATGCCGCTGGAGGCGCCGGCGACCGCGCTGACCCGCTTCCGCCGCGGCCCGGACGGGCACGACGCCCGCACCGTCGACGTCGCGGTGGGGGAGCGGCCCCCGATGGCCGAGGTACCCGGCTACGCGGCGGCTCGCTCGTTCTCACCCGGGCGCGGCTGAGAATCCTGTGACTCGGCCCACCGTGTTACCCCTGGTAACCCAGATGGTGCTACCGTGGGTAACAGGGATATTGGAGAGAGGGTCTATTAACTATGACGAGCGCGGAGTCGGCGCCGTTCTCGCTGGAGCCCAGTGAGGACGTTCGCGAGGTCAGGGACTGGGTGCACGAGTTCGCCCGGGACGTCATCCGTCCCGCGGCCGAGGAGTGGGACGAACGCGAGGAGACCCCCTGGCCGCTGATCCAGGAGGCGTCCAAGGTCGGCCTGTACTCGCTCGACTTCTTCGCCACGCAGTGGCTGGAGCCGACCGGCCTCGGCATCCCGGTTGCCTTCGAGGAGATCTTCTGGGGCGACGCCGGCATCGGCCTCTCCATCGTCGGGACCGGCCTCGCCGCGGCGTCCGTCGCCGCCGTCGGCACCCCGGAGCAGGTCGCCGAGTGGGTGCCGCAGATGTTCGGCACCCCCGACGACGTCAAGCTCGGCGCGTTCTGCGCCTCCGAGCCCGACGCGGGCAGCGACGTCGGCGCCATCCGCGCCCGCGCCGTCTACGACGAGGCCAAGGACGAGTGGGTCCTCAACGGCACCAAGACGTGGGCCACCAACGGCGGCATCGCCGACGTCCACGTCATCGTGGCGTCGGTGCACCCCGAGCTCGGCAGCCGCGGCCAGGGCACCTTCATCGTCCCGCCGGGCACGCCGGGCCTGCGGCAGGGCCAGAAGTTCAAGAAGCACGGCATCCGCGCCTCGCACACCGCCGAGGTGATCCTGGAGGACGTGCGCGTCCCCGGCGGCCTGATCGTCGGCGGCAAGGACCGCTTCGACGAGCGCATCGCCCGAGCCCGTGAGGGCAAGAGCTCCAAGGGCCAGGCCGCGCTGAAGACGTTCGAGACCACCCGCCCGTCGGTCGGCGCGATGGCCATCGGCGTCGGCCGCGCCGCCTACGACTACGCCCTGCAGTACGCGCGCGAGCGCGAGCAGTTCGGCCGCAAGATCGGCGACTTCCAGGCGATCGCCTTCAAGCTCGCCGACATGAAGTGCCGGGTGGACGCCGCCCGCCTCATGGTGTGGCGGGCCGCCTGGATGGCCCGCACCGGCAAGGACTTCGAGAACGCCGAGGGCTCGATGGCCAAGCTGATGGCGAGCGAGATGGCGGTGAACGTCACCGAGGAGGCCATCCAGATCCTCGGCGGCAACGGCTATACCCGCGAGTACCCGGTGGAGCGCATGCACCGCGACGCCAAGATCTTCACGATCTTCGAGGGCACCAGCGAGATCCAGCGCCTCGTCATCGGCCGCACCGTCACCGGCCTCCCCGTCCGGTAGCGACAGACCCGCAGAGACGCCCGGGGTGTTCGCCGACCGCGCCCGGCGAACACCCCGGGCCCGCAGTGCGGGAACGCCGCGGCGATGTTTCGCGCGACCCTGTTCCGGTACTTGGTGTCGCATGGGTCCAGATGAAGCCGAGGCCAAGGTCAAGCTCGCCACCACCCGTTACCGCGACCTCGCGGAGCAGGCGGAGGCCGCCAAGGAGGCACTGTTCGACGCCTACGCGGAGGCCGCCCACGCCGGCAGCACGGCGGACGAGCTCGCCGCGGAGGCGCCGTTCACCGCCGGGTACATCCGCCGCCGGATCCGCGAACGCGGTGTCGAGCCGGCCAGGGGCGGGCCGAAGCGGCGGCGGAAGGACATGCCCTGAAGGTGCCCGTGGGCAGGTCAGTCCCGTTCGTCGCCGGGGTCCGCCGGGACGAGGGGACGGATGAGGGTCGCGGCCTGGCGGGCCACCTCGCCGGCCGGTGGTGAGACGTCCAGCAGGGTGCCGTGCTCGTCCGGCCGGAGCGGTTCCAGGGTCTCGAACTGGGAGCGCAGCAGGGCGGGCGGCATGAAGTGGTCGCGGGCCCGCATCCGCCGGTCCAGCAGTTCTTCCGGGCCGTGCAGGTGGAGGAAGTACGTGCCGGGCGCGGGGCGGCGCAGGACGTCGCGGTAGGAGCGCTTGAGCGCCGAGCAGGCGAGGACCGTGGACGTCCCGGCCGCCTTTCTCCCGGCCGTCCATTCGGCGAGTGCCTCCAGCCACGGCCACCTGTCATCGTCGGTCAGCGGTTCGCCGCCGGCCATCTTCGCGATGTTCCCGGGCGGGTGGAAGTCGTCGGCCTCCGCCATCAGCAGCCCGAACTCGTCCCGGAGGTGCCGGGCGATCGTGCTCTTGCCGCAGCCGGACACCCCCATCACCACGACGTGGACGCTCGTGATCATGCAATTCTCCGTTCGCGGGTACGCCGGCGGCCATGCCGACTCTGCACCAGGAGGTCCTGCGCGGGCGCGCGCAGCACCGGCTGATGCCGCCGCGGCCCAAGCGCGAGGCGTGCCGGCTCCACCTCGTGATGGCCGAGGCCGTCGCCGGGCGGGAGGCCGAGATCGCCAGGGCCGCGATGACGGCCATCTGCGTCGAGGTCGCCGACGAGACGGGCCGGCCGGCGGACGGCGCCGCACCGGGCTGACCCGGCCGCGGTCAGGTGACGACCCACAGCAGGCAGGCGATCGCGAACACCGAGAGCCCGAGGGTCGTCTCGATGACGGTCCAGGTCTTCAGCGTCGTCTTCTCGTCCACCCCGAACAGCCGGCTCACCAGCCAGAAGCCCGAGTCGTTGACGTGGGAGAGCACGGTGGCGCCCGCCGCGATGGCGACCACCAGCAGGGTCAGCTTGACGTCGCTCAGCCCCGCCTCGGCGACCGCCCCCGCGATCAGGCCGCCGGTCGTGGTCAGCGCCACGGTGGCGGAGCCCTGCGCGACGCGCAGCAGCGTCGCGATGATGAACGCCTGCAGGATCAGCGAGATGCCGAGGTCGGACAGGCTCCCGCTCAGCGCGTCGCCGATGCCGCTGAGCTCCAGCACCCCGCCGAACATGCCGCCCGCGCCGGTGATCAGGATGATGGCGCAGACCGGGCCGAGGGCCTGGTCGACGATCCTGCTGACGGTGGCCAGCGGCGCGTTGGGCCGGCCGAGCAGCACGATCGCGGCCAGCACCGTGATCAGCAGGGCCACCGGGGTGATGCCGAGCAGGCTGAGGTACTCGACCCAGTCCTGCCCCTCCGCGAGCACGCCGGAATCGACGAGCGTCGAGAGGACGGTGTTGAAGGAGATCAGCACCAGCGGGATCAGCAGCAGCAGGAGGACCGTGCCGAACGACGGCCGCCGCCAGTCGGCCTCCTCGGCGTTCACGCCCTGCTGCACCTCGCCGAAGACCACGTCCGGTACCGAGACGTCGATCCGCGCGGCGAGGACGCGGGAGACCAGCATGACGCCGACGTACCAGGCCGCCACCGCGATCGGGACGCCGATGAGCAGCGTGAGCCCGACGTTGGCGCCGATCAGGTTCGCGGCGGCGACGGGCCCGGGGTGCGGCGGGACGACCGCGTGCATGGCGGCGAACGCGCCCGCCGCGGGCAGCGCGTAGTAGAGCACGGACCCGCCGAAGCGCCGCGCCACGGTGAGGATGATCGGGACGAAGACGACGAGCCCCGCGTCGAAGAAGATCGGGAACCCGAAGAGCAGGGACGCGACGCCGAGCGCCAGCGGGGCCCGCTTCTCGCCGAACCGGTTGATGAGCGTGTCCGCGAGCGTCTGCGCGCCGCCGGTCACCTCCAGCAGCCGGCCGAGCATCACGCCGAACGCGACCAGCAGGGCCACCGAGCCGATCGTGTCGGCGAAGCCGTACATCAGCACGTCGGGGATGTCGCCGGGCGGGAACCCGACGGCGACGGCCGTGAGCAGGCTCACCAGGACCAGGGAGATGAAGGCGTGCAGCTTCAGCTTCATGATCAGGAAGAGCAGCAGCGCCACGGCGCCCGCCGCGATCAGCAGCAGGGTGAGGGTGCCGTACTGGGGATCGATGGCTTCCACGGGCGCCTCCGCCGCCTCTCCGCCCGGCCGGACCGGGCCGCGTACGGACACGGTGCCCCCAAGGTCATACCTTTAACAAGGCCCACATGCCTACGACCAGGCCCAACGGCGGCGGCCGGCCGGGAAGGCGGACGCCCCCGCCGCCGGGGTACGGCGGCGGGGGGGCGGCGGCCGGGAGCGTCAGCCGGCCAGCCGGAATCCCCGGTAGCCGGCGGCGGCGACCTCGTCGCACGTCTGCCGGTACACGCCGACACCGGCGGGATAGGGCAGGAACACCCGCGGCTTGCCCGGCACGTTCGCGCCCAGGTACCAGGACTCGGCGGCCGGGTAGAGCGTGGCCTGGGCGACCTCGGCGACGTGCTGCGTCCAGGCGTCCTCGGCCTCGGCCGTGGCCTCGATCGTCCGCTCGCCCCGCGACCGCACCGCGGCGATCGCGTCGCCGACCCACTCCACGTGCTGCTCGATGGAGACCATCATGTTGGACAGGACGGACGGGCTGCCGGGGCCGGTGATGGTGAACAGGTTCGGGAACCCGGCCACGGCGAGCCCCAGATAGGTGCGCGGGCCCTCCGCCCACTTCTCGGAGAGCCGGACACCGCCGCGCCCGCGGATGTCGACCGCCGTGAGCGCGCCGGTGATCGCGTCGAACCCGGTCGCGAACACCACCGCGTCGAACGCGAACTCCTCCTCCGACGTGCGCAGGCCGGTGGGGGTGATCTCGACAAGCGGCGTCTTGCGGGCGTTCACGAGACGGACGTGCGCCAGGTTGAAGGTCTCGTAGTAATTCGTGCCCAGGCAGGGGCGCTTGGCCCCCAGCGGATGGTCCGTGGGCTGCAGTTCCGCCGCGATCTCCGGGTCGTTGACGACCTCGGCGATCCGGTCGCGGACGAACTGCGCGATGGTGTCGTTGGACTCCTTGCTGATAATCAGGTCGTTGTAGCCGCTCAGCAGGCTGACGAGGCTGTTGTCCTTGTCGTACCAGACTTTCCGGTAGTAGGCGTCGCGCGCCTCGTCCGGCACTTCCATCGCGCCTTTGGTCGCCTCGGGGAACGCGACTCCGAAACCGGATTCGCGGTTCGCCTTGCGCACCTCGGCGTACCGCGCCTTCACCGCCCGCTGCGTTTCGGGGTCGAGCGGATGATTGTTGGCCGGTATCACGAAATTCGGCGTGCGCTGGAACACCGTCAATTCCGCGGCCTGCTCGGCGATGACCGGGATGATCTGCACGCCCGAGGACGCCGTCCCGACCACCGCGACGCGCTTCCCGGTGAAGTCCGCGCCCTCCTCCGGCCAGTTCGCGGTGTGGTACCAGTCGCCGCGGAAGGACTCCAGGCCCGGCACGTCCGGCAGCCGCGGCGTGGACAGGCAGCCGGTCGCCATGATCAGGTACTGGGCCGACACGCGGTCGCCGCCGTCGGTGCGGACGTCCCAGCGCCCGGTGCCCTCGTCGAACGCGGCCCCGGTGACCGCCGTCCGGAGCCGGATGTGCGGACGCAGGCCGAACCGGTCGGCGACGTGCCGGATGTACCGCAGCAGCTCTTCCTGCGCCGGGTACTTCTCCGTCCACTCCCATTCCTGCTCCAGCGCGGAGTCGAAGGAGTAGGCGTAATCGAGGCTCTTCACGTCGACGCGCGCCCCGGGATAGCGGTTCCAGAACCACGTGCCGCCGACGTCGCCGCCCTTCTCGTAGACCTGCACGGACAGGCCGAGGCCGCGCAGCTTGTAGAGCATGTAGAGGCCGGACAGTCCAGCACCCACCACAACCGCGTCGACCTCGCGCGAGCCCTCGGCGTCCTGCCGCGGTGGTGGTGACGTCTGGGTCATCGTTGGCTTTCCTCTCGACGAGTCCGATGGAACGGCGCGTTCTCGGCGACCGCGATCTTGGATGCTATATGCGGAACAGGGAAGGCGGGCGGCTTTCCCGAGCGGCACTTTCCCCACCAGCGGAAATGCGCTCCCGGTGAGCGGGACGGGCGGCCGCCGGCGCGGGAACGCGCATTCGGTGAACAAAAAGGTGTTCCGTCGCGGCGTGCCGCACCGGTGCGGCACGATGGGCGGATGCAGCCCGTGGAAGTCTCCGAGCGCGAGGCCGAGGTGCTGTCGGCCGTGGGCCGGCACCTGACGAACACGCAGATCGCGAGCCGGCTGCACATCTCGGTCCGGACGGTCGAGAGCCACGTGTCGTCCCTGCTGCGCAAGTACGGGGCGGCGAACCGGCGCGAGCTGGCCATCCTCGCGGCCGAGCAGGACGGGCCCGGCGGGCCCGGCGGGCAGGACGGCCCGGGCACGGCCGGGGGGCGGGCCGGGCGCGGGACGGTGGCCGGAGTCCCCGCCGCGCACACCTCGTTCGTCGGCCGGGAGGCGGAGCTGGCGGAGATCGAGGCCGCCGCCGCCCAGGCCCGGCTGGTGACGCTCCTCGGCTCCGGCGGAGCCGGCAAGTCCCGGCTGGCCGCGGTGGCGGCGGCCGCGTCCCGGCACGGCGGCGTGTTCGTCGACCTGGTGCCGGTGCGGGACGGCTTCGTCGAGCACGCCGTCGCGGCCGCGCTGGGCGTCGCCGAGCGCCCGCAGTCCGAGCTGCGCACGGTGATCACCGACCGGCTGGGCCGGGGCCGCGCGCTGGTGGTGCTGGACAACTGCGAGCACCTGCTGGACGAGGCGGCGCGGTTCGCGGACCGGATCCTGGCGGCCTGCCCCGGCACCCGGATCCTCGCCACCAGCCGGGAGCGGCTCGGCATCCCGGGGGAGCGGATCGTCCGGGTGGGGCCGCTGCCGCTCGCCTCGCACGCCGAGGCGCTGTTCACCGACCGGGCGCTGGCCGCCGACCCCGCGTTCGGCGCCGACCCCGCCGCCGTCGCGGAGATCTGCGCCCGCCTGGACGGCATGCCGCTCGCGATCGAGCTGGCCGCGGCGCGCTGCGCGGCGCTGGGCGCGTCCGGGGTGCTGGCCGTCCTGGCGGACCGGCTGCGCCTCCTCACCGGCGGGCGGGGGGCCGACGAACGGCACCATTCGCTGCGCGCCGTCCTGGCCTGGAGCCACGACCTCCTCGACGAGGAGGAGCGCGCCCTGTTCCGCCGGCTGGCGGTGTTCGCGGGCGCCTTCGACCTGGCCGCGGTCCTCGCGGTGACCCCGGGGACGCCGGCGGGCGCGGCGGCCGACGTGCTGGGCCGGCTCGCCGAGAAGAACATGGCCGGCAAGGCGGGGCCGGGCCGCTGGCGGCTGCTGGAGACGGTCCGGGCCTTCGCCGCGGAACGGCTCGCGCTCGCCGGTGAGGAGGCCGACCTGCGCAGCCTGCATCTCGCGTGGGCGGCCGGGACCGCCGCCGAGCTCGCGGACGCCCCCGCCCCCGGCGGCTTCGACGCCGTCGCGGACGACCTGCGCGCCGCGCTGGCCGCCGCGCCCGCGGACGCGGGGGAGGTGGCGCACGGCCTGGCGCGGTCCCTCGGCCGGCTGGCGTACGCGCGCCGGTTCACGCGCGAGGCGTACGGCCACTTCCGGGAGGCGGCCGAGCGGGCGGGCTCGCCCGCGGAGGCGTCCAGGGACCTGAAGAGCGCGGCCGACTGCACGCACGTCATGCCGACCGGCGGCCACCGGCACTTCGAACTGCTGTGCGCGGCGGCGGAGCGGGCGCGCGACGGCGGGGACGGCGCCGCCGAGGCGGTCCTGCTGGCCACGGCGGTCGTCACCACCGCCCGCAACCCCGGCTGGTACACGGTCCCGCACGCCGACCTGCTGTGCCTGGTGGCGCGCGCGGAGGCCGCCGGGGACCCGGGCGACCCGGTCGTCGCGGCGTGGCTCGCCGCCGCCCGCGCGTGGACGGCCTCACCCGAGCCCTACAGCGCCGATCCGGGCCTCGCGGAGCGGGCCGTCGCGGCGGCCCGCGCGGTGGGCGACCCGGTCCTGGTCAGCGCGGGCCTCGACGCGGTGGTCAGCGCGGCGCTGCGCGCGGGCCGGCTGCGCGCGGCGCACCGGACCGCCCGCGAGCGGCTGGACCTGCTGGCCGCGCTGCCCGGCGACGACCCGGGCTGCGCCGCCGAGATCGTCGACATCGTGCACGTGGCGGTGAACTGCGCGACCGCGGCGGGCGACCTGCCGGGCGCGCTGGCCGTCGCGCGGGAGGCGCTCGCCGACGACCTGCTCCAGGACCAGTACTACCTGTCGTCCAACACCGTCATCGTGCCGCTGGCCCTGAGCGGGGAGTTCGGCGAGGCGCTGCGGTACGCCGGCGAGGCGTGGGAGAGCTGGCTGCGGGCCGGCCGGCCCGGCAGCGGGATGATGCTGCCGGCCGCGGTCGGGCCCGCGCTCGTGCACGGCCTGCGCGGCGACCGCGCGGGGTACCGGGAGTGGCGCGCCCGGGTGCCGGACGCGGCGACCGGGCAGGTGTTCGACCTGTCGGCGCTGGCCGGCGCCGCCGACGCGCTCGTGGCCGTGCACGGCGGCCGCCTCGACGGCGCCGCGGAGCTGGTCGGCGGGCTCTTCGCCGACTCGGTGAACCCGCTCTACGCCGGGTACGCGCGCCCGGCCGGTGCGGAACTGGCCGTCCTGGCGGGCCTACCGGACGCGGCGGCGCGGGTCGCCGCGGCCGAGGACGCGGCGGCGGAGAACGCGTGGGGCGCGGCGTGCCTGGCCCGTGCCCGGGGACGCCTGCACGGCGACGCCGGTGAGCTGGCCGCCTCCGCCGAAGCGTGGGAGCGGCTCGGCGCCCGCTTCGAGCGGGCGGCGACCCTGCTGCTCCTGCCGGACCGCGCCGGCGAGGGCCGCGCCGAGATGGCCGGGCTCCTGGAACGCGAATAGCGCACCTCCCGGGGGAGGCGCGCTGTTCGCGGGCGGGGCCGTCAGGCGAAGAACTTCTCCAGCGCCAGCCCGATCGCCTCCGGGTCGGCCTGGCCGTGCGCCTGCCCCTCCAGCCATTCCAGCCGGGCGTCCGGGACCCGCCGGGCGACGGCCTGCGCCGCGTCCCGCATCCGGCCGGAGCTCTCCGAGCCCGCCAGGACCAGCGTCGGGACGGAGACCGCGGCCACCCGCTCGGGGACCGGCCCCTCGCCCACGACCGCCGCCTCGTAGGCGAGGGTGTGCGCGACCGCCTCGATCTGCGGCCAGAAGGGCTGGGCCTTCATGCCCGCCACCGCCTCGGCCGGCATCTCGGCGCCCCGGGTCAGGAACAGCTCGACCGCGTCGCCGCGCCGCCCCTGCCCGGCGAGGTCCGCGAGCTCCTCCTGCGAGGGCAGCGTGTGGCCGGGCGCGGTGACGTACGGGGGCTCGAAGACGGCCAGCCGCGTGATGGGGGCGCCCGCGGCGGCCGCCTCCAGCGCCAGCGCGCCGCCGGAGGACCCGCCGAACACCATCGCCCGCCCGCCGGCCGCCTCGATCACCGCGGTCAGGTCGTCGATCTCGCGCTGGACGGCGTACGGCGCGACGTCGCCGCTGCCGCCGCGGCCGCGCCGGTCGTAGTTGTAGACGGTGAACCGGGACGCCAGCGTGTCCGCGATCCCGGTCATGGTCGGGTCGTCGCGCGTCGAGAACGCGCCCTGGACGAGGACGACCGCGGGCCCCGCGCCGGTGCGGTCGTAGGCGATGGGCGTCCCGTCCGCCGAGGTCGCCGTGCGGTGCCGGGGCCGGTAGGTGAGCAGCACGACCCCGTCGTCCCCGACCGGCCTGGCCTCCACCAGCGCCAGCGCCGCGTCCTCGGCGCCGTCGCGGAACAGCCGGCGGCCGCCGCCGAGCAGGACCGGGTAGACCATCAGCCGGTACTCGTCCACCAGGCCGCGGGCCGCCAGCTCCTGGACGAGCTCGGCGCTGCCGTTGACCAGGATGTCCCCGCCCGGCTCCCGCTTCAGCGCGGCGACGTCGTCCACGGAGATGACGGTCGTGTTCTCCCACGCGGGGTCGTGCAGGGTGCTGGAGACGACGTACTTCGGCATCGTGTTCATCGTGTCGGCGAACTCCCCGGTCTGGCCGGGCCACGCCTGCGCGAAGCCCTCGTAGGTCGTCCGCCCGAGCAGCAGCGCTCCCGCGGAGCGGACCTCGTCCGCCTTGACCGCGTTGCCCTCCTCGCCGCGGTCGAAGCGGAAGGCCCAGCCCAGCTCGCCGGGCTTCTCGATGACGCCGTCCAGGGTCATGAACTCGGAGACGATGATCTTCCTCATGGTCGTTTCCCTTCTCGGTGTGGATCTCGGTGTGATCAGGCGGATGCGGCGGCTGCCGCGGAGCGGGCGGGGGAGGCGGGCCGGGTGAGCGCGCCCGTCCCGGCGACGAGGGGCAGCAGCATGAGCGCGGCCGCCAGCCCGAAGGCGGCCGGGTAGCCGGTGCGGACGGCGAGGAGGCCGAAGCCGGCCGCGCCGAGGCCGATGCCGGCGTCGTAGGCGATGTTCCAGAGGGCGCTGACGGTCCCGTAGGACGCGGCGGGGACGCGGTCGAGCATCACGACCATGCTGGCGTTGCCGGCCAGGCCGAACCCGGCGCCGAACACCACCATCCCGGCCAGCGCCGCGGCGGGGCTGGGCACCAGGGCCAGGACCGCGATGCCGCCGGCGGAGACCACCAGGCCCGGGACGAGCTGCCGCGCGGCCCCGTGGCGGTCCCCGGCGCGGCCGGCCCACCAGCGGACCGACGTGGTCGTGAGGCCCTGCGCCAGCAGCGCCCAGGCCGCGGCGCCGCCGGCCGCCAGCGGCAGGAAGGTCGCGGTGATCCCGGTCGCCGCCGCCGTCGCGCCGAACAGCAGCGCGGGGACGAGCAGGTCGCGCCT
The DNA here is from genome assembly GCF_004348665.1 of Actinomadura sp. GC306. GTDB lineage: Bacteria > Actinomycetota > Actinomycetes > Streptosporangiales > Streptosporangiaceae > Spirillospora. The sequence continues at coordinate 378 of NZ_SMKM01000114.1, read as the reverse complement.
GCGGACGGCCGCGACGATCCCGAGGGGCGGCTCGGGAGCGGGCCGCCGGCCCGGCAGCTCCCGCACCGCCGCCAGCCCGGCCAGCGCCGACGCGCCGGCCAGGACGAACACCGGCGCGTAGCCGGCCGCGTCGCTCAGCCACAGGCCCATCGGCAGCGCGACCATGGCAGGTATCCCGCAGGCGATCCCGTAGACGCCCAGCCCCTCGCCGCGCCGCTCGGGCGGGACGACCGAGGCCACCAAGGCCGCGCCGAGCACCACCGCGACCGCGAACCCGGCGCCCCGCACCGCGCAGGCCGCCAGGATCAGGGCCGGCGACCCCGAGAGCGGCAGCACCAGCGCCGGGACCCCCAGCAGCGCCAGCCCGCCCCCGAGCAC
>NZ_SMKM01000113.1 GCF_004348665.1 Actinomadura sp. GC306 | reverse complement strand
GCACCGGCCCCCGCACCGGCGCCGCCCGCGCCCATGCAGCCGCCGGCCCCGGGCCCGCAGTACTCCTCGTCGCCCGTCCCGGCGCCCTCACCGCCGCCTCCGCCGCAGCAGCTGCCGTCGGGCGCCCACCAGGCCGGCCCCTACACCGGCCCGCAGCAGGTCTCGCCCGTGCCCGCGCAGCAGAACGCCCCGTCGCTGGCGGACGCGGTCAAGGCCGCCCACCAGGAGGGCCAGGACTTCGGCGAGTCCGTCGCCCGCGACGCGCCCGCGCTGTGGCTGGAGGCCGTCCTCGCCCGCAAGCCGCGGATGCCGTCCGACCTGGAGGCGCGGCTCCTGCAGGGGTCCTCGCTGCCCATCGACTTCCTGCTGCACGACGAGGTGCGGCACGCGCTGCGCCGCGGCTTCTGGGACGCCCTAGAACGTTCCCGCCGCTGATACCGGGCATTCGCGCAGGTCAACTGACGGGTACGCACCGGTATCACGCGATCATCCCCGATTCGGCCGCTTCGGCCGTGCGGCGACGGGTAGCGTTGAAGCGTGACGCATGTGACGGAAGACGATCTCGACGACCTGGAGTTCGACACCCTGCGCACCGGCGATCACATCTCGGCGGCACGCCGGCTCGCCGAGCTGGCCGAGTCGGTGTCCGGCGGGGTGTCGCGCGCCAACGTCCTGCTGCGCGCCGGTGAGCAGTGGCAGCACGCCGGCGACCATGCCAAGGCGGCGGAGCTGTACCGCCGGGCCCTGGAGGACGGCGGGGAGACCTACGGCGATCCGCGCGCCTACCTCGCGGACGCCCTGTTCGAGCTGGGCCACGCCGCGGAGGCCCGCACGCTCGTCGACCAGATCCGCGCCGACGAGCCGCGCGACCCCGAGGTGTACCGGGCCGTGGCGGAGGTGCTCTACGCGCAGGGCGACGCGACCGGCGCCCACGAGTGGGCGACCAGCGGCGCCGACGTGGTCCTCGCCCTGCGCGAGCGGGCCGCCGTCGGCAGCGGCGTGGGCGGTGGTTCCCCCGAGCCGGACGTGGTCGTCCCCGCTCCGGACGACGTCAACATCGCCGAGGACAGCCTCGAAGCCCTGCTCCGCCTCCGCTACCGCGCCCGGATCGACCTGGGGCGCGGCGAGGACGACTACGACGCCCTCCTGGACGACCTGCTCAAGAACGGCTGACGCGACCCCGCGGAGCGGCGGGGCGGTTCACGGCAGGCGGTTACAGCGGGCGGTTCACAGCAGGCGGTTACAGCAGGGCGACCAGTTCGCTGAGGGACGCCGCCACGGTCGCCGGCGGCTCGTGCTCGACCACGGGCCAGCGGCGCAGCCGCGCCTCCCTGAGCGCCTCCGCCTGCCCGCCGGACGCCGACCCGTCCGAAGGGGTCCGGAGGTAGCCGCAGGGCGCCTCCGGCCAATCTGGGGGCATCGGGAGCTCATCGTGGGGCGCCCCCTCGCCGTGGCGGTGCATCGGCCGGGGGAGTTCGGCGTCCACGAACACGTAACCGCCCACGGGCCGGTGCGCGGCGCGCTGGGCGAGCGAGACGCCGGGCAGCAGCGGCCCGGCGGCGCCGCGGGCGACGAGGACGAGCGGGGTCGCCGGCCCGGCCGCCGCGATGAGCAGCGAGGCGCGGGCGATGTAGCGGGGCCCGGTGTCGGGGACGTCCGGTGCGACGACCTCCAGCCCGTGCGAGCGGAGCCCCTCCGGCACATCGCCCCAGGACGTCGCGTCGGCCTCCGGCGCGTGCAGCAGGACCAGCGTTCCCGGCGTCATGTCCACCCCCCACGGAACCGTACACGGCGGGCGCGCGGCTCGGGCTCGGGCGCCGGACGCGGTCCGGCGGGCGCGGGTGAATAGGGTCGTGGCGTGAGCGACCGCGAAGAGCTGCTGCAGATGATCAAGGACAAGGCCGTGGTGCACGGGGACTTCACGCTGTCCTCGGGGAAGCGGGCGTCCTGGTACGTGGACCTGCGCCGGGTCACCCTGGACGGGACGGCCGCGCCGCTGGTGGGCCGGGTCATGCTGGACGAGACCGCCGACCTCGGCTACGACGCCGTCGGCGGGCTCACGCTCGGCGCCGACCCGGTCGCGACCGCGATGCTGCACGCGGCGGCGGCCCGCGGCCGCGCGCTGGACGCCTTCGTGGTCCGCAAGGCCGGCAAGGCCCACGGGCTGCAGCGGCGCATCGAGGGCCCGGACGTCGCGGGCCGCCGGGTGCTGGCCGTCGAGGACACCTCGACCACCGGCGGGTCGGTCCTCACGGCGGTGGAGGCGCTGCGGGAGGCGGGCGCGGAGGTCGTTGCGGTCGCGACGATCCTGGAGCGCGGCGCGGCCGGCCGCATCGCCGCGGAGGGGCTGACCTACCGCCACCCCTACGACGTCACCGACCTCGGCCTGGGCTAGCTCTGGGCCGGCCCTGGGCTGGCTCGGCCCCGGCTAGGAGGACCGCTCCCCGACGAACCACTGGCCGCGCTGCCCGTTCGGCACCCGCGGCTGCTCCTTGCCGTAGATGGTCACCTGCAGCGAGCCGCCGTTGAAGGCGACGACCTGGAGGGGGGCCTCGTCGTACTGGAGGATGTCGCCGGTGCCGAGCTGGCCGTTGGTGAGCACCTTGCCCTGCGCGTCGGCGACCCGGACGACGACGGTGGTGGGCTGGCCGGTCACCCGGATCACCAGCGGGACCGCCGACTGCGGCACGGAGGCGGTGGCGTCGCGCGACGGCGACGGGTCCGCCCCGCCGCCGCCTCCACCACCACCGCCGTCCTCGCCGGACGGCGTGCCGGATGTGACCGGGCCCTGCTGGTCGGGCTCGCCGGATATCGCGTCGACCAGAGCCATGGCGCCCACGACGAGAAGTGCCAAGGCGGCCATCACGGCCACGACCGCGATCAGAATGCGCGCGAGACCCCTAGGGTCCGACCGATGACGTCCCACATGGGGAGGTTAGCGATAACTGTCACCGCTGAGCGACGGACGTGACTCTTCGGGGCCATTCTTATTCGGACTCTGGTCCGATTTTGGGCCGCCCTTCATCACCTCGCGGATGATCGGAATGAGCGAGAGCACGACGATCACCACCACGCCGGGCAGGATGTAGGACTCGATCTCGGGCACGTTGGCGCCGAGGAAGTGACCGAGCAGGAACAGCGACTCCGTCCAGAGCACACCGCCGATCGTGTTCCAGATGAAGAACTTCTTGCGGTCCATGCCGAGCATCCCGGCGAGCGGGTTGAGGAACGTCCGCACGATCGGGATGAACCGGGCCAGCACCACGGCCTTGGCGGGGCCGAACCGGTTGAAGTAGTACTCCGCCTTCTCGACCCACTCCTGCCGGAAGATCCGGGAGTCGGGGCGGTCGAAGAGCCGGCGGCCGTACCGCTCGCCGAGCCAGTGGCCCGTCTGCGCGCCGGCGATCGCCGCGATCGGGCCGCCGATCATCAGCCAGGTCAGCGACAGCGGCTGGAACTCCTGCCCGTTGACGGTGGAGACGGCCGTGAGGATCCCCGCCGTGAACAGCAGTGAGTCACCGGGTAGCAGACAGCCGAACAGCAGTCCGGTCTCGGCGAAGATGATGGCGATGACGCCGATCGTCGCGAACGTGCCGAAGAGCTGCAGCCAGGCGGTCGGGTGCAGCCACTCGGTGATACTGAGGGGAAGGGTCATGAGCTCCACACGGCGAGCGTACCTTTCCACACGCTCGGGGAAGGCGGGATACTGATGGCGGACGGCATGCCCGACCCGGAAATCGTGTGGCCGGGCGCTCACCCCGGGTACCCGCACGACCGGGGGCTTCCGCCCGGCCGGATGCCCACCGGCACCGACCCAGTGAAAGGACGCTGATCAATGCCCATCGCAACGCCCGAGGTCTACGCGGAGATGCTCGACCGTGCGAAGCGCGACGGCTTCGCGTTCCCCGCGATCAACGTGACGTCCAGCCAGACGCTGAACGCCGCGCTGCGCGGCTTCGCCGAGGCGGAGAGCGACGGCATCGTGCAGGTGTCCACCGGGGGGGCCGAGTACCTGTCCGGCTCCACCGTCAAGGACATGGTCACGGGCGCGACCGCGCTGGCGGAGTACGCCCGGGTCGTGGCCGACAAGTACCCGGTGAACATCGCCCTGCACACCGACCACTGCCCCAAGGACAAGCTGGACGGCTTCATGCGTCCGCTGATCAAGATCTCCCAGGAGCGGGTGTCGCGCGGCGAGGAGCCGCTGTTCCAGTCGCACATGTGGGACGGGTCCGCCGTCGAGCTGCACGAGAACCTGCGGATCGCCGAGGAGCTCCTGGACGAGTGCGCCAAGGCGAACATCATCATGGAGATGGAGATCGGCGTCGTCGGCGGCGAGGAGGACGGCGTCGCCCACGAGATCAACGAGAAGCTCTACACGACGACCGGTGACGCGCTCGCGACCGCCGAGGCCGTCGGGGTGGGCGAGAAGGGCCGCTACATCCTCGCGGCGACGTTCGGGAACGTGCACGGCGTCTACAAGCCGGGCTCGGTCAAGCTGCGTCCCGAGGTGCTCAAGGAGATCCAGGACGCGGTCGGCGCCAAGTACGGCAAGGAGAAGCCGTTCGACCTGGTGTTCCACGGCGGCTCGGGCTCCTCGCTGGAGGAGATCCGCGAGGCGGTGTCGTACGGCGTCATCAAGATGAACGTCGACACCGACACCCAGTACGCGTTCACCCGCCCGGTCGCCGAGCACATGTTCCGCAACTACGACGGCGTGCTGAAGGTGGACGGCGAGGTCGGCAACAAGAAGCAGTACGACCCGCGCTCGTGGGGCAAGGCCGCCGAGACGTCGATGGCCGCGCGCATCGTGGAGGCCGCGGAGAACCTCCAGTCCGCGGGCAAGAAGCTCAAGTAGCGGACGATCCGGCGGCGGCCGGGCGGCACGGCGCTCGAATCGGTGAGCTCCGCACCCGCCCGGCGGCCCCCGGGTTGCTTGACGCAACGACGTAGGCTTGCGGTGTGGCACTGCCCCGCACCTACGAGTCGCAGAACTGCTCGATCGCCCGGTCGCTGGAGGTCGTCGGCGACCGGTGGACGCTGCTGGTCATCCGCAGCGCCTTCGAGGGCGTGCGGCGCTTCGACGACTTCCAGGACGCGCTGGGCGTCGCGCGCAACGTCCTCACCGACCGGCTGAACCGGCTGTGCGACGAGGGCATCATGCGGCGCGTCCCGTACCAGGACCGCCCGGAGCGCTTCGAGTACCGGCTCACCCGCAAGGGCGTCGAGCTGTGGCCGGCGATGATGACCCTGCTGATGTGGGGCGACCGCCACTACGCCCCCGAAGGCCCGCCCGTGCTCGTCGGCCACCGCGGGTGCGCGGGCGCGCTGACGCCGCGCTTCACCTGCGACGCCTGCGGCAGCCCCCTCGGCCCGTCCGACGTGGAACCGCGTCCCGGCCCGAGCGCCTGAAAAATTGAGGGTTGCTTCACGCAACCATCTGCGGTCCAATAAGTTGCATGACGCAACTCGATGTGCGCAGCGCCGCCCACATTGACCCCACGCCGGACGACCTCCGGATCCGCCCGTACGGGATCACCGACCACGACCGCGTCCACCGGATGTCGGAGCGGCTGTCCGCCGCCAGCCTCTACACCCGGTTCTTCTCGGGCACGCCCCGGCTCCCCGACCACTACGTCGGCCTGCTCGACGGCCTCGACCACTGGGACCGCGACGCCCTGGTGGCCTTGGACGGCGACGAGATCGTGGGGATCGCCGAGTACGCCCGCGACCGCAAACAGCCCTGGCGGGCCGACGTCGCCGTCCTGATCGCCGACCCGTGGCAGCGCCGCGGCCTCGGGTCCGTCCTGGTGACCTGCCTGACCGAGCTCGCCGGCCGGCGCGGCATCACCGAGTTCGACGCGGACGTCATCCTGGAGAACCGCCCGGCACTGCGCTTCGTCCACCGGGGCTGGCCGGCCGCCGTCTCCACCACCGACGGCGGCTCGGCCCACTTCCACCTGCCGCTACCCGGCCCGGCCGTCCGCTGAGGTCGCGCCCCGGATTGAAGCGGGGCCGGCCGGGCTGCCTACGATGGCCCACATGACCCAGAACCTGCTCGGCGGTCCTCCTCCGACCGAACTCCCGGACAACGATGAGGCCCGGACGGCGCTGGAGAACGGCATCGACCCGTTCGAGGTCGCCGCGCGCCACCCGGACTACACCGGCGCGTGGGCCGAGCTGGCGGACCGCGCCTTCGCCAACGGCAGCGTCATCGACTCCTACGCGTTCGCGCGCACCGGCTACCACCGCGGGCTCGACCAGCTCCGCCGCGCCGGCTGGAAGGGCCACGGGCCCGTCCCCTGGGAGCACGAGGCCAACCGCGGCTTCCTTCGCGCGCTGCACGCCCTCGGCCGGGCCGCCGCCGCCATCGGCGAGGACCACGAGGCCGAGCGCTGCAAGGCGTTCCTCCGCGACAGCAGCCCCACCGCCGCGGACGTCCTGGCGAGCTGATCGGGCGTTCCGCGGGAGGTGAGGCGCTGTTTCCTCGGCTTCCGCGGAAAGGTAGGCTTTGATCGCAAGAGGCCCCATCGCTCCTTGCGGCGACCGGGGCCTTCGTCGTGGGAAGGGATAGCGGCATGCCTGCCATCGTTCTGGTCGGGGCGCAGTGGGGAGACGAGGGCAAGGGCAAGGCCACGGACCTCCTCGGCGGGGACGTCGACTACGTCGTCCGCTACCAGGGCGGCAACAACGCGGGGCACACCGTCGTCATCGGCGACAAGAGCTACGCGCTCCACCTGCTGCCGTCCGGGGTCCTGTCACCCGACGTCGTGCCCGTGATCGGCAACGGCGTGGTGATCGACCCGGCGGTGCTGCTCGGCGAGATCGACGGCCTGCGCGACCGCGGCATCTCCTGCGAGCGCCTGCTGATCTCGGCGAACGCGCACTTGATCATGCCGCACCACCGGGCCCTCGACAAGGTCACCGAGCGGTACCTCGGCAAGGCCCGGATCGGCACCACCGGCCGCGGCATCGGCCCGACCTACGCCGACAAGATCAACCGGATGGGCATCCGCGTCCAGGACCTGTTCGACCCGAACATCCTCACGCAGAAGCTCGACCTGGCGCTGCGCGAGAAGAACCAGGTCCTCACCAAGGTCTACAACCGGCGCCGCATCGACACGGGGCCGATCGTCCAGGAGTACGTGGCCTACGGCGAGCGGCTGCGGCCGTTCGTCGCCGACACCGCCACGGTCCTGAACAAGGCCCTGGAGGACGACAAGGTCGTCCTGCTGGAGGGCGCCCAGGGCACGCTCCTGGACATCGACCACGGCACCTACCCGTTCGTGACGTCGTCCAGCCCGACCGCGGGCGGCGCGTGCGCGGGCTCCGGCGTGGGCCCCACGAGGATCACCCGGGTCATCGGCATCATCAAGGCGTACACGACCCGCGTCGGCTCCGGCCCGTTCCCCACCGAGCTGCTGGACGAGCAGGGCGAGTACCTGCGCACGGCCGGCGGGGAGTACGGCGTCACCACGGGCCGCGACCGCCGCTGCGGCTGGTTCGACGCCGTCCTCGCCCGCTACGCCACGCGCGTCAACGGCATCACGGACTACTTCCTCACGAAGCTGGACGTCCTGTCCGGCCTGGAGCGCGTCCCGGTGTGCGTCGCCTACGAGATCGACGGGCAGCGCGTGGACGAGTTCCCCATGACGCAGACCGAGTTCCACCACGCCAAGCCCGTCCTCGAGTACCTGGACGGCTGGCAGGAGGACATCACGGGCGCCAAGACGTTCGACGACCTCCCGGCCAACGCGCAGGCGTACGTCCGCTCCCTGGAGGAGATGTCCGGCTGCCGCATCTCCGCGATCGGCGTCGGCCCCGGGCGCGACCAGACGCTCTCGCTACGTTCCCTGGTCTGACGTGGTCGAGGTCCACGGCCACCGGGGAGCGCGTGGTCTCCGCCCGGAGAACACCCTCCCCGGCTTCGTCCACGCCCTGGAGCTGGGCGTGGACGCGATCGAGCTGGACGTGGGCATGTCCGCCGACGGCACGGTCGTCCTCAACCACGACCAGACGCTCTCCCCGGTGAACCTCACCGACACGGCCCCGGCCTGGCCCGACGACCCAGCGTTCCCCTACGTGGGCAAGCGCCTAAGGGACCTGACGCTGAAACAGCTCCGCACACTGGATGCGGGCACCCGCCTCCACGAGGCGTTCACCCAAACCCCAGTCCCCGGCGCGCACATCCCCACCCTCGCCGAGACATGCGCCCTGCTGGCTCCCACGGGCGTCACACTGGCCGTAGAACTCAAGACCGACCCCACGTGGCCCCTAAAGGACGTAGAGCGCCTCACAGCGGCCGTAGCGGACATCCTCACCACCGCGAACCTGACCGGCCGCTCCCGCCTCCTGGCCTTCGACTGGCGCGTCCTGCAGGTGGCCCGCCAAAACCACCCCGCCTTCACCCGAGTGGCCCTGCTGGAACGCAAAACCGCCCTCCCGGACACTGCCTGGCTGGCCGGCCTCCCACCGAACGACCCGGTCGCCGCCGCAGCAGCGATAGGCGCCACCTTCCTGTCCCCGGAACACGCGATGACCACCCCGGACCTGGTGGCCAGGGCCCACACCCACAACCTCCAGGTAGCCGTCTGGACGGTGAACACCCCGCAAGAAGCAGCGCGTTTCGCCCGCTACGGAGCCGACGCCCTGGTGACCGACTACCCCGACCGGCTACAGCACCTACGCGCGGACCGCTAGCGGCGCCTACAACCAGCCGTTGCGGCGGAATCCTCTGTAGAGCGAGAAGCAGGCCATGGCGATGACGCAGAGGATCATGGGGTAGCCGAAGCGCCAGCGGGTCTCGGGCATGAAGTCGAAGTTCATGCCGTAGACGCCCGCTATGGCGGTGGGGACCATGAAGATGGCGCCCCAGGCGGAGATCTTGCGCATGTCCTTGTTGTCGGCGACGGTGACCTGGGTCATGTGCGCCTGCAGGATGGGGTTGAGGAGTTCGTCGTAGGACTCGACCTGCTCGCGGACGCGGGTGAGGTGGTCTTCGACGTCGCGGAGGTACTCCCTTATCTCGGCTGGGACGAAGCGGCGGCCCGAGAGGTTGCGCAGGGGGCCGGCCAAGGGGCCGACGGCGCGCTTGAGCTGGATGACCTCGCGCTTGAGGCGGTAGATGCGGCGGGATTCGTCGGTGCGTTCGGGGGAGAACACGGCCTCTTCGACCTCGTCGATGTCCTCCATGACGGCGTTCGCCACGCAGACGTAGCCGTCCACGACGCGGTCGGCGACGGCGTGGACCACGGCGGCGGGGCCGAGCACGAGGCGCTCCGGCTGCCGTTCCAGGTCGCGGCGGACGGAGCCGAGTTCGCCGTGGGCGCCGTGCCGGACGGTGACGACGAAGTCGGGGCCGCAGAACAGCATGATCTCACCGGTTTCGACGACCTCCGCGCCGCCGTGGCCGCTGGCGACGTATCCGACGGTCTTCATGACGACGAAGTGGACGTCGTCGTAGCGCTCCAGTTTGGGCCGCTGGTGGGCGTGGATGGCGTCCTCGACGGCGAGCGGGTGCAGGCCGAAGACCTCGGCGAGGTCGGCGAGTTCGGTGGCGGACGGCTCGTGCAGGCCGACCCAGACGAAGCCGGCGCTGTCGCCTTCGGGGACGAGGCGGCCGTCGCGGATGAGGCGGACGGCGTCGGCGACGGTGTCGGTGGAGACGCGGTGCCCGTCGATGTAGGCGGCCCAGTCGATGACGGCGGAGCCGCGGTGCGGAGCCTGGACGCCGGTGGGCCTGCCGCGCGTCTTGAACAGGACGCGGCCAGGGCGTACTCGTGTCATGGCCATGGGGTGCTCCTAACCCGCCGGCCACGCACGTAGCGCGCGCTCGACCCGGGCTGGTCAGCTGAGGGAGCGCGCGAAGGCCATGGCCGGACGCCAGATGGAGGCGGACGGTCGGACAGTCCGGTTCGGACTGTGAGGGTTTTCCGGCGAACCGCAAGGATCACCAGGACTCATCCCGACCACCTCCTTTCACACCTCGGTCAAGCCGGTCGCAGCCTATCAGCCGACATTTGGGACGCCGCCCGGAACGGATATGTTCCCCGGTACCCCGAGTGAGTGCGGTCACCCGGCGGTCCGGCGCCTAGATGCCCAGTATGCTCGCGTGACGTGCGAGTACTCGTCCTTGGATCGGGTGGCCGCGAGCATGCGCTCGCCCGCGCCCTGCACCGCGACCCTGCCGTCACCGCCCTCCACTGCGCCCCGGGCAACCCGGGCACGGCCGAGATCGCGGTCAACCACGTGCTCGACCCGTGCGACCCGGTGGCGGTGACAGAGCTCGCCGGGCGGCTCCGCGCCGATCTGGTGGTCGCGGGCCCGGAGGCCGTGCTGGTCGCCGGAGTGGGCGACGCGTTGCGCACGGCGGGGTTCCCCTGCTTCGGGCCCGACCGCGCCGCCGCGCACATCGAGGCGTCCAAGGCGTTCGCGAAGGAGATCATGGCGAAGGCGGGCGTCCCGACCGCCGACGCGCGGGTCTGCGAGACGGCCGAGGCGGCGGACGAGGCCCTGGACGCCTTCGGCCCGCCCTACGTGGTGAAGGACGACGGCCTGGCCGCGGGCAAGGGCGTCGTCGTGACCCTGGACCGCGTCGCCGCGCGCGGGCACGCCACCTCCTGCGAGCGCGTCGTGATCGAGGAGTTCCTGGACGGCCCCGAGGTGTCGCTGTTCGCGCTGTCCGACGGGCAGCACGCCGTGCCGCTGCTCCCCGCGCAGGACTTCAAGCGCGCCTACGACGGCAACGACGGCCCCAACACGGGCGGCATGGGCGCCTACGCGCCGCTCCCCTGGGCGCCGCCGGGCCTGGTGGACGAAGTCATGTCCACGGTCATCCAGCCCACCGTGGACGAGATGCGCCGCCGCGAGATCCCCTACGTCGGTGTCCTGTACGCGGGGTTGGCGCTGACGTCCAAGGGCGTGCGCGTCGTGGAGTTCAACGCCCGTTTCGGTGACCCCGAGACCCAGGTCGTCCTGGACCGCCTGGCCACGCCCCTGGCGACGCTGCTGCAAGCCTGCGCGATCGGTGGTCTCGACCCCGAGTTCCGCCCGGAGTGGCATCCGGGTGCGGCCGTGACCGTCGTCCTGGCGGCGGAGGGCTACCCGTCCGCCCCGGTGAAGGGCGACGTCATCACGGGCCTGGACGAGGCTGCCAAGGTCGAGGGCGCCTACGTCCTCCACGCCGGCACGAAGCTGGACGAGGGCGGGCGCCTCCTGGCGAACGGCGGCCGCGTCCTCAACGTCGTGGGCACCGGCCCGGACGTGCCCACCGCCCGCGCCACCGCATACGAGGCCCTGTCCAACATCACCCTCCGCGGCTCCCACCACCGCACCGACATCGCCGCACTGTAGGGGCACGCCTCCCTGGGGACGCACTAGGTCGTACCACCTGGGACAATGAGCACGTGATTGAGCGGTACACACTTCCGGAAATGGGGCGCGTCTGGAGTGACGCGCACAAGTACGAGCTTTGGTGTCGGGTGGAGGTCCTCGTCGTCGAGGCCCACGCCGAGGCCGGCACGATCCCGCCGGAGGTGGTGGAGCCGGTGCGCAAGGCACCGCCTCCGACGCCGGAGGCGGTGCATGAGATCGAGGCGGTCACGCAGCACGACGTGATCGCCTTCCTTTCGGCCTGGGCGGACAACACCGAGCCGCGCGAGGCCGCCCGGTACGTCCACTTCGGCATGACGTCGTCGGACCTGCTCGACACCGCGCTCGCGCTGCAGCTCGTCGAGGCGACCGACATCCTGCTGGCGAAGGCGGACGCGCTCGTCGCGACGCTCCGGGACCACGCGCTGGAGCACCGGGCGACGCTGCGGGTCGGGCGGACGCACGGCATCCACGGCGAGCCGGACGTGTGGGGCCACCGCGTCGCGGACTTCGCGTTCGCCATGGCCCGGTCCCGCGACCGGCTCCGCCGCGCCCGGGAGGCCGTCGGGGTGATGGCGATCTCCGGCGCGGTCGGCACGTACTCCAACATCGACCCGGCGGTGGAGCGGCACGTCGCGGCCGCGCTGGGGCTGCGGAGCGCGGACGTGTCGACGCAGGTCGTGATGCGGGACGGGATCTCCGAGTGGGTCTCCGCGCTGGCGATCATGGCGACGGTGTGCGAGGCGGTCGCGCTGGAGGTCCGGCACGGGCAGCGCACCGAGGTCCGCGAGCTGTGGGAGCCGTTCGGCAAGGGCCAGAAGGGCTCGTCGGCGATGCCGCACAAGAAGAACCCGATCATCTCCGAGCGGCTGGCGGGGATGGCGCGGATCGTGCGGGCGCAGATCGTCCCGGTGCTGGAGGGCATCCCGCTCTGGCACGAGCGCGACATCTCGCACTCGTCCACGGAGCGGATCGCGCTGCCGGACGCGTCCATCGCGCTCGACTACATGCTGCACCTGACGAACCGCCTCATGTCCGGCCTCGTCGTCGATGCGGGGCAGATGCGGGTGAACCTGGACTCGACCGGCGGCCTCATCTACACCTCGACCGTGCTGCTCGAGCTGGTCGAGGCGGGCATGTCGCGCGACGACGAGGCATACCCTCTGGTCCAGAAGGCCGCGATGGAGACGTGGGAGAGCGGTACGCCGTTCCGCGAGACGCTGCGCAAGCACGCCGCCGAGGCGAACCTCGCGCTGGACGAGGCGCGCCTGGACGAGGTGTGCCGCCCCGAGCGCTTCGTCGAACGCCTCGGCCCGGTCTTCGACCGCCTGGCCGAACTCCGCTGACTCTGCGCCGGCCCCTCGGGAGGGACCTTGACCGCGACCCTGATCGAACTGAACATCTACCCCCTCAAGAGCGCGGGCCGCACCACCCTGCCCAGTGCCGAACTGCTGTCGACCGGGCTGCGGTTCGACCGCGAGTTCATGCTCGTCACCCCCGAGGGCCGCTTCCTGTCGCAGCGGGACCACGCGGAGATGGCGCTGCTGCGGCCGTCCTACGACGGCGAGATCCTCACGGTGCGCGCGCCGGACGTCCCGGCGCTCGTGCACAAGGCCACCGACGACGGCGAGGTCCTGGACGTCACCGTCGCCCGCTCGGAGGGCCGCGGCGTCGACCAGGGCGAGGAGGCCGCCGCGTGGTTCTCGGCCCGGCTCGACCGCGACTGCCGGCTGGTGCGCTTCACCGGCCACCGGCCCACGTCGCGCGGCGGCGGCGAGGTGATGTTCGCGGACGGCTACCCGCTGCTGCTGATCTCCGCCGAGTCGCTCGCCGACCTCAACGGGCGCCTGGACGAGCCCCTGCCGATGAACCGGTTCCGCCCCAGCCTCGTCGTCGCGGGGCTCGGCGCGTTCGGTGAGGACTCGGCGCGCCTCCTGCGCATCGGCGAGACCGTCATCGAGGCGGTCAAGCCGTGCAGCCGCTGCGTCATCACCACCACCGACCAGGACACCGGCGAGCGGGGGCGCGAGCCGCTGCGGACGCTCGCCTCCTACCGCTCCCGTGACCGCGGCATCCAATTCGGCCAGAACTGCGTCCCGCGCACCCTGGGGACGCTCAGGCTGGGCGACCGGGTCGAGGTCCTGGAGTCGCACTGACGGACCGCCGGGGGTGCGCCGCCGGGGTCCGCGGGACGTCCGGGGCGCTCTGAAGATCAACGTAGACTTCGTCGGGTCGGCACGCCCGCCCCTACGCTCACCTTGGGAGATTTCCCGCGGGAGGCGAACCTTCGGGGCGTTTCGCGTGTCTTAACGAGCAGGACCGATGACCGCGGCTCGGGCGGGTAAGGCACGTTCGAGCCGGTGGTTTACTGGGGCCGCGTTGGCGCAGAGGGGGACACCGTTCGGCGCGCTCGGCCCTCGTGCTCCCACTTGACGGCACGTTTTTCCGCACCCGATAAGGAGATCAGGCGGCATGAGCATGGGCCACGAGGTTCGGTACCGCGTGCGCGGGGGCCGGCAGCTGCACGGCACCGTATTCATCCAGGGGGCGAAGAACGCCGTCCTGCCGATGATCGGTGCCTCGCTGATGGCCGCCAAGGGACGGACCGTGCTGCGCAACGTCCCGATCATCGAGGACGTGCGGCGTGCGGTGGAGCTGGCGCGGGCCGTGGGGGCGAAAGCCGAGCTGCACGAGACCGAGCGCACCCTGGTGATCGACGCGTCGTCGCTGAGCAGCCCGGTGCTGCCCGCGGAGATCGCGTCCCGGTTCCGCGGGTCGTTCCTGTTCGTCCCGGCGCTGCTGCACCGCCTCGGTGAGGCGGTCATCGAGGGCGTCGGCGGCTGCAACCTCGGCAGCCGCAACCTCGACTTCCACTACAACGGCTTCAAGCGGATGGGCGCCACGGTCACCGAGCACGTGGCCGACAACGGCGACGGCATCATCCACATCAAGGCCGGCGACCTGCGCGGCGGAACGCTCTACTGCGACACCCCGTCGCACACCGGCACCGAGAACCTGATCATGGCGGCGGCGCTGGCGCACGGCACCACGATGATCAAGAACGCGGCGCTGGAGCCCGAGGTGCTGGACAACATCGCCATCCTGCAGGCGATGGGCGCCAAGATCCGCGGCGGCGGCACCGGGTTCATCACCGTCGAGGGCGTGGACGAGCTGACCGCCGTCGAGCACACCGTGATGCCCGACCGGATCGACGCCGGCGTCTTCGTGATGGCCGCCGCGATCACCGGCGGCGACCTCAGCCTGGTCGGCGCCAGCCTGGAGCACCTCGGCGTCGCCGCCGACAAGCTGGAGCAGATGGGCGTCGAGTTCAACCAGCAGGGCGCGGTGCTCCAGGTCCGCCGCGAGCGGACGCTGCGCCCGATCAACGTCATCACCGACGAGTACCCGGGCTTCGCCACCGACCTGCAGTCGCCGATCATGGCGCTGTCCTGCCTGGCCGAGGGCCCGTCCTATATCTACGAGCGGATCTTCGACGGCCGGTTCAAGCTGGCCGACGAGCTCGGCAAGATGGGCGCCGACATCGAGGTGGACGGCAACCGCGCGAAGGTGAACGGGCCGGGCGCCCTGCGCGGCGCCGAGGTCGAGGCGCACGACCTGCGCTGCGGCAGCGCGCTGGTGCTGGCCGGCCTCGCCGCCGAGGGCGAGACGACGATCACCTCCGCCTACTACCTCGACCGCGGGCACGCGCACACCGCCGAGCGGCTGTCCCAACTCGGCGCCGAGATCGTCCGCGAGGCCGACTAGCCCGCGGCGGTCATCCGGACCGCTCGATTCGGCCGATTGTGGCCCTGTCCTGACCAACTTTGACGTGACACCTGACGAGGGCTGTAACGCCGGATCGGAGGCGTTATGGCAATGAGTTACGAATCGACTACGCAGCGTTTGTCAGCGGCGTCCGGGGGGATGTCCTGACAAGGCGCTGAGCTGGGAAGTAAACCGGTGGAACGGTCCGCTTAGGGCGGACCGCAACGCCCCGGGAATTCGCCGCCGGCGATCACCGGGCATGGAACAACGGATCGCTCGTCTTTCTCCCCGGCGCGGCATCGGGACGAACGCACCACCGCCTGCTGGTAAACCAAACGCACCCCGGAGGGGTCTCCTTACTGCGCGAGAGCGCGGCGGGAGGCCCCTCCGGGTGTTTTCGGGTCTTGTTTTTCAACTTCGGACACCCGAAGATGCAGGATCAAGGCTGGCCGAATGGTGACAAATTACTGACCAGGGGGTCGCGTAGGTTACTTTTTCGCCGCACTCTTGATTCGATTTCGCGTCTGGGCGTCACACATCGCCGTCCCGATCCGATCTGCCAGCAGAAGGGTTCTTCCGCGGCCGGCCGGTGGCGGAGGTGACGGGCGAGTCCGCTCCGCTGTCAGGAGAGGGGTACGGGCAGCGAGAAGAAGTCGGCCGCCACCGAAAGGTGGGGGCCGTGGGAAGGAAGCGCTCGTCCGCTGAAAGGCTGGCGGACGGGGGCTGCGGGAAGAAGGTGCTCGTCCGCTGGAAGGGTGGCGGGTGGGGGCTGCGGGAAGGCGGATCGGCACGGGAACTGCGGTGCTGGGCAGAAGGCAGGGCGACAAGCCATGAGTCAACCGTTAGGCGGAGCGTGCGCGAACGCGTGGTCGGGGTCGGACCCCCGCCGAGAGGATGGACCGGAAGCGAGCGATCATCGATGACGGCCGCACGAACGGGATCGGTCACCCCCGACCTCACGATCGGCGTCGTGGGTCCGCATGACCTGGTCGAAAGGGTCATGCTCATGGGCCACGGCCCCACGCCGGTACCGAGCCGGCTGGTGGCCGCCGCATACCGAGACGAACAGGAGGCGGCCGACAAGGTCGTGCGGCTGGGATCGGGCGTCGACGTATGCCTGTTCGCCAGCCCCGTCCCCTACGACTTCGCGCGCAAGGCGGGCGTGCTGACCATGCCGGCGACGTACGTCCCGCTGAACGGCGCCGCCCTGCAGGGCGCGCTGCTGCGGGCGTCCCTCGACGAGCGCTTCGACCCGGCCAGGGTGAGCATCGACGTGCTCGGCCGCGCCGAGGTCGAGGAGGCGTACTCCGAGATCAGCCTGGGCACCGAGCAGGTCCATCTGCGCGAGGAGGCCGCCGGCCCCGGCACGCTCGCCGCCTTCCACGAGCGGCTGTGGCGGCGCGGCGCGACGACCGTCGCGATGACCTGCGTGCACGCCACCGCGGAGCGGATGGAGATGGCCGGCGTGCCGACGCTGCGGGTCCGCCCGACCGGCGCGGCGATCCGCAGCTCGCTGCAGACGGCGGCGCTGCTCGGCGCGCACCACCGGCTGGAGGAGTCGCAGCTCGTCGTCGTGCTGGTGGACGTGCCGACGCTGCGCGAGACCCCGCGCCGCGTCACCCCGCGGTACTGGCGCGACGAGCTGAAGCTCGCCCTGCACCGGGTGCTGCTGCAGGAGGCGCACCGGATGAACGCGTCGGTGTGGCCGCTGGACGACCACAGCTACCTGGTCATCGCGACGCGCGGCTCGGTCACCGCGTCCACCGAGGGGTTCCGGACGCCGCCGTTCGTCGAACGCGTCCGCGAGGAACTCGGCCTCGCGATCGAGGTCGGCATCGGCATGGGCCGTACCGCGCACGAGGCGGAGAACCACGCCCGCGCCGCGCTGGCCCGGTCGCAGAGTTCGCAGCGGGCGCAGGGCTTCGCCCTGGACCGCGACGGCCGGGCGCTCGTCCCCGCACCGCGCACCCCGCCGCGGACGCCGCCGCAGGCCAAGCCCAAGGGGCTGGAGATCCTCGCGCGCCTCGCCGACAAGCTCGGCGACCAGGAGCAGCCGCTGATCGTGGACGCGGAGAACGCCGGCAAGATGCTCGGCGTCACGCCCCGCACGGCCCGCCGCCTCCTGCGCACCCTCGTCGAGGAGGGCCTCGCCTGGCCGCTGCCCCCGAACCGGACACCGCAGCCGGGCCGCCCCCGGCAGCTCTACCGCCTGATCGTCGAGAAGCTGGGGCCGGCGAAGACCGGCTGAGCGCGGTGCCATCCCCGGTGCGGGCCGTCCCCGGCGCCGGGGACGGCCCGCGTCCGCTCAGCCGCGGATGAAGGCCCTGGCCACGGCCAGGAAGGCGTCGTTCTCCTCCGGCGAGCCGATCGAGACGCGGGCGCCCTCCCCGGCGAACGGGCGGACGCTCACCCCCTGGGCGTCGCAGGCCGCGGAGAACTCCATCGTCCGGTCGCCGAGGCGCAGCCAGACGAAGTTGGCCTCGGTCGGCGGGACCGTCCAGCCGTCCGCGACGAGGGCGCCGTGGACGCGGTCGCGCTCCTTCACCGTCCCCTCGACGCGTTCGAGCAGCTCGTCCGTGGCCCGCAGCGACGCGATGCCCGCCGCCTGCGCGACGGAGTTCACGCTGAACGGCAGGAACGTCTTGCGGATCGCCTCCGCCACCACGGGGTGCGCGACGAGGAAGCCGATGCGCAGGCCGGCCAGCCCGTACGCCTTGGAGAACGTCCGCAGGATCGCGAGGTTCGGGCGGTCGCCGTACATCGTGAGGCCGTCGGGGACCTCGTCGTCGCGGATGTACTCGCGGTACGCCTCGTCCAGCACGACGAGGCAATCGGCGGGGACGCGGTCCAGGAACGCCTCCAGCTCGGCGCGGCGGACGGCGGTGCCCGTGGGGTTGTTCGGGTTGCAGACGAAGACGAGCCGCGTCCGGTCGGTGATCGCGTCGGCCATCGCGGCGAGGTCGTGCGTCTCGTCCCGCAGCGGCACCTGGACGCCCGTCGCGCCGGACAGCGACACCAGCAGCGGGTACGCCTCGAACGACCGCCACGCGTACACCACCTCGGCGCCCGGCTCGGCCACGGCCTCCAGGAGCATCTGCGTCACCCCGACGGACCCGCAGCCCACGGCGACGTGGTCGGCGGGGACGCCGCAGAACGACGCGATCTCCTCGGTCAGCGCGGTGGCGTTGTTGTCGGGGTAGCGGTTGACGTTGCGGGCGGCCTCGCCGATCGCGTCCACGACCGACGGCAGCGGGCCGTGCGGCGACTCGTTGGACGACAGCTTGAACGAGCGGCCCTCGGGTGACACCACGACCTTGCCGGGCTTGTAAGCCACGAACCGGTCGAGGACGGAGCGGAAGCGCGGAGTGGTTGCCTCGGACACCGTTGTCCTCCAGGTTGCACAGGGGTGATGGGGCCAGCCTACGAGGCGGCCCTCGGCGCGCGGTACACCGTCACGCGGTCTGCCGCATCATCCAGCAGACCGCCACGATCCGAACGAACTCCCAGTCGCGCACGTTCTCCGGCCACCAGCCGCGGTTGACGGCGTCCTCGGCGAACCGGTGCAGATACCGCAGGAGCTCCTGCTTGCCGGCGGCGCCGAGTTCGTCCCGCAGGCTGGCGACATGCTGGTCGACCGCCGCGGCCAGCCCGGGGGTATCGGCCATGTGCGCGATGCCGGCGTCTCCGATGTCCTGGACGAGCGCGCCGAGTGCTTCGGGCGAGTCACCGTTCATGGTTCGCGAAACTAGCAACCACACGGCGACGTTTCGAAATCGCCCCTGCTCAACCAGGCCCGCCCACCCCCACCGAACCGTTGACTTGCGGCGTGTTGTTG
>NZ_SMKM01000112.1 GCF_004348665.1 Actinomadura sp. GC306 | reverse complement strand
GTCGGTGGGCGGGTCCGTCGGCGGGTCGGTGGGCGTGCCGCCGGGGCCGACCCCGGTGACCTCGCCGTTGCCGCCGTCGAAGACGACGTCGGAGCAGCTGTAGAAGGTCTCCTGGCTGTCGGAGCGCTCCCACACCGTGTAGATGATGTGGCGGCCGCTCTTGCCGGACGGGAGCCGCGCGTTCCAGTGGTAGTAGGCGTCCTCGCTGCCGGGCGAGCCGACGCTCGGCGGGTCGGTGGCGCTGTAGAACGGCTGCGCTTCGAGGTCGTCCCAGGCGAGCGGCCGGGTCGGGCTCCAGGAGTCCTTGGTGATGTAGGTGCGGAACTCCCCGGGGTGCGCGGCCCACTTGTTGTAGCGGAACTCGATGTCCGCGCCGGCGGTGAGGTGCGTGACCGGCCAGTCGTCGCGGGCCAGGTCGTAGCCGGCGAAGTCGTACACGACCGCGCCGCCGCTGCAGAGCCGCCCGTCGGGGATGAAGCCCTGGGTGCGGCCCGCGCCGTCCGAGCGCAGCACCGCGAACCAGTTGTACAGCGAGCTGGTGCCGCTCTGCGCGACGGCCGCCGCGCAGGCGGGGTTGTTCGGGATGATCTGCCCGTTCGGGGTCAGGCCGTCCTTCCAGCACAGGTAGGTGCGGCTGCCCGGCACCATCGGCGCGCCGTGCGCCGCCGCCTGCGGCGCGGTCAGCAGCGACCCGGCCACGATCGCCGGGCCGAGGACGGCGCCGGCCAGCAGGGCCTTGTTCTTCCTGGTGGCCCGCCCGCCGGCGGCCGTCCGCGCGGCGGCCCGCCCTCCTGCGGATCGCCTCCGGGGGGCTGGTCTTCGGGGAAAGCGTGTCCGGGTCGACATCGTCCTCCGTTCACGGGGGTCGGAGAGGTAGGTCCACCCGGACGCTAACCCCGGCCGGCGGGGCCCGTGAACGGCCCTTTCACCCTTTCACCACGGTGCTCGCCCCCCCGGCGCGCGCCGGGGGGGGCGGGCCGGTGCTCAGCCCTTGGTTGCGCCCGCGGTGAGCCCGCCGATCAGCTGCCGCTCGGCCACGGCGTAGAACAGCAGCGCGGGGATCATCGCCAGCACGATGTAGGCCATGACCATCGCGTAGTCCGTGGAGTACTGCCCCTGGAACTGCTGGATGCCCACGGGGATCGTGTGCCACTTCTCGTCGGCCAGCACCAGCAGCGGCAGGAAGAAGTTGTTCCAGCTCGTCACGATCGCGAGGACGGACACGGTGCCGAGGGCGGGCCGCGCCATCGGCAGCAGGATGCGCCAGAAGAAGCCGAACCTGGTGCAGCCGTCCATGATCGCCGCCTCCTCCAGCTCGGCCGGGATCGTCCGGAAGAAGGAGCGGAGGATGATGATCGTGATGGGCAGCGCGAACGCGGCCTGCGGCAGGATCACGCCGAGGGGGTTGTTCAGCAGCCCGAACTGGCGCAGCAGGACGAACAGCGGCAGCACCGCCACCGCCGGCGGGAACATCAGCCCCGCCGCGAACGCCGTGAAGAAGACCTCGCGGCCGCGGAAGGCGTACCGGGCGAACGCGAACGCCGCCATCGCCGACACCGCCACCGTGATCACGGTGGTGAGCACGGCGATCATGACGCTGTTGCCGATCTGCTGCCAGAACGGGCCGGACGACAGGATGGTCGTGTAGTTGGAGAACATCCACTCGTCCGGCAACCCGATCGGGTTGGTGGTGAGGGCGCCCGTGGTCTTGAGGCCGGCCAGCACCGCGTACAGCAGCGGGACGACGATGAACGAGCCGAGCACCCACGTCAGCGTGTGCCGGGAGATGCTCCGCGCGAGGGCCTGCCTGGTCATCAGCGGCCTCCCGCGGAGGTGACCGCGCCCTGCAGGTCGCGGCGGAGGGCGTAGCGCTGGTACAGCAGGGAGAAGACCATGCTGATGAGGAACATCGCCACGCTGATCGCGCTGGCGTAGCCCATCTGGTAGCGCTTGAAGCCGTACTCGTACATGGTCACGGCCATCGTCTCCGTTGCATGCGTCGGCCCGCCCGTCGTGGTGACCCACACGAGGTCGAACAGCTGGATCGTGCCGATGACGGACAGGAACACGCTGATCCGCAGCGTCGGGGCCAGCAGCGGCAGGGTGACGCTGCGGAACCGCCGCCAGGCCCCCGCCCCGTCGATGGACGCGGCCTCCAGGATCTCCTTCGGAATGCTCTGCAGCCCGGCGAGGTAGATCATCATGTGGAAGCCGAAGTACTTCCACGTCATGACGGCGACGAGGGTGGGCAGCGCGGTGTCGGGGTCGGAGAACCACTTGCCGGCGAGGCCGCCGAGCAGCGGCAGGTCCTCGACGAGGGTGTCGGCGAGCCCGTTGCCCGGCAGGAAGATGATGCCGAACAGGACGCCCGCGATCACCTCCGACAGGATGTAGGGCGCGAAGAAGATCGCCCGGTAGACGGCCCGGCCGCGCATCCGCTGGTTCAGCAGCACCGCGGTGCCGAGGGCCAGCGGCAGCTGGAAGGCCAGCGACAGGACCACCAGCACGAAGCCGCGCCACAGGTCGCCGCGGAAGACCTCGTTGCCCGCCAGGCTCCGGAAGTTGTCGAGGCCGACGAAGTCGTCGGGGAAGCCGAAGCCGCCCCACTTGAAGAAGCTGGTGAAGAAGGCGACCAGGATCGGGGTCAGGACGAAGAAGAAGAACAGCAGCAGCGCGGGGACGAGGAACCAGGTGCTCGCCAGCCAGCCGCGCAGCCGGGTGCCCGCGGACGCCTTGGGGCCCCGCTTGCGCGGGGCCCGTGCGGCGTGCCGCGGCCGGTCGTCGGTCGTGGCGGACAGCGTCATTGGTTCTGGGCCGCCTTGGTGACCGCCTGCGTGACCTCCTGGGCCGACTTCTTGCCCGCGATGAGCGAGGCGACGCTGTCATTGACCTCCTGGCCGACGGCGGGCGGGAACGCCTGGTCCAGGTAGAGCTGGAAGCCGGCCGCGTTGTTCAGCGCCTCGGCGACCATCTTGCGGTTCGGGTCCTCCAGCGCGCTCTCGGCGCCCTTGACGACCGGCATGGACGCGCCCGAGGTCACCTGCTCGCGCTCGTTCTGCTCGTTCATGAAGAAGGTGAGGAAGTCCAGGGCCTCCTTCGGCGCGTCCTTGCTGACCGCGAAGCCGTTGCCGCCGCCGAACACGTCGGTCACGGCGCCCGGCCCGCCCTCGACGGTCGGGAACGGGAACCAGCCGAGGTCGTCGCCGAGCTCCTTGCCGGACGCGTCCTCCTGGACGGCGGGAGCCCACTGGCCCATCAGCTCCATGGCCGCCTTGCCGGCGCCCATGGTCGCGGCCTGCCCGCCGGGGGTGTCGTAGCCGGCGTTCTGGAAGCCCTGCTGGAAGGGCTGCAGGTCGGACAGCTCCTTCAGCTTCTCACCGGCCTGGACGAACGGCGCCCCGCTGAAGTCGTTGCTCTGCGCGGCCTGCTCCATCGCGGCCATGCCGCCGATGCGCATCGCCAGGTAGGACCAGTAGTAGTGGCCGGGCCACTTGTCCTTGCCGCCCAGGGCGATGGGCGTGATGCCCTCGTCCTTGAGCTTGCGGACGGCGTCCAGGAACTCGGCCCAGGTATTCGGCGGCGCGTCGATCCCGGCCTTCTCGAAGTGCTTCTTGTTGTACCAGAAGCCGACCATGCCCATGTCGTACGGGACGGCGTAGGTCTTGCCGTCGAACTGGTACGGCTTCTTGGAGACGTCGGTCATGGTCCCGAGGACCTTGGACCCGTCGGAGGTGATGTCCTTGACCAGCCCGGCGTCGATCTGCTGCTTCAGGACGCCGCCGCCCCAGGTGACGTAGATGTCGGGCAGGTCGCCGGAGGCGACGAGCGCGGTCATCTTCGACTTGAACGCCTCGTTCTCGAGGTTGGTGGTCTTGACGGTGACGTTCGGGTTCTGCGCCTCGAACGCCTTGACGATCTTCGGGTACAGGCTCTGCGCCGGCTCCGTCGTCGCGATGTTCATCCATTCGATCGTGACCTTGCCGTCCGACCCGGAGTCGTCGCCTCCGCAGGCGGCCAGCATGGGCGCGGCCGTGATCAGCACGGCACCCGCGGAGACTGCGGTGAGGAAGGAACGGCGCGGTAGGTGAGGGATGCCCATGTCGGTCTCCTGGATCGGGGGTGGGAGTGGTGGCCTGGACCCTGACGACCAGATTGCTCTCGGCCGGTCGCTCGGCTCGAAATATTTCGAAAGTCTTCGGGGCTCCGTTGCCGTGGAACTCTAAGAACGCGACCCCCCAAGGTCAACCCCTCTGCGGCTGTTGACCGCAATTGGGTGCGGAAGAGTTACCGATACTGGGGGCTAGGAGTTGCCGAAACATTGCGATACTGTTCGCAATCGTTTCCTCGGCAAGGAGAAGAGCTGCCCGTGCGCACCACCGACGAGATGCCGGACCGGCCGTCCCGGCCGACGCTGGCGCTCATCGCCGCCGAGGCGGGGGTGTCCCCCGCCACGGTGTCCAAGGTCCTCAACGGCCGGACCGACGTCGCGGCCTCGACCCGCGAGCGGGTCGAGGCACTGCTGCGCACCCACAACTACCCCGGGCCGGGCGGCGCGCGGCGCGCCCGCCGCTCCGGCCTGATCGACCTCGTCCTCGCCGGGCTGGACAGCCCGTGGGCGGTGGAGATCCTGCGGGGCGTGGAGGCCGAGTGCGCCGAGCACGGCACCGGCGTGGTCGTCTCGCTGGTCCGCGAGGACGACGCGCGCCCGCCGAGCTGGCAGAACCTGCCGGCGCTGCACCACAGCGACGGCGTGATCCTGGTGACGTCCCGGATGACCCGCCGCCAGCGCGACCAGCTGGCGCGGGCCGGGGTGGGCCTCGTGCTCGTCGACCCGGTGAACATCCCGGACAACGACATCGCCAGCGTCGGCGCCACCAACTGGGCCGGCGGGATGTCGGCGACCGAGCACCTGATCGGGCTCGGCCACCGCCGCATCGGCATGGTCGGCGGCCCGGAGGACATGCTCTGCACCCAGGCCCGGGTGGACGGCTACCGGACGGCGCTGGAGCGCGCCGGGATCCAGGTCGACAAGGACCTCGTCCGGTACGGCGACTTCCACCACCGGGGCGGGTTCGCCCGCACGCGCGAGCTGCTGGCGCTCCCGGAGCCGCCGACCGCGGTCTTCGCCGGCAGCGACGAGCAGGCGATGGGCGCCTACCAGGCGGCCCGGCTCGCCGGCCTGCGCATCCCCGAGGACCTGAGCGTCGTCGGTTTCGACGACCTGCCGACCTGCGAGTGGCTGTCGCCGCCGCTGACCACCGTCCGGCAGCCGCTGGAGGAGATGGGCCGCGTCGCGGCCCGCACCCTGCTCCAGCTGCTCGACGGGCGGCCGCCCCTGACCCCCCGCGTGGAGCTGGCCACCGATCTGCGTGTCCGCGCCTCCACCGCACCACCACCCTCGGAGGAGCGATGACCGAAGCCGTCCCGGCCGCGAGCGCGAGCGCAACCCGGGAGCCCTGGCGCGACCGGGGGCTCCCCGTCGCCGAGCGCGTCGCCGACCTGCTGGCCCGGATGACGCCGGAGGAGAAGGCGGGCCAGCTCGCCGGGTACTGGGCGATGCCCGCCGAGCCCGGCGCTCCCGTCGCCCCGATGGAGGACGACTCCCACGAGCTCGCCCCGACCCTGGACGAGGTGATCGACCGGGGCCTCGGCCAGCTCACCCGGGTGTTCGGGACCACCCCGGTCCCGGCCGCCGAGTCCGCCGCCCGGCTCCGCGAGCTGCAGCGCCGCGTCGCGGCCGGGAACCGGTTCGGCATCCCGGCGATCGCGCACGAGGAGTGCCTCAACGGCTTCATGACGTGGGGCGCGACCGTGTTCCCGAGCCCGCCGGCGTGGGGCGCGACGTTCGACGCCGAGCTCGTCGGCGAGATGGCCGCGGCGATCGGCGCGAGCATGCGGGCGGCGGGCGTCCACCAGGGCCTCGCCCCGGTGCTCGACGTCGTCCGCGACCCGCGCTGGGGCCGCACGGAGGAGTGCATCGGCGAGGACCCGTACCTCGTCAGCGTCCTCGGCACGGCCTACGTGCAGGGGTTGGAACGATCCGGCATCGTCTCGACGCTCAAGCACTTCGCCGGCTACTCCGCCTCCCGCGCCGGCCGGAACATGGCGCCGACGCCGATCGGGCCGCGCGAGTTCGCCGACGTCATCGTCGAGCCCTTCGTGATGGCCCTGCGCGACGGCGGCGCCCGCTCGGTCATGCACTCCTACACCGACGTGGACGGGATGCCCGCCGCGGCCGACGAGCGGCTGCTGACCGGGCTGCTGCGCGACCGGCTGGGGCTCACCGGCATCGTCGTCGCCGACTACTTCGGCATCTCGTTCCTGCAGACCCGGCACCACGTCGCCGCCACCCGCGGCGATGCCGCGGCGCTCGCCCTGCGGGCCGGGATCGACATGGAGCTGCCGACCGTCCGCTGCTATGGGACGCCGCTGATCGAGCAGGTCCGGCAGGGCAAGGTGCCCGAGGAGCTGCTGGACCGGGCCGCCACCCGGGTCCTCACCCTCAAGGCCGAGCTCGGCCTGCTCGACGGGCCGCCGGGCGAGGACCGGGAGGAGGACGGCGCGGCGCTGGACTTCGATCCGCCCGAGCACCGGGCGCTGGCGCGGCGGCTGGCCGAGGAGTCGGTCGTGCTGCTGGCCAACGACGGCGCGCTGCCGCTGCGCTCGGGCTCCGGGGTCGTGGTGGCGGGGCCGCTCGCCGACGACCCGTTCGCGATGATGGGCTGCTACACGTTCCCGAGCCACGTCGGCCGGGCGCACCCGGAGCTGCCGCTGGGCATCGAGATCCCCACACTGGCGGACGCGCTGCGCGACGAGCTGCCCGGCGTGCGGGTGGCGGCGTCCGCGGACGTGCTCGTCGCCGACGACGCCGACATCGAGGCGGCGGTGGCGGCGGCGCGCGACGCCGGGCTGTGCGTGCTGGCGCTCGGCGACCGGGCCGGGCTGTTCGGCCGCGGCACCTCCGGCGAGGGCTGCGACGCCGAGACCCTGGCGCTGCCGGGCCGGCAGGCGGAGCTGGCCGGCGCGGTGCTCGACACCGGCACGCCCACGGTGATCGTGCTGCTCACCGGCCGGCCCTACGCGCTGGAGGGCATCGCCGACCGGGCCGCGGCCGTCGTGCAGGCGTTCCTGCCGGGCGAGGAGGGCGGCCGCGCGGTCGCCGGGGTCCTGGCGGGACGGGTCGAGCCGTCCGGGCGGATGCCGGTCAGCGTGCCGCGCAGCGCGACCATCCCGCCGGTCCCCTACCTGCACTCGAAGATGGACGGCCCGCACGACTGGAGCGAGGTCGACCCGGGCCCGCTGTACCCGTTCGGGTACGGCCTGACCTGGACGCGGTTCGAGTACGGCGGCCTGCGGGTGGGCGGCCCGGCCGGCACGGACGGGTCGGTCAGGGTCGGCGCCGTGGTGCGCAACACCGGCGACCGCGCGGGGACCGAGGTCGTGCAGCTGTACCTGTCGGACCCGGTCGCGTCGGTGGTGCGGCCGGAACGCTGGCTCGCCGGGTGGGCCAGGGTCCGCCTGGAGCCGGGCGAAGCGGCGCGGGTGGAGTTCGACGTGCACGCCGACCGGACCTCGTTCACCGGGCCCGACCTGCGGCGCATCGTCGAGCCCGGGGAGATCGGGGTCCACGTCGGCGGGTCGAGCGCCGACACGCCGCTGGAGGGCTCCTTCACCCTGGAGGGGCCCGTGCGCGTCCTCGGCGCGGACCGGGTGCTGTCCGTGCCCGCCGAGGTGACGCCGCTGTGACGTCCGCCGCGCGCTTCGAGAACCCCGTCCTGCCGGGCTGCCACCCCGACCCGTCGGTCTGCCGGGTGGACGGCGACTTCTACCTCGTGACGTCCACGTTCGAGTGGTTCCCGGGCCTGCCGGTGTTCCACAGCCGCGACCTGGTGCACTGGCGGCAGATCGGGCACGCGCTGGACCGCCCCGGCCAGCTCCCGCTGGAGGGGGTCCCCGCGTCCGGCGGGCTGTACGCGCCGACGCTGCGCCACCACGACGGCACCTTCTACCTGATCTGCACGCTGGTGGACGGGAAGGACTGGTCGGGGCACTTCGTGCTGACCGCGTCCGACCCGGCCGGGCCGTGGTCGGACGCGCACCGGCTGGAGGGCGAGGGCATCGACCCTTCGCTGTTCTTCGACGACGACGGCACCGCCTGGTGCACCGGCACCCGGCTCACCGGGCGGTACGAGGGGCACACGGAGATCTGGCTGCGCCGGTTCGACCCGGCCGCCCTCGCCCTGACCGGCGAGGAGCACGTCATCTGGGACGGCGCGGTGAAGGACGCGATCTGGTCGGAGGCCTCCCACCTCTACAAGATCGGCGGGCGGTACTACCTGCTCACGGCCGAGGGCGGCACCGCGCTGGACCACGCCGTCATGGTCGCGCGGGCCGACGAGGTCACCGGCCCCTACCGGGGAAACCCGCGCAACCCGGTGCTGACCCACCGCGACCTGCGCGCCGGCCACCCCATCGTCGGGACCGGCCACGCCGACCTGGTCGACACGCCGGACGGCGAGTGGTGGATGGTCCTGCTCGGGATGCGGCCGCACCACGGCGACCGGTGCGTCCTCGGGCGGGAGACGTTCCTGGCCCCGGTGGCCTGGGAGGACGGCTGGCCCGTCACCGGCGGCCGGGTCGTCCCCGACCCTCCGTTCCCAGACCTGCCGCCGCATCCGTGGCCCGCCGTGCCGCTGTGCGACCAGTTCGACGGGCCGGAGCTGGCGCCGGTGTGGAACGTGCTGCGCGGCCCGCGGGACCGCTGGTGGAGCCTGGCCGAGCGGCCCGGGCACCTGCGGCTGCGGGTCCGGCCGGAGACCCTCGCCGACACCGCCAGCCCCTCGTTCGTCGGGCGGCGCCAGCAGCACCACGACTTCGCCGCCTTCACCTCGCTCGACTTCACCCCCGCCGACGAGGAGTGGGCGGGGCTCGCCCTCGTCCAGAACAACGACTTCCACGTACTGCTCGTCTCGACCGCCGACGGCATCCGCCTCGTCAAGCGGGAGCAGGGGGTCGAAACGGTGCTGGCGGCCGCGCCGGCCGCCGCCGGGCCGGTCCGGCTCGCCTTCGAGGCGCGCGGCCGCTGGTACCGGGCGTCCTACGCGCCCGGCGACGCGGCGGGGCCGGACGGCTGGACGCCGCTGGGCGGCCCGGTGGACGGCGACATCCTGAGCAGCCAGGTCGCCGGCGGCTTCACCGGCGTCTACGTCGGCCCGTACGCCACCGCGAACGGGCGGGCGAGCACCAACCACGCCGACTTCGCCTGGTTCGAGTACCGCCCCCTCTAACGGCCTCCCCGGGCCCGTCCGCCCGCTAGAGCAGGAGGGCGGGCTCGGCGAGGACCCGTTCGATGACCAGGCCGGCGGCGCCGAGGACGGCCGCGCCCTCCGCGAGACCGGAGACCTCGACGGGCGGCGCGCCGCGGCGCAGCGAGCCCGAACCTCCGGCCAGGACGGCCTCGATCGGCGGGCGGATCCAGTCGGCGAGCGGGGAGAACACGCCGCCGAGCACGACCGTGTCCGGGTCGATGATGTTGACCACGGAGGCGAGCGCCCCGCCGAGCGCGCGGCCGGCGCGCTCCACCGCGTCCCGGGCGGCCGGGTCGCCGGCCTCCAGGCGGGCGACGAGCGTCCGGACCGGGTCGTCGGGGGCGCCCGTGCCCGGCCCGGCCACCGGCAGGCCCGCCGCCCGCAGGATCGCCTCCTGGCCGGCGATCTGCTCCAGGCAGCCCCGGCCGCCGCACGAGCAGGGCGGGCCGGACGGCTCGGCCACCAGGTGCCCCAGTTCCCCGGCGAACCCGTGGGCGCCGCGGAAGACCCGGCCGTCCACGACGATGCCCGCGCCGATCCCGATCTCGCCCGAGACGTGCACGAAGTCGCCGAGCCCGGCGCCGCCGCCGAACCACAGCTCGCCGAGGGCGGCGAGGTTGGCCTCGTTGTCGTACTCTGCGGGCAGCGCCAGGTCGAGGCCGGGCGCGCCGGTGACGGGGACGTCGGTCCAGCCGAGGTTCGGGGCGTGCCGCACGACGCCGTCCTCGCGGTCGAGGAGGCCGGGGAGGGCGACCGCCGCGCCGGCGACCGACAGGCCCTGGGCCGCGACGGCGGAGACCGCCTCGGCCGCGAGCGCCGAGAGGGCGGCGAGGACGGCGCCGGGTTCGCGCCCGCGGTGGTCGGAGCTGATCACGTGCCGGTAGCGGACCCGCTTGCCGAGGTCGAGCACGCAGGCGGCGAGGTAGTCGACGTTGACCTCCAGGCCGAGCCCGGCGGCGCCGTCGCCGCGGACGGACACGCCCACGCCCGGCCGGCCCCGCTCCCCCTCGTGGACGGGCGCGCCGCCGCGCACCAGCCCGGCGTCCTCCAGCAGCGCGACGAGGTTGGAGACGGTCGTCTTGGTGAAGCCGGTCAGCTCGGCGAGCCGCGCCCTGGTCACGGGCTGGTGGCGGGCGATGCGCTCCAGCACGACGGCGAGGTTCCGCTCGCGCATCGTCGCGTGCCGGACGGGGGCGTTCCCGGACTTCGTCATGAATCAACCCTAATTGAAGCGGGTGTATGGGCAGGGCCGTTCCCCTCTGCTACGTTAATTAGTCCACGCTATTGACGAAAGGTGGGGCCGATGACCGGGAACCTGGTCGCGGGCGTCGACTCCTCGACCCAGTCGACGAAGGTCGTCCTGTGCCGCGCCGAGGACGGCACGGTCGTCGCCGAGGCGACGGCCCCGCATCCCGACGGCACCGAGTGCGATCCCCGCCACTGGTGGAGCGCGCTGTCGCGGGCGCGCGAGCTGCTCGAACGGGCCGACGCGGTCGCGGTCGCCGCGCAGCAGCACGGCATGGTCGCCCTCGACGGCGCCGGCGAGGTCGTCCGGCCGGCCCTGCTGTGGAACGACACCCGCTCGGCGCCGCAGGCCCGCGCGCTCGTCGCGGAGCAGGGCGGCGCCAAGGCGTGGGCGGAGCGGACCGGCAGCGTGCCGCGCGCCTCGTTCACCGTGACCAAGCTGCGCTGGATGGCCGAGCACGAGCCCGGCAACGCGCGGCGCACCGAGCGGGTGCTGCTCCCGCACGACTGGCTGACGCTGCGGCTCGGCGCCGCCGAGCCGGTCACCGACCGCGGGGACGCGTCCGGGACCGGCTACTGGTCCCCCGCGGCCGGCGCCTACCTGCCCGATCTGCTGCGGGCCGCGCTCGGCCACGACGCCGAGCCGCCGCGCGTCGCCGCGCCGGGCGAGCGCGTCGGTGAGACCGGCTGGGGCGCGGTGCTCGGCGCGGGCACCGGCGACAACATGGGCGCGGCACTCGGCCTCGGGCTGCGGCCCGGGGACGTCGCGGTGTCGATCGGCACGTCCGGCACGGCCTTCGCGGTCGCCGCCGAGCCCGCCGCCGATGCGTCCGGCCTCGTCGCGGGGTTCGCCGACGCCACCGGCCGGTTCCTGCCCCTCGTCGCCACGCTGAACGCCGCCCGGATCCTGACGGCCGCCGCGTCGATCACCGGGGCGGCGCTGGACGAGCTGTCCGCGCTCGCCCTCGCCGCCCGGCCCGGCGCCGGCGGGGTGACGCTGCTGCCCTACCTCGACGGCGAGCGGACCCCGGACCGGCCGGACGCGACCGGGGTGCTCGCGGGCCTCACCACCGCCAACGCGACGCGCGAGAACGTGGCGCGGGCCGCGGTGGAGGCGCTGCTGTGCTCGCTCGCCGACGCCGTGGACCACCTCGCCGCGCAGGGCGTCCGGCCCCGCCGCACCCTGCTGATCGGCGGCGGCGCCCGCTCCCGGGCCGTCCGGACCCTGGCCCCGGCGATCTTCGGGACGCCGGTGGCCGTCCCCGAGCCCGCCGAGTACGTCGCGCTCGGCGCCGCCCGCCAGGCGGCGTGGGCGCTCGCCGGGACGGCGGAGCCGCCCGCCTGGCCGGCGCCGCCGGCGACCGAGCACACCGGCGAGCACACCGGCGAGCACACCGGGCGGGAGATCCGCGAGCGCTACGCGGCGCTCCGCGACTCCGCCCCGCAGATCTGAGGAGGTCTCCCATGAGCGACTACACGCCCACGCCCGAGGACAGGTTCTCGTTCGGCATCTGGACGGTCGGCTGGCAGGGCGTCGACGTGTTCGGCCCCGGCACCCGCCCGCCGATGCCCGCCGACCGCGCCGTCCGCAAGCTGGCCGAGATCGGCGCCTACGGCGTGAACTTCCACGACAACGACGTCTTCGACTTCGACGCCGCGCCCGCCGAGCGGCAGGGCGCGATCGACGCGTTCCGCAAGGCCCTCGACGAGACCGGCCTGGTCGTGACCACCGCGACCACGAACCTGTTCGGCCACCCCGTCTTCAAGGACGGCGCGTTCACCGCCAACGACCGCGACATCCGCCGGTTCGCGCTGCGCAAGGTGATGGACAACCTCGACCTGGCCGCCGAGCTCGGCGCGAAGACCTATGTCTGCTGGGGCGGCCGGGAGGGCGCGGAGAGCGGGGCGTCCAAGGACGTCCGGACCGCGCTGGACCGCTACAAGGAGGCGTTCGACGTCCTCGGCGCCTACGTCGCCGACCAGGGCTACGACATCCGGTTCGCGATCGAGCCGAAGCCGAACGAGCCGCGCGGCGACATCCTGCTGCCCACCATCGGGC
Source organism: Actinomadura sp. GC306 (assembly GCF_004348665.1). Taxonomy (GTDB): domain Bacteria; phylum Actinomycetota; class Actinomycetes; order Streptosporangiales; family Streptosporangiaceae; genus Spirillospora. The sequence goes on along the minus strand of NZ_SMKM01000112.1, from coordinate 6,526 downwards.
ACGCGCTGGCCTTCATCCAGACCCTGGAGCGGCCCGAGACCGTCGGCCTCAACCCGGAGGTCGGGCACGAGGAGATGGCAGGGCTCAACTACGCGCACGGCCTGGCGCAGGCGCTGTGGCAGGGCAAGCTGTTCCACATCGACCTGAACGGGCAGCACGGCCCCCGCTACGACCAGGACCTCCGGTTCGGCGCCGGCAACACGCGCGGCGCGTTCTGGGTCGTGGACCTGATCGACCGGAGCGACTACGACGGGCCCGTCCACTTCGACTTCAAGCCGCCGCGCACCGAGGACGACCAGGGCGTCTGGGAGTCCGCGGCGGCGTGCATGCGCAACTGGCTGATCCTGCGCGAGAAGGTGCGCGCGTTCCGCGCCGACCCCGACGTCCAGGCCGCGTTGCGCGAGGCCAAGGCGGACGAACTGGCGCAGCCGACCCTGGCCGGCGGCGAGGACTGGCGGTCCGTGCGCGACGCCACCGTGGACGCCGAGGCGCTCGGCCGCCGCCGCACCGCCTTCGAGCACCTCGACCAGCTCGCCCTCGAACACCTCTACGGCGTCCGCTCCTAGCCGGGCGCCGCCTCCCCGCGGAAGCCCGCCCTCTCCTCCCGGGGGCGGGCTTCCGCATGCCCGGCCCGCACGACCGACCCGCGGATGCGCCCGCGAGTCCCGCACCGGGCGGGATGACCCGGCCCGTTGCGGGTAGCGTCCGCGGATGACCAGCGCGCAACTGCTCACCGACGCGTTCGGGCGGATCCGGGAGACGGTCCACGAGGCGGCCGGCGGGCTCACCGCCGACCAGCTCGCGCACCGCGTCGGCGGCCGGGCCAACTCGATCGGCTGGCTCGTCTGGCACCTCACCCGCGTCCAGGACGACCACGTCGCCGGCGCCGCCGGCACCCCGCAAGTGTGGACGCGCGACGGGTGGGCCGACCGGTTCGGGCTGCCCTTCGACCCGTCCGACATCGGCTACGGGCACACGTCCGACGAGGTCGCGGCCGTCCGGGTCGAGTCGGCCGGCCTGCTGACCGGTTACCACGACGCCGTCCACGACAGGACCGCCGAGTACGTCGGCTCGCTGGCCGACGCGGACCTCGCGCGGATCGTCGACCGCGCGTGGGACCCGCCCGTCACGCTCGGCGTCCGGCTGATCAGCGTCGTCTCCGACGACCTGCAGCACGCCGGGCAGGCGGCGTTCGTCCGCGGGCTGCTGTGACGGGCCGGCGGGCGGCCGGTCAGCGGTCGCCGCCCGGGACGGCCCTCCCCCGGTCCGCCGCGATCTCCCCCGCCCGGCGGACGGCGCCCCGCGGCGGGGACGGGTGCAGCCCGGCGATGAGGCGCGACCACCGCCCGCCGATGTGCTCCAGGTCGTAGGCCCGCGCGGAGCGCACGGCCTCCTCGCCGAGCCGGTGGCGGAGCGCGGGGTCCTCGATCAGCGCGCGGAGCGCGGCGGTGAGCGCGGCCACGTCCCCGGTCGGGACGAGCAGGCCGTCGCGGCCGTGCTCGATCAGCTCGGGCGGGCCGAACGGGCAGTCGAACGACACGACCGGCAGGCCCATCCCCATCGCCTCGATGATGACCATCGGCATGCCCTCGCGCCGCGACGACAGCGCGTAGACCGACGCGCGCGCCATCTCGCCGTGCAGGTCGCGGGTGAGGCCGCACAGCTCGACCCGCCCGGTGAGGCCGAGCTCGGCGATCAGCGCCCGGAGCCGGTCGCGGCGCGCCCCCGAGCCGAAGATGCGCAGCCGCCAGCCGGGATGCTCCGCGGCGATCGGCGCGTAGGCTCGGATGAGCAGGTCGAAGCCCTTGTTGAGGACGAGCCTCCCGGCCGCCAGCACCACCTTGTGCTCGCGCGTGGAGGTCCGGTCCGGCAGCGCCGGCGCGGCGTTCGGGATCTTGACGATGCGGACGCCGGACCCGGCGAGGGCCGCCTCGTATCCCGCGCGGGCGGGCTCGGTGAGGACGCTCAGCACGGTGAGCCGCGGGTAGGCGCGGACGACCTGCCGCCGCAGGGAGGGCTGGTACGCCTCCAGGCTCATGTGGTCCTGCCCGATGGTCGCCGTGCCGTCCGGCGCGAGTTCGGCCGCGATCAGCACCAGGGACGGCCGGGTCGCGATGAGCACATCGGGAGGCGACCGGTGGAGGGCGCGCAGCAGGCACACGTCCGACCACAGGCTCATGAGCTTGAACGACGCCTCCTCGGCCGGGACCAGCAGGCTGGGCAGCCTCGCCAGGAGGCGGGCCACGCGGCCCCTGGGGGCGAAGCGGTCGTCGGCGTAGGTGAGCGCGGCGTCCGGCGGGATCGTGAAGAACGGCTTCCTGCTCCGCCTGATGACGCTGACGATCTCGACGTCGTGGTCGCGGGTCAGGTGCCCGCACAGGTTCAGGACGCTGCGGATCGTGCCGCCCGTCCCGTGCGCGTTCTGCAGCAGGACGCGGACCCGCAGCCGCTCGCCGGGCGGCGGCACGCGCCGCCGCCGCAGCGGCCGCAGCGCGGACAGCGCGGCCCGGCGCAGCGCGCGGTGCGCACCGCGCCGGATGCGGCGCCGCAGCCTCGGCCGCCGCGGCCTCGGCTCGGGTCTCGGCCGGGATCTCGGTCCGGGATTCGGGTCGTCCACCGGGTCCCCCTATCGAAGGCGGAGGTGTCGTGCCCCCTTCCCTCCGACGGGCCCGGCCAACATCATCCCGTGGTCACGGTCCGGTCGAGGGCGCTCCCCTTGACCCACCGGCTCCAGGACATCTCGTGGTAGCTCCAGCCGTTGAACGGGTCTAGCCTGCGCTTGCTGCCGGTGATGTCGACGGGGTCGCCGCGGTAGGACCACTTGTAGAACCAGCGGGCGTCCTTGGGCGGCGAGTTGATGCAGCCGTGGCTGACGTTCTGGCGGCCCTGCGCCCAGACGGTCGCGGCCATCTCGTGGACGTACTCGCCGCTGCTGGAGATCCGGACGGCCCAGGGGATGACCTCCTTGTAGCCGCCGTTCTCCTTGTCCTCGGGATCGACGCCCATCCACTCGGACGTCATGATCGCCGGGTTCTCCTTGCCCATCGTCAGGTGGAGGCCGCTGGCGGTGAGGTAGGTGTCGACGCCGTTGACGACGCGCCCGCCCTTGCCGGCGCTGATGGGCCAGGTGCGGACCGTCTTGCCGTTCTCCTTGGCGACGGCCTTCTTCTTCTTGGTGCTGATGGTGGTGATGTGCGAGTCGCCGATGCGGAAGCCGCGGCTGAAGTCGGACGTCCCGAAGGTCTTCTTGCCCGCCCTGACCCCCGCCAGCCTGGCCCGGAACATCACCTTCTGGTGGGGCTTCCAGTACTCGCCGTTCTTGGTCCGGAAGATCACCGTGGTGTGGTTCTGCCAGTGCCAGGCGCCCGTGGCGGGCTTGGTGGAGCGGACGTCGAGGACCTTCTCCACGGCCTTCTTGTTCTCGACCGCCCGGTTGAAGACGACGATGATCGGCATGCCGACCCCGACCGTCTCGTTCTTGGTCGGCGTGACGTCCAGGATCGTGAGCTCCTGGGGCGCCTTCATCGTGGCGAAGGCGGCGTTGACCGTGGTCGACTTGCCCTCGGGGCTCGTCGCGACCGCGGTCACCTGGTACTTGGTCCCGGGACGCAGCGTCCGCGACTTCCACGTGGTCTTGTCGTCGGCCATCCTGCCGTCGACCGGCTTGCCCTTCAGGGTCACGGCGACCTTGTCGAGCGTGCCGCCCGCGGCGGTGACCGTGACGCCCTTGTCCGGCCGCGCCTTGCGGTTCCCGTCGCCCGGGTCGATCGTCACCTGGGGCGCCTGCGCGTCGGCCTTCTCCCCGACCGTGACGCCGCCGCTGCCCTTGTCCCCCCCGCTACAGGCCGTCGTGAGGAGCAGCACGGCAGCCGCCAGCGCCGTGCCCGCCCGAACTCCTGCGGATAGCCTCCGCTGCACCTCTACCTCCCGTGACCCCGCCGTCTCCAGGGAGACATTAGCGACAAAAGTCGACGATCATGCCAGGAGTCCGGGGTTTTCGCGGCGGCCGAGATCAAAGCGTTGTACGGCCGGGCCGGACCGCATCATCGCAGCGCACCGCCCTCGCGCCACTCGTCGAACGGCATCTGCCAGAATCCCCAGCCGTTGTCCCATTCGACCTGCCGGTCGGTTCCGGTCAGCTCGATGACGTCGCCGCGCTGCATGATGTCGTAGTACCAGCGCGCGTCGGCCGGGCTGAGGTTGATGCAGCCGTGGCTGACGTTCGCCGAGCCCTGCGAGCCGACCGACCACGGCGCCGAGTGCGTGTACTCGCCGCTGTTGGAGAAGCGGACCGCGTGGTCGACGACCGTCTTGTAGTAGCCGGGGTCGCCGGGCTTGCGGCCGGGCGCCGTCATCGTCACCGGGTTGCCCTTCTCCATCAGGAGGTGGACGCCGCTGGTGGTGGTGTACTCGCGCGTCTGGCCGTTCCCCGCGCTGAACGGGAGGGTCTTCAGCTTCTTGCCGTCCCGCGTCACGGTCATGTGGTGCTTGCGGATGTCGCCCTTGGTGATCTGGGCGGCGCCGATGGTCAGGGTCGCCTCGGCGTCCTCGGCCCCGTAGACGCCGCCGCCCGCGTTCACGCCGGCGAGCCGCGCGTGGAAGCGGACCGTCTGGTGCGGCTTCCAGTACGTCTTCGTCCGGTAGATCGCCTTGTCCTGGCCGACCCAGCGCCACGCGCCCTCGACCGGCTTCTCGGGGGTCACGCGCAGCGTCCGCTCCACGGCCGCCCGGTCGGCGACGGGCCCGTCGAACGTGACGATGATCGGCATGCCGATGCCGACCTTTTCGTTCTTGACGTTGGGCGTCACGTCGGCGATCTTGAGCGTCCGCGCCGCCTTGAGGGTGGTGAACGAACTGGTCGCGGTGCGGGTCTTCCCGTCGTCCCGGACCTGCGCCGTGACGGTGTAGGCGGTGCCGGGCGTCATGGTCCGGTCGGAGCGCCAGACCTTGCGGTCGTCGCCGAACGCGCCGGTCACGGTGGCGCCCGGCCCCTGGACGGTGACCTTCTGCAGCCTGCCGCCGGCGGCCTTCACCTCGATCGTCCCGTCCGGCCGGACCTGCGCGGTCCCGTTGGCCGGGGTGATCGTCACCGGCTCGCCGGACTCCCCCGAGGCGAGCCTGCCCGCGCTCCCGACCGAGCAGCCGGCCAGGGATCCGGCCGTGAGCACCGCCAGCACGGCCGTGCCACCGGTCAGCGCCAGCCTGAAACGGCCTCCAGTCACCACAAACTCCCCCATCAACCACGTTCTCGCCCCGTGTCGGGCTATCTAGTAATGGAGACGCCGGGTGCGGGCCGGAAGTTCGGCGGGCCGGGCGGGAATCGGCCGCTCAGCGCCGGTTCGGCGCAGATCGGGGCGGCGCTCAGGCGGCGGTGCCCTCGGCGGGCTCGCGGTTCACATGGCGCACCACGCGCTTGAACCCCCACACCGAGGCGATGATCCCGGCCGCGCCGAGCCCCGCGACGACCCCGGTCCGGATCCACAGGTACATGCTGATCGACTGGCTGAACAGCATCCAGAGGCTGACGCCCACGTTGGCCATCAGCACCGCCGACCACAGCAGCGAGATGCGCAGGAAGAAGCGGCGGACCCGGTCGTGCTTGTAGAACGCGTCCGGGATGGGCGCCATGTCCTTGGCGAGCTTCATGGCGAGGGGCTTGCCGAGGGGCACCGAGGCGAGGAAGGCCATGCTCACGCAGAGCGTCCCGAGCGTCGGCTGGAGGAAGTACACGACCGCGCTGCCCGTCGCGGCCGACAGCGCCGCGCGGACGGTCACGCCGACCGCGGCCAGCAGCAGCATCCCCGACACCGGGTGCCCGCGCACGTACCGGTAGAGGATGCCGCCGTACACCCAGGCGACGGCGGCGACGAGCGCGCCGGTCAGCCCGAGGAGCACCAGCGCGACGTAGAACACCACCACGGGGGCGATGACGCCCTCGACGAACCGCGGGAGCGCGTGCATGAGCAGCGCGGGGATCTTCGGCAGCTCGAAGGCGATGTGCCCGGCGCCGTGCCCGCCGGCGGACTCCGGCGCCCGCGTCAGGCCCGCGGGCTCGGCCGCGGGCTCCGCGCCGGCGGTGCAGCCGGCGGTGGAGGTCTCGGCGAGAGTCTCGGCCGTGGACGCTTCAGCGCCCGGAGCCGTCGCCGCGGCGGGGCCCGTGCCGTGCCCGTCCGCCTGGAGAGTGGAGGTTCGCGCCGCCCAGGGGGCCGGGGCGGGCATGATCGCAGGTCGATCCATCGAGCGTTGTGCTCCCCGATCGGTGTGCGTGAATTCGGATGTGCTCACGATTGCGCCCCACGGTACGTGATGATCCGCAGCCGTCTGTCCGCTTTGGGATGATTCGGAGCTCGCGGCCGCGCTCCGGTCGGTTCCGCTCCGCCTTCCTGTAGTGGTTCGGCCGTGCCGCCGGATCGGTTCGCCTCGCATCCGGTTCGATCCGGCTTTCGTTTCCCGAGGTGGCACCCGGAAACCGCTCGAAACGGACATCGCGCCCGTCCACCCACCGTGGGACGGCGCCGCTCAGCCC